>JADGQX010000401.1 GCA_017881445.1 Gemmatimonadota bacterium | reverse complement strand
CGTCACGCCCACCACCGCGGTGACCAGCGTGGCGCAGGCGGACCTCAACAACATTCACACGGTTCCGGATCCGTACTACGTGCGGAGCCAGTTCGACCTCGGGCCCTCGACGAAGCAGCTCCGCTTCGTCAACCTGCCGTCGCAGGCGCTCATTCGGATCTTCTCGGTGAATGGCGTCCTGGTGCAGGTCATCGAGCACAACGATCCGCTGCTCGGTGGCGAGGAAGGCTGGAACCTGCGCAACCGGAACAACCAGTTCGTGGCTTCCGGTGTGTACTTCTACGTGGTGGAGGCGGCAGGCGGCATCAAGAAGACCGGCCGTTTCACCGTCATCCAGTTCGCGCGCTGATCCGGGTAGGTCCGGGGCGCGCTGGGCGCGCCCCGGACCGGGCCGCAACCGTTAGCGAGGTCCGACAATGAAGCGATCGATCGGAACCGTTCTCGCTCTCCTCCTGCTCCCCGGAGCGCTGCTCGCGCAGACCGCGACGGACAATACGGGGAACAACGGAGAGGTGAACAAGACAATCAACAACACGCCGTACGGCGGCCGCACAGCGGAGTTCCTGACGCTGCCGGTCGACGCCCGCGGCGCCGCACTGGGTGGTTCGTTCGCGGCGATCGTCACGGGCGCGGCGTCCATGTTCTGGAACCCCGCCGGCCTGGCGCTGGCGGATACCAAGCAGGCCGCCCTCTCCTACACGACCTACGTGGCCGACACCAAGCACATCTGGGCCGGCTTCTCCGCTCCGCTGCGCGGCGGCGAGTGGGCGCTGGGGGTGAGCGTCACCAACTTCGGCTTCTCGGGGCAGCCGGTGTATACCGAGGACGCGCAGACCGGGACCGGTGACACCTACAGCGTCGCCGAGACCGCCATCGGGGTGACGCTGGGCATGCAGCTCTCGGACAAGTTCTCCGTGGGCTTCACTGGCAAGTACCTCTCGGACCAGCTCGGGGCGACGAGCGCCAACGGCATCGCCCTCGATTTCGGCACGAGCTATCACGCCAAGCTGGCGGGCAAGCCGATCCGGGCCTCCTTCACCATCCTGGACTATGGCAGCTCGCTGACCTTCACGGGCTCGGCGCTGAACGCGTCGGTGCCGCCGGCGGATGGCGGCCAGGGCGTGGAGCCGCAGCCGGTCCAGCTGCGCACCACGGGCTCCGATCTGCCCACGCAGTTCCACGTGGGGTTGGCTTACGACCTGATGGCGGCGCAGTCCAACCGCCTGACGGTCCTGTCGGAGTTCTGGCAGCCGAGCGACTCGAATCCGGGCTTCGGCCTGGGCGCCGAGTACGCGCTCAACCTGAGCGGTGTGCAGGCGGCGCTGCGCGGCAGCTACTCGTATCAGGGGGACAACGGGCTGAACACCAGCTCCGCCTTCCAGTCGGCCGCGTTCAAGTCCACGCTGAGCAGCTCCTGGGACGGCCTGGCCCTAGGCGGCGGACTTGCGACCAAGCTGCTGGGCTTCAACATGGGCGTGGACTACGCCTATCGGAACCTGGGCATACTCTCGAGTGTGAACACATTTACGGTTCACTTCGGTTGGTAGTCCAGGGAGACTGGTAGCATGTTCCGTCGATTCCGGATCGCGTCCGCCGCGCTGCTCTCGCTGCTGTTCGGGGGCGGTGCGGCGATCCACGCCCAGAACGCAGGCACGGCCGGCAGCGCGTCGGGCATTACCGTGGACTACGTTCGCTACTGGCGTAACCCCGCCACCACGCTGGTGGAAGGGTTGATCCGGGTGGACTTCAAGGTCCTGGGCGCATCCTCGGCTCCGGCACGGGTCGACTTCCTGGTGAAGGACGATGCCGCTCGCACGCTGCACAGCGAGAGCTGGAACCTGGCCGTGGACGCCGGCGTCGTCGCTTCGGGCGCCGCCGGCGAGGTGACCACGCCCTTCACCATTGCGCTGGCGCCGGGGAATTACACGGTGGACGTGCGTCTGCAGCACGGGACCGCGCTCGATTCCACGGTGGTGCCCATAACGGCCTACGCTGCCGCGCCGGCGCTCTCGGACCTGCTGACCAGCCCGTCCATCCGCATTTCCATGGACTCCTCCGCTCTCGGTCCCGCCGAGATGCGGCGGGGCCGCTATGTGGTCGAGCGTGCCCCGCGGGTGAAGCTCTACCCGAGCAGCCCCGCCCTGTCCTACTACGTGGAGATGTATGCCGCGTCGGCGGGTGGGGGGGGGGATGCGCCGCAGGAGGTCAGCTTCGACATCCGCTCGCCGGATGGGGGCCGCACGCTGCTTCACACCACGCAGGCGGCGCAGGTCGCCGGCGCGGGCATGCCGCTCACGGGTCGGTTGAACCTGGCGGGGCTCCCGCCGGGCGACTACCACCTCGTGGTCGGGCTGAAGCGTGCCGGGGCGACGGAAGAGCGCAGCGCGCCGTTCACCATGCTGCCGCTCGGCTCCGAGCCCAGGGTCCTGGCCGCACCGGCGCGGCCTTCGTCCCGGGCGACGGCGGATTCGGCGGTGCTGGAGCGCTACCTGTCGTCTTCGGTGATGAACGACTCCTCGGTCAACCGCATGGTGGAGGCGCTGCTGCTCGCGCCCCCGGGGCCGCCGCTGGCGAAGATCGCCCGCACGGTACCGGCGGACGCCCAACGTCGGCTGCTCTCGCAGTATTGGGCCCGGGTGGATCCCTCTCCCGGCACCGATCGCAACGAGCTGTTCGAGGAGTACAACACGAGGCTGACGGCCGTGGACCGGCTCTACTCCGAGCGTGACACGCATCGC
>JADGQX010000400.1 GCA_017881445.1 Gemmatimonadota bacterium | reverse complement strand
GCGCTCACCGCCTTCTCCATGGTGGGCGCGATCGCGGGCGGGATCCTCTTCGGCCGCTTCTCCGATCGCATCGGGCGACGTCGCGCCATCACGATCGCGCTCGTGGGCGCGATCCTGGTCGTTCCGCTCTGGCTCTACGTCCCGTCCGTCGCGCTGCTCGCCCTGGGCGCCTTCGCCATGCAGCTCATGGTGCAGGGCGCGTGGGGGGTGATCCCCGCCCACATCACGGAGCTCTCGCCCGACAACGTGCGCGGCGTGCTGCCGGGCTTCGCCTACCAGTGCGGCGTCATGATCGCCAGCCCGATCGCCTACGTGGAAGCGATCCTGGCCGTGCACTACAGCTACACCACCGCGATGGCCGCGGCCGCCGTCAGCGTGTGCCTGCTGGGGGCGGTGGTGGTATGGGTGACCGGAGAGAAGGCGGGGATCACGTTCGGCGGGGGGTGACGCGACAGGGCCGCCGTCACAGGAAACTCGACCTGGCGGCGCGCAGCAGCATCATTGCGCCACGCTGTCGAGTCATCCACGACCGGGGGACGCGCCATGACTACTCGGGGCAAGGTCGGCACGGTGGTTTTCCTGCTGGTCCTGATCAACGGCTGCAGCAGCCTGTGCCCTGGCCGCGGCACGGTCGGCACACCCGGCGGCTCCGGGTCCGGCTCGACCCTCGCCCGGGTGCTCGCGGCCTGCGACAGCGCCGGCGCGGGATTGAACCTGACCGTGGCCGGCGTCTTCGCGGACGGGGGTGGCGCGACGCACGAGATCACGACGAGCGCCAGGTTGCTCAACCCGACGGGCACGAGCATCGGCTGGACCACGGGGACCGACGGGGCTCCCGGACCCCTGGGCGGCGTCTCCGGGACGGGTAGCGTAGTCTCGGTGCAGGACTCCACGGGCGTGCGGCAGGTGGACATCAGCGTGCCCGTCAACGGCAAGACGCTGACCATCACCGGCAGGGTCAGGAAGAACGCCTCGCCGCCGCCTCCCTGCACTGGAGACGGAACGTGGAGCATTCCCGGCGTCGGCAACGGCTCGTGGAAGTTCTAGCCCGGGTGCCGGGCAGCGGACAGCAATAAAGACCGCAAGCGCAAGCGGGCACGTTCACGTTCACGATCGTGCACGTGAACGCATGCGCTTGCGCTTGCGGCCGTTTACCCTCTTCCCTCCCCCCTCACCCCTCCCACTTCCAGTCTCTGATCTCGGGCATATCCTCGCCGTGCTCCCGGATGTAGCGCGCGTGCTCGGCCAGCCGTCCGCGGAACAGGTATTCGGCAGCCTGCGCGGCGGGGTCGCCGCGCAGCTCGGGGACGCGGTGGATGACGTCCAGGGCCAGGTGGAAGCGGTCGAGCTCGTTCATGACGGTCATGTCGAAGGGCGTCGTGGTCGTGCCCTCCTCCTTGTAGCCGCGGACGTGGAGGTTGTCGTGGTTGTTCCGCCGGTAGGTCAGCCGGTGGATGAGCCAGGGGTAGCCGTGGAAGGCGAAGACGGTGGGTCGGTTGCTGGTGAAGATGGCGTCGAACTCGTCGTCGCTGAGGCCGTGCGGGTGCTCGCGCTCGGGCTGGAGCGTCATGAGGTCCACCACGTTGACCACGCGGATGCGGAGGTGGGGGATCTGTTTCCGCAGCAGTTGCACGGCGGCCAGCGTCTCCAGCGTGGGCACATCGCCGGCGCAGGCCATGACCACGTGCGGGATCACGCCCTCGTCGTTGCTGGCCCATTTCCAGATGCCCAGCCCCTTCTTGCAGTGCGCGGCGGCGGCCGTGATGTCCAGGAATTGCGCTTCCGGCTGCTTCCCCGCCACGATGACGTTGACGTAATGGCGGCTGCGCAGGCAGTGATCGGCCACGGAGAGCAGCGTGTTGGCGTCGGGCGGCAGGTAGACCCGGACGACGTCGGCCTTCTTGTTGATGACGTGGTCGATGAAGCCGGGGTCCTGGTGGCTGAAGCCGTTGTGGTCCTGGCGCCAGACGTGGGACGTGAGCAGGTAGTTGAGCGACGCGATGGGCCGGCGCCACGGGATGCCGCGGGTCGTGTTCAGCCACTTGGCGTGCTGGTTGAACATGGAGTCGATGATGTGGATGAAGGCCTCGTAGCACGAGAAGAAGCCGTGTCGCCCGGTGAGCAGGTAGCCCTCGAGCCAGCCCTGGCACATGTGCTCGCTCAGCACCTCCATGACGCGTCCCTCGGGCGCGACGTGGTCGTCGGTGGGGAGGATTTCCGCGGTGGACACCCGGTCGGTCACCTCGAACACGGCGCCCAGCCGGTTGGACTCCGTCTCGTCCGGCCCCATGATGCGGAAATTGCGCGATTCCTGGTTCAGCCGGATGACGTCGCGCAGGAAGTTGCCCAGCACGCGCGTGTCCTCCGCCACGGTGGCGCCCGGCCGGGGCACGTCCACGGCGTAGGCGCGGAAGTCCGGCAGGACCAGGTCCTGCAGCAGCAGCCCGCCGTTGGCATGGGGGTTGGCGCTCATGCGCCGGTCGCCTTCCGGGGCGAGGGCCGCGAGCTCCGGCACCAGTGCGCCGGAGTCCTGGAACAGCTCCTGGGCGCGGTAGCTGCGCAGCCATTCCTCGAGTTGCGCCAACTCCTCGGGGTCCTTCGTGGGGGCGGTGAGCGGCACCTGGTGCGAGCGGAACGAGCCCTCGGTCTGCAGGCCATGCACGAACTTCGGCCCGGTCCAGCCCTTGGGCGAGCGCAGCACGATCATGGGCCAGCGCGGACGCTCGCTGAAGCCGTGCTCCC
>JADGQX010000167.1 GCA_017881445.1 Gemmatimonadota bacterium | reverse complement strand
GGGAAGCGCTGGCGCGGCGGCTCTGGCGCGGCGAGGCGCCGGTGCTGGAGGCGCTGCTGGCGCCGGCCGAGCTGGTCTTCCGCCTGGCGCAGGCCGCCTACCACGGCGCCTACGACGCCGGCCTGCTGCCACGATCGCGGTCTGCGCTCCCCACGATCAGCATCGGCAACCTGGCGGTGGGCGGCTCGGGCAAGACGCCGGTCAGCCGCTGGCTGGTGGACGAGCTGCTGGCCAGGGGGGAGCGGCCGGCGATCCTGCACGGCGGCTACGCCGACGACGAGCCGGCGCTGCACCGGCTCTGGCACCCGGACGTGCCGGTCTTCGCCGGCCGCGACCGGGCGGAGAGCGCCGCGCGAGCGGCAGCCGCGGGGGCGACCGTGCTGGTGCTGGACGATGCCTTCCAGCACCGCAAGCTGAGACGGGATCTCGACATCGTGCTGGTCGCCGCGGAGCGATGGACGGCGGCTCCACGGCTGCTGCCGCGCGGCCCCTGGCGCGAGCCGCCCGCTGCGCTGCGGCGCGCGCACGTGCTGGCGGTCACGCGCAAGGTGGCGCCGTCGGTCAAGTCCGAAGCCGTGGCCCACGCACTGGCCGCGCGCGCGCCGCACGCCGCCATCCTGCGCCTGGCCATCCTGCCCGCCGGCTGGCGCCGCTGGCCCTTTGCGGGCGCCGCGACGGAGGTGGCGGACAGGGTGGAGGCGCCGCAGGGACCGACCGTGTGCGGCGTCGCCGACCCGGAGCTGTTCCTGGCCAATGCGAAGCAGGCGGGCGGGCGGGTGGAGCGGGCGCTGGTCTACCCCGACCATCACGCGTTCACGGTGGCGGAGCTGGCGGAGATCGCGCGAGCCCGGGGAACGGGAGTCGTGCTCACGACCGCGAAGGACGCGGTCAAGCTCTCCGCGGCGGCGCCCGACCTGCCGCTGGTGGTGCTGGAGCAGGTGGTGGTGGTCGAGGCCGGGGCGGAGGGGCTGGCCGCCGCGCTGGACCGGGTGCTCGCGCGCGGCTGATCGCGGCCCGCCGGGCTGGCGGGCGGGTGGCGAGCCCGGTACGATCCCCCGGCTTCCGGCGGCGCGCCGGGCGCCGTGAACCGGGAAGACACAGTGAGAGTTACGCTGCTGGTCGTGGGCCGACCCGCACCGCTGCTGGCGGGCGCCATAGCGGAGTACGAGCGGCGCGCCGCGCGCTACTGGCCACTGGAGGTGGTGGAGGTCAGGGAAGAGAAGGCGCGCAAGGGTCTGCCGCTGGAGCGGGTGCGCGCCGCGGAGGCGGAGCGGCTGCGCGAGCGGGTCCCTGCCGGAGCGGAAGCGGTCGCGCTCACGCGCTCCGGGGAGCCCTGGAGCTCGACCCGGCTGGCCCGGTACCTGGAGGCGTTGGCGCTGCACGGACGCGCCGGCGCCGCCTTCGTCGTCGGGGGAGCCTACGGGCTGGCGGAGGAGCTGATCGCGGGCGCGGACCAGCGGCTCTCCCTTTCCGGGCTGACGCTGCCGCACGAGCTGGCGCGGCTGTTCCTGGCGGAGCAGCTCTATCGCGCCGGCACCATCGTGCGGGGCGAGCCCTACCACAAGGCCATGGAGTGAACGCGGCGTGCTGAACCTCGAAATCGTGACGGGCCGACTGCATGGCCCCGCCCTCGTGCAGGACTACTACGCCGGCTCCCCGAAGCTCGCGCCCTTCTTCAGCGGCTCGCCCTGGGACCCGGAGGCCTACCGCCGCCGGGCGGGAGAGGTGGCTGCGCGCTTCGACACCGCCGCACGGGAGCGGGTCGCCGCCGCCATGCGGCCCTCGGGCGCGGGCGCGGTGCGCCGGCTGGAGGCGCTGGTCCGGGAGGGCGGCTTCTTCGTGACCACCGGGCAGCAGACGGGGCTCTTCACCGGGCCGCTCTACACGATCTACAAGGCGCTCTCCGCCGTGCGCCTGGCCGCCGCCCTCGAGCCGGTGCTGGGGAAACCGGTGGTACCACTCTTCTGGGTGGCCTCCACCGATCACGACTTCGAGGAGGTCAACCACGCCGGCCTGCTGGATGCGCAGAACGTGCTGCACCGGCTGGAGCTGCCGGCCGACCCGGCGCAGCCTCCCGTCTCCATGGCCAACCGACGGCTGGGCGCGGGCATCGAAAGCACATTGGCCGAGCTGGCGCAGGTTCTTCCGCAGAATGACTTTACGACACCACTCCTCGCCCTGGTCCGCAGCGCCTACCGCCCCGATGCGACCATGGCAGAGGCGTTCGCGGACATGCTGGCCGGTCTGCTCGAGCCCTTCGGCCTGGTGCTGGTGGACCCGGCGCACCCGGAGCTGAGGCGGCTGGCAGCGCCCGTGTTGGGGCGCGAGATCGCGCACGCGGCGGAGAACGAAGAGGCGCTGGTGCGCCAGACCCAGCGGCTGGTGGAGTCCGGTTACCACGCGCAGGTGGCGGTGGGCGCCGGCGCCGTGAACGTGTCCTACGAGGACGAGTCGGGGCGCGAGCGGCTGATCCGCGAGGGCGGCGGCTTCCTGCTGCGGCGCACCAAGCGCCGCCTCTCGCGCGAGGAGGTGCTGGCGACGCTGGAGGCGCAGCCGGAGCGGTTCTCGCCCAACGTACTGCTTCGGCCGGTGGTGGAGAGCACGCTCTTCCCGACCGTGGCCTATGTGGCCGGGCCGTCGGAGCTGAGCTACTTCGCCCAGACGGGATGCCTGTTCAAGGCGCACGGGCTGGAGATGCCGCTTATCCACCCGCGGGCCAGCGCCGCGCTGGTGGAGCGCAAGGTGGCCAAGGTCGTGGAGAAGTTCGGCCTGGAGCTGGAGGACTTCCACCAGCCGACGCGGGAGCTCGCCGCGCGCGTGGTGCGCGACGACATGCCGCCGGAGGTGGAGGCGGCCGTGGCGGCTTTGCGGGACGGGTTGAACCAGGGGTACGACGCCCTGGCCCGGGCGGCGGAGCAGCTCGATCCCACGCTCAAGGGTCCACTGACGGCGGCGCGCAACGCCAGCCACGTGGCGCTGCGGGAGGCCGAGAAGAAGATCGTCTCCCACGTGAAGGCGCGCAGTGCGGTGACCACGGAACAGCTGGAGAAGGCGGCCGCCAACCTCTACCCGGGCGGCGCGCCGCAGGAGCGGGTGTTGAACGTGTTGCAGTACATCGCCCGTTACGGTCCGGAGCTGCTGGCGGAGATCGCCCAGGCGCTGCCCATCGCGCTGGCGGAGCACGCGCCCGACTGGCAGGGAGTGGAGTGCGCCACGGCCTGAAGGGCGCGCTTCCTCCGCCTACCACTGCAGGCGCCACTTGCCCACGTACGTGGAGTCCCTACCTTTGGCCGCATGTTCGTCTTCGCGTTCATCGTCATCCTGGCGCTGATGATCCCGCTGATCGCGGTGGTCCTGGATTCCCAGCTCGGCCGCGCGCTGGCGGGCCGGCTCGAGCGCGCCGCGCCCGCGGACGAGTCGCTGCTGGCGCCGCGCGTGCAGGCGCTGGAAGGCGAGGTCGAGCGGCTGACCGGTGAGCTGCAGCAGCTGCAGGAGCAGAGCGAGTTCCTGCACCGGCTGCTGGAGAACAAGAGCGCCGCGGGCCCGCTGCCGCCCGGCGAGTCCCAGCACTGACGTCGCCGGGATGGACGATCCTCACCCGCTCCGCCCGGCCGGCGGGGACCCCGCGCCCGTGAGCGCGGCCCCCGGGCCGGTCCCGGGCGCCGATCCCGGGATCCCGGTGGACCTGCCCCTGGCGGAGCGGGCGGCTCCGCGAGCGGGCGCCTTTGCCCGCCTGGTGGCGGCGGGCATCCTCCTGAGCCGCATCTTCGGGCTGGTGCGCGAGTGGGCCTTCGCGCACTACTTCGGCCTGACGCTCTACGGCGACGCCATCCGGGCGGCGCTGCGCATCCCGAACTTCGTGCAGAACCTGTTGGGCGAGGGGACGCTGTCGGCGTCGTTCATCCCGGTCTATTCCGAGCTGCTGCACCAGGGCCGGAAGGAGGACGCGGGACGGGTCGCCGCGGCCACCTTCTCGCTCCTCCTGGCGCTGGCTGGCTTCGTCAGCCTCCTGGGCGTGTTCTTCGCCCCCTTGCTGGTCAACGTGGTGGCGAGCGGCTTCGAAGGGGAGCAGCTGAAGCTCACCATCGAGGCCACTCGCATCATCTTCCCCATGACGGGCGTGCTCGTCCTCTACACGTGGGGACTCGGCATCCTCAACAGCCACCGCAGCTTTTTCCTCTCATATGTCGCGCCCGTCATCTGGAACGTCGCGATCATCGCCGGCTGCATCTTCTTCGGCATGCGCCTCCCGCTGGACCGCCTGGTCATCGCCGTGTCCTGGGCGGCGCTGGTGGGAGGCGTACTGCAGTTCCTGGTGCTGCTCCCCCGCGTGCTGAAGCTGGAGCGCAACCTCGAGTTCAGCTGGGCGGGTGTGCGCTCGCCGGAGACCCGGGAGGTGGCGCGCAACGCCGGGCCCGCCATCCTGGGGCGGGGCGTGGTCCAGATCAGCGCCTGGATCGACGTCATGCTGGCGTCGTACCTCTCGCACGGCGCCGTGTCCGTCATCAGCTACACCTCGACGCTCTACCTGCTGCCGATCTCGCTCTTCGGCATGAGCATGGCCGCCGCCGAGCTGCCGGAGCTCTCGCGCCAGCGGCTGGACGTAGGAGACGCCTTGCGCGTGCGACTGAACGCGGGGCTGCGCCAGATCGCGTTGCTCGCCGTGCCGTCGACCATCGCATATCTCCTGCTGGGCGACGTCGTCATTGCGGCCATCCTGCAGTCGGGCCGGTTCACGGCATCCGACACGCTCTTTTCCTGGGTCGTACTGGCAGGCTTCGCGCTGGGCATCTCAGCGTCCACGGGCACGCGACTCTTCTCCTCGACCTTTTTCGCCCAGCACGACACGCGCACCCCGGCCTGGACCGGGGTCATGCGCGTGGCGCTGACGGCGGGTATCGGCTGGGGACTGATGATCCCGCTGGAGCGCCACTTCCATGTGGCGGGACACCCGCTGGGCGCGCTGGGGCTCACCATCGGCGCCGGCGTGGCCGCATGGGCGGAGTGGGCCGTGCTGCAGCACGTGCTGCGCGGCCGGATCGGACGGGTCGGCGCCGGACCGGCCGTGCTCCTGCGCATGCTTGCCGCTGCCCTGGTCGCCGCCCTGCTGGGGCGCGCCATCGCGCACTTCCTGCCGCCCCTGCACTTCCGGGGTGCCATGATCGTGCGGGCGATCCTGGTGCTCGGACCGTACGGCGTCGCCTACTTCGTCCTGGCCAGCGCCTTCGGCGTGGCGGAGGCCCGGTCGTGGGTGGACCGGGTTAGGGCGCGAATTCGGAAGTGACAGCGGGATGGCGGGATAGCAGGATAGCGCCCTGAGGACGCCCGGCCCCGAACGTCCTGCCATCCCGCCGTCCCGCCATCCGCCGGGAAGGAACGCCGCGGACACCGCGGGTAGAAGATGTCGTGACTCCCGACTCTCTCCAGAAGAAGCTGCGGCAGCTGCCGACGCGGCCGGGCGTGTACCTGTTCAAGGACGCGCGCGGCGAGATCGTGTACATCGGCAAGGCCAACTCGCTGCGCGCCCGGGTGAAGAGCCATTTCGCCCAGGACCACACGCTCTCGCTTACGACGCGGGAGATGATCCGGCGCGTGGTGGACCTGGACACCATCGTAGTGGGCAGCGAGGCGGAGGCGCTGCTGCTGGAGGCCAATCTCATCAAGTCGCACCACCCGCGCTTCAACATCCAGCTGCGGGACGACAAGCGCTACCCCTACATCAAGGTGACCGTCCAGGAGCCGTTTCCGCGCATTTACGTGACGCGGCAGCTGGACAACGACGGCTCGCGCTACTTCGGTCCGTTCACGGACGTGGGTCCCATGCGCCAGGCGCTGGACGTGATCCGGCGCCTGTACACCATGCGCAGCTGCCGCTACGACCTGCCCGTGGAGGCGCCGGCCCGCCCCTGCCTGGACTACCACATCGGACGCTGCCAGGCGCCCTGCGTGGGCTGGCAGACGGCCGCGGACTACCAGGCCATGGTGCACGAGGTGCTGGAGCTGCTGTCGGGGCGGCCCGAGCGGGTGCGCGCGCAGGTGGAGGCCCGGATGCGCGCCGCGGCCGAGGCGCTGGACTTCGAGCGGGCGGCCTCGCTGCGCAACGCTCTGGCGGCCATCGACTCCATGGCCCGGCGCCAGCGCACCATGGCGGTGAAAGGCGGGGAGCAGGACGTGGTGGGCATCGCCCGGGACGGGGACCGCGGCTGCGCCGTGCTGCTGCGCATCCGGGACGGCAAGCTGCTGGGCCGGGAGCTGGACTTCTTCGGCAACCTGGACGAGGCCGGCGACGAGGCCCTCCTCTCCGCCGCCGCCACCCGCTTCTATGTGGGCCGCGGCGACTACGGGCTGGAGGACCTGCCGCGCGAGATCCTGTTCCCGGGCGAGTTCGAGGACCGGGGGACGCTGGAGGCGATCCTGAGCGAGACCGCCGGGCGCCGGGTCCGCACCGTGGTGCCGCAGAAGGGTGAAAAGGCGTCGCTGCTGGAGCTGGCCAGCCAGAACGCGCGCCACCTGCTGGAGGAGCAGGCCGTGCTCACGGAGGGCGTGCGCGTCCGCGCCGACGATGCGCTTTACGAGCTGCAGGAAGCGCTCGAGCTCAAGGTCGTGCCGCGCCTCGTCGTCTGCTTCGACATCTCGCACACGCAGGGCACCGAGGTCGTCGCCAGCGCCGTCGTGTTCGCCAATGGCGACCCGTGCAAGGCCGAGTACCGCCATTTCCGCATCCGCGGCGACTGGGGCAACGACGACTTCCGCTCCATGGCGGAGGTGGTGGGCCGCTACTTCCGCCGCCGCCTGGCGGAGCAGCTGCCGCTGCCCGAGCTGGTCGTCATCGACGGCGGCAAGGGACAGCTGGGCGTCGCCGTGCGGGCGGCGCTGGAGGCCGGCGCCGCAGACGTCGCGTTCATCTCGCTGGCCAAGCGGGAAGAGGAGGTGTTCCTGCCCGGCCGCTCCGACCCGATCCGGTTGCCGCGCGCCTCGGCGCCGCTGCGTCTGCTGCAGCGCATCCGCGACGAGGCGCACCGCTTCGCCATCACCTACAACCGCAAGCTGCGCGCGCGCCGCACCCTGACCAGCGAGCTCTCGGAGATCGCGGGCATCGGCCCCTCGCGCCAGCGCGCCCTGCTGGAGCGGTTCGGCAGCGTGCGCGCCCTGCGCGATGCCGACCCCGACGACATCGCCGCGGTGCGGGGGTTCTCCGCGAAGCTGGCCGAGCGCGTGCTGGCGGCGCTGCGCAAGGAAGCGCCCGGCGCCTGACCCCGACGTTCCCGACGCATCCGGGCACCATTTTTCACCACAGAGCGCACGGAGGACACGGAGCGGCGTTGCCGCAGGATCCCGGCGCGGTCTACGGCGGCCGCCAACGCTCCGGGTATCCCCCGCGCTCCGGCGTCCGCAAGTTGTTGTTGTTGTTAAGAAAAACACACCCGCTTCTTCTGATGCCCGGCCGATCGAGGGTTCGCCGTGAACCTGGATTCGTGTCTTCGGCCCTTCGCGAATTCGCGTGAAAGGATGTGAGTCGGCGGACGCCCCGGACCAAGCGGTCATCCGCCTCCGTGATCTCCGTGTCCTCCGTGGTGAAAGATCTGGTTGCCGGGGCGCGGTGGCGGGCCTAGCTTTCGAGCTTATTCGCGGAGAAAGGGAGCCTTGCGCGCGCTCATCTTCGACCCGTTCGCCGGCATAAGCGGGGACATGATCCTGGGGGCCCTGGTGGACGTCGGGCTGCCCGCGGCATGGCTCGAGTCGTTCGTGGCGGGACTGGGGCTGGGCGAGGACGTGCGCGTCGTGGTCGAGCGTGCCGACCGGCGGGGGATCGACTGCGGCCGTGTCCGTTTCGAGCTGCCGGTCCAGCACGCGCACAGGCACCTCCGTAACGTGCTGGAGATCGTGAACGGTTGCACGGCCGCCCCGGGCGTGAAGGCGCGCGCGACGGATGCCTTTAACCGGCTGGCCCAGGCCGAGGCCGGGGTCCACGGCACCACCATCGAGCGCGTCCACTTCCACGAAGTGGGGGCGCTCGACGCCATCCTGGACGTGCTCTGCGCCGTGGCCGGTGTCGCCGAGCTGGGGGTCGAGCACTGCTACACCCGTCCTGTGGCGCTCGGGCGCGGCTGGGTGGAGATGGAGCACGGCCGCTTTCCCCTGCCGGCGCCCGCCACGCTCAAGCTGCTGGAAGGGCTGCCCGTGCGCGACGACGCCCTGGAAGGGGAGTGCACCACGCCCACGGGCGCCGCGCTGCTGGCCACCCTGACCGGCGGCCAGACCGCGCCCGAGCAGTACACCCCGCTGCGCAGCGGCTTCGGCGCGGGCGGGCGGGACCCGGAGGACCGGCCGAACTGCCTGCGGGCGATCCTGGCCGAGGTGCCCGAGAGCGGCACCGCCCCGCGCCTGATGCTGCTGCAGGCCGACGTGGACGACATGTCGCCCGAGTACCTGCCCGGCGCGCAGGAATCGCTCCTGGCGGCGGGCGCGCTCGACGCCGTGCTCATGCCACTGGGCATGAAGAAGGGGCGCGCCGGCATGCGCCTGGAAGCCCTGGTGCCCGAGCCCGCCCTGGAGGCCGCCCTCGCCGCGCTCTTCCGTGAGACCACCTCCATCGGCGCGCGCTACTGGGCCGTCACGCGGCCCGCGCTGGCCCGCTCCGACGAGGTCGTGGAGTGGCGCGGGCAGCGCGTGCGCCGCAAGCGCGTGCGCCTGCCCGACGGCAGCGAGCGGGTCAAGCCCGAGCACGACGACGTCGTCCGTGCCGCCGGCGCGGCGGGCGTGCCGGCGTACCAGGCGCGCCTGGAGCTGGGGGCGCAGGACGGGCTGGTTATCAGCGCCGACGCAACAAACGATGACGCATCCGTGTAGACCATTTCAACTGCAGTTAAACGATTCGTGGAGGGTCGCACAAATGGGCAAGAGATCGGGGGCTTTCCTCGTGCTGGGGTTGATGCTTCTGCCGGCGGCGGCGTGGGCACAGAAGCCGTCGGGGAACGTCTGGACGCGCAGCGCCGAGGTCTACCTGGACCAGGCTCTGAAGGCCAACAACGCGGTGGACAAGACGCGCTTCTTCAAGGAAGCGACGGACCAGATCACGCTGGCCATGCAGAAGGACCCGAACAACCCGTTCGCCTGGCAGCTGGCCGGCAAGACCTACATCGCCATGGGTGATGCCGCGAAGGCCGACAGCATGTTCGACCGGGCGGAGACGCTGTACGCGCCCTACGTGCCGGTGGACGCGCCCTTCCGCGAGCAGGGCTGGATCGACGCGTACAACAACGGCGTGCGCGCGTTGCAGGCCAACAAGATGGATGACGCGATCCGGTACCTGCGGACCGCCGACATGATCTTCCAGGGTCGTCCCAGTGCGCGCATGACGCTGGCGTCGATCTACCTGAACCGGCAGGAATACGACAACGCGATCGAGGAGTACAAGGGCGCGCTGGCGATCCTGCGGGGCCCGAACGGCAAGAACCTGAAGCCGGACCAGCAGAAGCAGTGGGACGAGAACACGGCGCGGACGACCGAGCGCCTGGTCCTGCTCTACAAGTTCACCAAGAAGTACGGCGACGCCGTGTCGCTGCTGCAGCAGCAGCTGGCGGCGAACCCCACGGACGCCGGGCTCAAGCTGGAGCTCGCCACCAACATCGCGCTCGCCGGCAACGAGGCGGACGCCAAGAAGATGTTCCTGGAGCTCGCCGCCATGCCCAACCTGTCCGATGACCAGTACTTCGAGACGGGCGTGGCGCTATTCCGCGCCCGGCTCTTCCCCGACGCCGCGGCCTCGTTCCGCAAGGCCGCCGCGGCGAACCCGTTTAACCATGGGGCGCTCTACAACCTGTCGAATGCGCTGCTGGCGCAGACGCAGCCGATCGAGGAGGCGCGGGAGAAGGCGGCGCCGGCCGCGCGCAAGCCGTTCGCGCAGCAGCTC
>JADGQX010000399.1 GCA_017881445.1 Gemmatimonadota bacterium | reverse complement strand
CGGGACTGTGGGGCTGGAGCGGGGGAGTGTTCTGGCTGCTCTTCTTCACGCGTGTGAGTCCGGCGGGCTACGTCTTCGGCGCGTTCTTCCTGGTGCAGGCCGTCGTCTTCGTCATTGCCGCGGCGGGCCGGGACCGGCAGCCGGTGGCGCTGCGCGGGAACGCGCCGGGCGTGGCCGGCGCCACCATGATCGTCTACGCCCTCGCGCTCTATCCCCTGATCGGCCGGGCGTTCGGGCACGTGTACCCGGCGGTCCCCACCTTCGGAGCGCCCTGCCCGGTGACGATCCTCACCTTCGGCATCCTGGTGCTGGCGCAGGGCGTGGTCCCGGTCCGCCGGCTGCTGATCCCGCTGGCCTGGTCGCTGGTCGGGACCGTGGCCGCGGTCAGGTTCGGTGTGGTGCAGGACCTGGCTCTGCCGCTGGCGGGCATTGCCGGGACGGCCATTGTCGTGCTGAACAACCGCAGGGCAGCCGCCGCTGGGATGCCGACTTACGGCGTCGGGGAAACTCCTGCCCCTCCGGAGGGTATTCGCCGACTGCACTGAAGCTGGCGCGTCGTAGCTTGGTCCAGGGCGGGCAACGGCGCCCGCCGGACCGGTCCGACGTCGGGCCACGCAGGAGTAGCTGTCCATGAGCAACGAAGTGTCGGTTTCGCCGGATCTGCGCGTCGGCAGGCTTGCCTGGGCCAAGCGCCTCGCGTGGGAGTGGGTGAGCGGGCCGCACGTGCGCGAGAAGCACGGCGTCAACTGCGGCTATGTGGCGACGCCAGTCCCCGTGGTCATCGAGCGGGCCGGCGACGGTCGCAACTGCTCCGACTGCGGTCGCGGCCTGGAGCGGCGCGAGCTCATCGGTCGCGCCACCAACAGCGACCCCTACTGCTCGGGATGCGTCACGACGGCGCGGCCGCCGCGGGATTTCCGCGCCGCGGAGGCGGGGGCGGAGGAGGCATTCCTCGCCGCTCGCAATCAGCCGCGCGCGCCCAAGCCGGTGTCGAAGCCTGCGCCGCAGCAGACGGCCGCGCGCGCGAGCGCCGCGCCCGCCAAGCCGCGGGGCCGGAAGAGCGCCAAGTCCGAGCGCGCGGCCTAGCCGGGCGCTCGAGGTGGTTGCCGGGGCCGGGGCGGTTCGCCACCCCGGCTTCTCGTGCATCTATTGGCCAGCCCCAACCCGTTGCCGTGAACGGCGTTGACCCGCTCCGGCGGGCCGGGTACGTTTCCCGCGCCGTCCCAAACCATGCCGCGCCGACAGCGAGCGCCGCGCCGCCGCCGTCGCTTGCCCCAAGGAGGCGGACCCTATGCTGCCGGAATTCCGCAACGAGCCGCTCACCGACTTCAGCGATCCCGCCAACGCCAGGAGCATGGAGGAGGCGCTGGCCCGGGTAGGGGACCAGCTCGGCCAGACGTACCCACTGATCATCGGTGACAAGCTGAAGGCCGCCGCGACGACCTTCGCGTCCATCAATCCCGCCAACCCCGACCAGGTCGTCGGCCACTTCCAGCAGGGTGGCGTCGAGGATGCCGAGCGGGCACTCCGGGTCGCCGAAGAGGCGTTCGCGGCCTGGAGCCGCACGCCCGCCGAGTCGCGGGCGTTCGCGCTGGTGCGCACCGCCGCGGCCATCCGCCGGCACAAGTTCGATTTCGCCGCCTGGATGGTCTACGAGGTCAGCAAGAGCTGGGTCGAGGCGGATGCCGACGTCGCCGAGCTGATCGACTTCGCCGAGTACTACGCGCGCCTGGCGCTGAAGCTGGCGGGGCCGCAGCCGGTCTACCCCATGCCGGGCGAGGACAACTCGCTGCACTACGTGCCGCTGGGCGTCGGCGCCGTCATCCCGCCCTGGAACTTCCCCTCGGCGATCACGGGCGGGATGGTCATGGCGGCCGTGGTCTCGGGCAACACCGTCGTGCTCAAGCCCGCCTCCACGGCCCCGGCCATCGCCTGGCAGGTGGTGCGGGCGCTCATCGACGAGGGGGGCGTGCCCCCGGGCGTGGTCAACTACGTCTCGGGGCCGGGCAGCGCCATCGGCGACACCCTGGTGGACTCTCCGCGCACGCGCTTCATCGCTTTCACCGGCTCGAAGGAAGTCGGCATGCGCATCTTCGAGCGCGCCGCGAAAGTGCAGCCGGGCCAGCACTTCCTGAAGCGCACCATCCTCGAGATGGGCGGCAAGGACGCGCTGGTCGTGGACGAGACCGCCGACCTGGATGCCTCCGCGGATGCCCTCGTCGCCGGCGCCTTCGGCTTCCAGGGTCAGAAATGCTCAGCCTGCTCCCGCGCGATCGTGGTGGATGCCGTCTATGACGAGGTCCTGGCCCGGGTCGTCGAGCGCACGCGCAAGCTCACCGTCGGCGACCCCGTCCAGCAGACGACCTTCATGGGCGCCGTCATCGACGACAAAGCGTTCCAGAAGATTCAGGCCTACATCCGGAAGGGCGTCGAGGAGGGCGGCCGCATCGCCGTTGGCGGTGAAGCGGAGAAGGGCGCTGGTTACTTCATCCAGCCCACGGTCATCGCCGATGTCAGGGAGGACGCGACCGTCGCCTGCGAGGAGATCTTCGGCCCCGTCCTCGCCTTCATCCGCGCCCGCGACTTCGACCACGCGGTCGAGATCTTCAATGGCACGGAGTTCGGCCTCACCGGCGGCCTCATGTCGCGACGGCGCGACCGGCTCGAGCGCGCGCGCCGGGAATTCCACGTCGGCAACCTGTACCTGAACCGCAAGATCACCGGCGCGCTCGTGGGCGTTCAGCCCTTCGGCGGCTTCAA
>JADGQX010000398.1 GCA_017881445.1 Gemmatimonadota bacterium | reverse complement strand
CAGCACCAGGCAGATGGTGTCGTTCACGAACAGCGCCGAGAGGATGCCCGAGGTCAGGACCAGGTAACCCAGCAGCCGGCGAGGCGTCGTCGCCCGCTCCACGATCCGCTCCGCCAGCCACTCGAAGAAGCCCGCCTCCTCCAGGTAGCCCACCACCAGTATCAGCCCCAGCAGGAAGACGATGACGTCCAGGTCGATGGCCGCGTACGCGTCCCGCAGCGGCAGGCGGCCCAGCGTCACCATGGCCGCCGCGCCCAGCAAGGCGGCCGCCGGCCGGTTCAAGCGCAGCCCCGGCAGGCGCTGGAAGGAGATGCCCGCGTAGGCCGCGGCGAAAATCCCCGCCCGCACCGTCACCAGCGTCTGCGGACTCACGATGAGCGCTCCCCCGCACGGGCGGACCGCGGCTCCCGGGGCGTCCCGACGCTCATCTCACGCATGTTGAGAGCACGCCCCTTGGTGATAGCGTGGAGCTGCCAAGCAACCACGACTCTCACCAAAGGGCGGCTCTCATGAAGCGGGATCCGAAGTTTACGGGGCTGGACGTGCATGCGGCAACGATCGTGGCGACGGTAGAGCGGCAAGCGGGGGAGCCGTTGCTGCGCTCGGTTCTTCCGACAGAGACCGGAGCGGTGCTGGAGTTTTTCCGGGGGATGCGGGGGCCGGTGCACGTGGCGTTTGAGGAAGGCACGCAGGCGCAGTGGCTCTACGACCTGCTGCTGCCGGTGGTGGACGAGGTGGTGGTGTGTAACCGGCGTGGGCAACGGCGGCAGGGCAACCACGGGGATTTCGTGGACTCGGACCGCCTGGCGGACGATCTGCGCAAGGGGAACTTGAAGGCGGTTTACCACGGCAGCAGCGGCCGGGAGACGCTGAAGGAGCTGGTGCGGCTGTATGGCAGCCTGGTGCAGGACGCGCAGCGTGTGATGCAGCGCACCAAGGCGGTCTACCGGGCTCGAGCCATTCCAACGCCGGGAACGAGCGTGTACGGCGCGAAGAAGCGAGAGGAGTGGCTGGGGAAGCTGGAGAATCGCGGGGCGCGCACCCGAGTGGAGGTGCTACTGACCGAGCTGGACCTCCTGCGCGAACTGAGGCCCCGGGCGAAGGCGGCGATGGTGGCGGAAGCGCGTCGTGACCCGGCGTTCAAGGGGCTGGACGCGATTCCTTTCCTGGGGCCCGTCCGTGTGGCGCAGTTGCTCGCAGTGCTGCAGACGCCCTGGCGCTTCCGGGAAAAGCACAATCTCTGGGCCTATGCGGGGTTTGCCGTGGTGACCCATGAGACGGCGCAGTTCGTGATTCGAGACGGCAAGGTCCTGCGCCGCCGGCGCCCGCCCATGACCCGCGGCCTGAACCGCAACCACAACGCCGTCGTGAAGGGCGTCTTCAAGGATATGGCCAAGGACGCCGCCCGCAGGCCCGGCCCATTCCAGGACTGGTATCGGCAGCGCTTGGCACAGGGGATGGATCCGGATCTCGCGCTGGTGACTCTGGCCCGCAAGATCGCCAGCGTGGTGCTGCGTCTCTGGAAGACAGGAGAAGCCTTCGATCCGAGCAAGCTGACAGTGCAGGCGTCCTAGCGCCTGGAGCAGCGGGGCCCAAGGTGGGGGCGTTCGCCTCGGCCGCTGCTTCCAGGATCCAGGACCCCGGGTACGGGGGGCAGTCTCGTCTTTGTGTTCGGCCCGGCCACGGTCTGCCGAGGCACTAGACTCACCCTAGGCTCCCCCGCAGAACCCGAAAAAGCGTCAGGCCGGCCACGAGCCGAGTCTCGAATAGAACCGTGGTTCGCCTCCGAGCGAACTCGCGCTTGCACACGTCCGGTCGGATCGGGAGCGGTACCGAGGAGAACGATGCGGAAGAAGACTGCTTCGGCGTCCCCGAAGAGCCGTAAGGCCTCGCGTCCGCAGGATCCGGGGCTGATCGCCAAGGCCGAAGAGCCGAGGCAATCGGCTGGGCGTAGCCATGCCCTTGACGATCGCTCTCATAGAACACAAAGGGGCGAACACGTCGAAGACATCCCTCCTCGTCCCGCCGGGAAGCCGGGACAGCCCTGCCTCCCTGGCACCGCAGGATGTTGTCTTTGTTTTGTTTACAAAAACCACTGCCGGTGGTCTCATGATGTCCGGATGCCTCGGCCGCCCGGTGAGGATGGCTTCGGCAGTCCTTCGTGATTTCGTATGAGATGAGCGTGCGGCCGCCCGTGAAGCCAGGAGGATCGCCTGGCGCCGTCGGCCGCCGGGCCCCGGGGCGTGGCCGGAAACGACATGGCGCGTATTATACCCGCCCCATGCCGACCCTGCGATTCGACCTCGACTTCGTGCCGCCCTACCGGCTGGGCTGGCACCTGGAGGCGCCGGGCGCCGTCGAGCCCGCCGGCGCGACCTCCTCGGCCGACCCGGGGCCCGGCGCACACGCCACCCGCACCTTCTGGTTGGCCGGCCGCCCGCTGGCGCTGCGCCTGACGCAGTCCGCGCCGGATGGCACCGTGCACGCCCGGGCGGTGTCCGATCGCCCGCTGGACGACGTCGCCGACGAGGTGCGGGCGGCCGGCGCGACCATGATCTGCGCCGGCGACGACCTGCGGGACTTCCACGCGGCGGTCGCGGGCGATCCTGCCATGGCCCGGCTGGCCGCACTGCTTCCCGGGCTCAAGCCGCTGCGCGTGCCCGACCTCTGGACCACGCTGCTGCGCTCGCTGGTGGCGCAGCAGATCTCGACGGCCGCGGCGCGCACGATCCGCGAGCGCTTCGCCCGCATGCTGGGCACG
>JADGQX010000035.1 GCA_017881445.1 Gemmatimonadota bacterium | reverse complement strand
TACTCCTGGGTGCCCCGGTTCCCGAGCCAGACCAGGTCACCGCGCGGGGAGAGTCCGAAGAGGTCGAGGCGACCGCTCCCGGCCAGGTCCGCGAGCTCGGTGACGCGGTCGGCGAGGGGGCGGAGCGGCTGGAGCCCGCGCGCCGTGCTGAGCCAGACGCGCGTGCCCGCGGGCGTGGAAGCGAGCAGGTCCAGGTCGCCGTTGTTGTCCAGGTCGGCCAGGAGCAGCCGCGTCACCTCGACGCCCGCGGGAGCGAACCCGGGCCAGCGCGCGAGCGGCCGAACCTGCCACGTGCCGCCGGCCAGCGACAACATCACCAGGGTACCGTCGGCGCGCAGAAGCGCCAGGTCCAGCTTCCCATCCTTGTCCAGGTCGGCCACGGCCATCGCCTGGATGGCTCCCAGCGAGCCCGGGAGGGCGATCGCCCGGAATTGCGGGGTCTGCGCGCGCTGGTTGAGGAAGACGTGCAGCCCTCCGTCCGCGTCCAGCAGCACCGCGTCGGGGTCGCCGTCGGCGTCGAGATCCGCCCAGGCGAAGTCCCGCAGGCGGGACACTCCCTCGAAGGTGGGGGCGCGCTCGAACGTGCCCTCGCCCCGGTTGCGCAGGACGACGGGCGGACCATCCACGGCGCCCAGCACGAGGTCCAGGTCGCCGTCCGTGTCCAGGTCGGCGGCCCAGGCGCCCGTGTAGGCGCCGCGCGCGACGGCCGCGGGCACGGCCGCGGCGGTCACGTCGCTGAAGGTGCCGGTGCTGTCCTGGCGCAGGAGGCGGAACCCGCCCTCGCCCGCCAGCGCCAGGTCCACGCGGAAGTCGTAGTCGTAGTCGAGCGCCGCCACCGCGTTGGGGGAGAGCGGTCCCCGCCCTGCGCCGCCCGGGAACGGGTGGCTCTCAGCCGTGGTGGGATCGCTGGAGATCCAGACGGTCTGGCGATTGGCCGCGACCAGACCGAGCGGCACCTGGTCGCTCAGCCAGAACAGGCGCAGCAAGCCCCATGGCCCCTCCGGCGCCTTGAGCGGCCTGGCCGCGAAGGTGACGGCCGTATCCGCCGGCGCCGACCGGGCCGACGGGATTGGCAGTCGTACGAAACGCGTCAGCAGAAGCTCCGCCCGGCCGGGTGAAACGACGATATCGTTCCGGTCGGCCAGGTATGCGGGGAGCGCCTCGAGCTCGGTCTCGAGGAAGCCGATCTGGGTGGCCGCCCGCGTGAAGTCCTCGGCCGCCGCCGCGCTCCGCACGGCGTCGAGCTGACCGCTGACGGCGGACGACTGCCGGTCCACCCGCGCCGCGACACCATCGAGTGCCCGCCCAAGCGCGGCGCCGTCGCGCGCCCGAGCGGCCACGCGGGCCCGCTCGACCAGCGCCACCAGGTTGCCCGGTCGCGAGCGCAGCATCCGGTCGAGGAGCTGCCCGGCCTCGGCCAGGGACGCTGGCTGCGGTTCCTCGCCCAGGCTCCGCGCCAGCAGATAGACGGCGCGCAGGTTGCCCGGGTCCAGCGCCGCGGCGCGGCGGAGATACTGCAGCGCCAGGTTCTCATTGCCCTGCTCGCGAGCGGCGACCGCCGAGAGCAGCTGGATCGGGCTGTTGTTCGGGGCGAGGGAGCGGGCTTGTTGCAGGGCCCGGGCAGCATCGTCGAGCTTGTTCTGCTGGAGTTCGAGCAACGCCAGGTCGGCCCAGGCGGCGGGCTCGCGGGGAGCCAGCTCAGTGACGCGCCGGAACCCGCCTTCGGCCACGCCGCTCTCACCTACCTGCGCGGCGGCCACGCCCGTGTAGAACGAGCCCACCGCCTGCTCGTATTTCGGGGAACCGGGTGCCGGGCCCTCCCGCGCGCAGGCGGGGAGGCAGAGGCCGACGACGAGCACTGCGGACAGGCAGCGGGCCGCGCTCAAGCCGGGTCGCTTTGCAGGAGTAGAGGATAGCCGTAGAACGGCGTCGGCGGCGAAGCTACGTCGCCGGACGGCTAACGAAAAGGGCGGGCGATCGTCTTCCGCCAGGGCGGACCCGGCGGCCGACAGCGCACCCGTTCCCGCTCGCGCCCGTGCCGGATCGGCCATCCGGTCCGCCGCCCGGCGGCGGCGCGGCCGGGCGGGCGATACCCGTGCTTGACAGGGTGATACCGGCGGCTTACCGTCGCGCTCACGATCCCCCGTGCCTTACCGATACCGGATTCCTCCGCGCCGGTCGCCGCTGCGCGCAGGCGGCCCGCTCCACCATCCGAGTCGAGCCCATGAGCATCAGCTACCGACGGCCGGTGTGCCTCGCCCTGTTGCTGGCCTGCAGCGTCCTGCCCGCCTGCGGCGGCCATGAGCAAGCTCCGCTTTTCCGCCTGCTCAAGCCGGGCCGCACCGGGGTGGCCTTCGCCAACACCCTCACGCCCACGCCGGCGCATGAACTCCTGAACGACGCCTTCTTTTACAACGGCGCGGGCGTGGCCATAGGAGACGTCAACGGTGACGGCCTGCCCGACCTCTACTTCACCGGCAACATGGTGCCGAGCCGGCTCTACCTGAACAAAGGCGATTTCCGTTTCGAGGACGTGACCGAGGCGGCGGGGGTGGCGACGCATGGCTGGGCCACGGGCGTGGCCATGGGCGACGTGGACGGCGACGGCAGGCTGGACATCTACGTCTCGGTGTCCGGCCCGTCATGGAGCACCCCGGCCCAACGCCGCAACCTGCTGTTCGTGAACCAGGGCATCGACAGGAACGGGGTCCCGCACTTCCGCGAGGAGGCGGAGAAGTACGGCATCGCCGACGAAGGCTTCAGCACGCAGGGGGTCTTCCTCGACTACGACCGCGATGGCTACCCGGACCTGTACGTGCTCAGCAACTCGCCGGGGGAGTTCGGACGCAATCGGACGGAGATGATGATGTTGGGCGCGTTCAAGGCCAATCCGGCCGGGTTCGACCAGCTTTACCACAACAACGGAAACGGGACCTTCACCAACGTCTCGGAAAAGGCGGGAATCCTGCGAAAGCTCGGGTACGGGCTCGGAGTGGAGGTGGCGGACCTGAACCGCGACGGCTGGCCCGACATCTACGTCTCCAACGACATCAGCTCCCAGGATGTGCTCTACATCAACAACGGCAACGGCACCTTCACCGACCGGGCGGCCGCCTGGCTGGGCCACACGAGCTACGCGGGCATGGGCGCCGACATCGCCGATTTCGACAACACGGGCTGGCCCGACATCTTCCAGCTGGACATGATGTTCCCTGATCTTGGAAACCGGAAGCGCATGAGCGGCGCCACCAGCCGTGAAGACCTGCTGAGGATGACGCAGGCGGGCGGCGTGCTCCAGTACAATCTCAACACGCTGCAGCTGAACCAGGGTCTCGCCCGGGACGGTCGGCTTATTTTCAGCGAGATCGCGCGCGAAGCCGGCGTTTCGGCCACCGGTTGGAGCTGGGGTCCGCTTTTCGCCGACCTCGACAACGATGGCTGGAAGGACCTCTTCGTCGCGAGCGGCTACCCCAAAGCCGTGATCGACTACGACTACCAGGGGCAGTACGCCAGCACCGTTCTGCTATCCGATACCGCGCAGGCGACGCGGGTCCTGACCCGGTTCTTCAACAAGCTGTACGAGTATCGCCTGCCGAGCCATGCATTCCGCAACAACGGCGACCTGACGTTCACCGACGTCAGCCGGGCGTGGGGTGTGGACCAGCCCGCCTTCTCCTACGGGGCGGCATTCGGCGATCTGAACAACGACGGCCGCCTCGATCTCGTGGTGAACCGGCTGAACGCGCCTGCGGCCATCTACGCCAATGCCGGCCCCGCGGCCGCGGGCAACCATTACCTCGAGATCCGGCTGGATGGCCAGTCCCCGAACACGCAGGGGCTCGGGGCGAAGCTCATCCTGAGGGCGGGCGGGAAGACACAGTACCTGGAGCAGTCGCCCGTCCACGGCTACGCATCGACCTCGGATGACCGCCCCCATTTCGGCCTGGGGCACGCCGGCCTCGTGGACAGCCTGCGGGTGATCTGGCCGGATGGTCGGCAGCAGCTGTTGGCGGGGCTACGCGCGGATCAGATCATCACGGTGCACCAGCGTGATGCCCGCGCCTCCGGTACCGAGCTCCGGCCGGCGGCGCCGGAACGCATGCTGTTCCAGCCTCTCGCGGCGGGAAACAGCCTCGACTACCAGGACCGCGAGAACACCTATGTCGTGGACTACTCGGTCCAGCCGCTGCTGCCCTACCAGCTATCCCGCCAGGGGCCTCCCGTTGCCGTCGCGGACGTGGACGGCGACGGCCTCGACGACGTCTTCGTCGGCGGCGCGGCCGGCTTCCCGGGTCGCTTGTTCCTTCAGCAGGCGGACGGACGCTTCCTGGAAGCGAGTGATCAACCGTGGGCGGCGGACAAGGATGCCGACGATTGGGGCGCCCTCTTCTTCGACGCGAATGGAGACGGCCGACCGGACCTCTACATCGCCAACGGCGGCTATCGGACGCCGGCGCCCTCCAGCGCGTACCAGGACCGTCTCTACATCAACCAGGGGCACGGCAGATTCCTGAAAGACGCCTCGGCTCTGCCCCCTATGCTCACGTCCAAGGCCGCTGTCGTGGCCTGCGATTTCACCGGCGACGGCAAGCCGGACCTGTTCGTGGGCGGGCGGCTGACCCCGCGCGATTACCCGAGGCCCACCCGCAGCTACATCCTCCGCAACGACGGCGGGCGCTTCACCGATGTGACGAGGCAGATGGCCCCGGAGCTGGCGGAGCCCGGCGGGATGATCACGGCGGCCGTCTGCATGGATTTCAACGGCGACCGCCGCATGGACCTGGTGACAGCCGGGGAATGGATGCCGATCCAGTTCTACCGCAACGACGGCGCGCAGCTGCGCAACGTGACCTCGGCCATGCACCTGCCGCCCATGCGCGGGTGGTGGTACTCGCTCGCGACGGGCGACTTCGACCGCGACGGGCGCATGGATCTCGTGGCGGGCAACCTCGGGCTGAACTACAGCTACACCACGTCGAAAGAGAGCAGGTTCGGCGTCTACGCGGCCGATTTCAGCGCACGCGGCAAGTCCGAGGTCATCTTGACGCAAGAGGTCGACGGCACCGAGTACCCATACTACGGCCTCGTCGTGCTGGGCAGCGCCATCAACGAGCTCGCCGTTCGGTACCCGAGCTTCAGGGCCTTTGCCGACGTTCCGATACAGAAGGTCTTGGGGTCCCGGCTGAAGCAGGCGCTCCACTACCAGGCGGACACCTTCGCCAGCGTGTGGCTGCACAACGATGGCAACGGCGCGTTCACGCCCCGTGCGCTGCCCTCGCTCGCCCAGATCTCACCGATCCGCTGCATCGTCGCTGGCGACGTCGATGGCGACGGCAACCTCGATCTGATCACCGCGGGCAACCTCTTCGAGACCGAACCGAACACGGCGCGCGCCGATGCCGGGAAGGGGCTCTGGCTGAAAGGCGACGGACGCGGGGGCTTCGCTCCGGTTCCCCCCTCGCAGAGCGGTTTCCTGGCGCCGCTGGATGCGCGCAGCTGCGCACTGGTGACGACACGCACGGGCAGGGCCGTGGTGGTGACCAATAACGGCGGGCCGCTGCAGGTGTTCGCGATCGCGCCCGGCGAGGCCCGTCCACAGGGGGGCGGGTCCGGCCGCTCCCGCCCGGCGCCCCCCCCGCGCGCAGCCCGGCCGTAGCAGGCAGGGGGCGGCCGGCTCTCCCACGGACAAAAACTATCCCGGCGCCTGAACCCCGATCCTCCGGGGTCCAGGCGCCGGGATGATCACATCAACGACTGCTCGAGCTTACCAGCCCGGATTCTGCTTCAGCGTCTGCTTGCCCCCGACCTCGCTCACCTTGATCTCGTCGACCGGGATCGGGTAGAGCTGGTTCTTCGTCGTCCACTGCGCGCCCGAGCTGGCGAGGTACACCCGGCGCGTCCTCTCCTTGGCCAGGTACTCGTTGTTCAGAACCACGTCGGGCCCGTCGCCGAACTTGGAGACGCCCCAGCGCCGCAGGTCGAAGAAGCGGTGGCCCTCCATCGCCAGCTCGAGCCGCCGCTCGGCCCGCACCGCCTTGATCGCGTAGTCCTTGCCGCTGAACGGACACGGGTACAGCCCGATCTTGTAGTGCGCCCACGTGATACTCGGATCGTTCATCGGCACGGCATAGTTGCTCGCGGTCGTCCCGGGCCCCTGCACGACCTTGCCGGCCCGCGTCCGGATCTCGTTGACCAGCGAGCAGGACTCCGCCACGTCGCCCTGAGCCACGTCCGCCTCCGCCAGCAGCAGCAGCGCATCCGCGTAGCGGTAGATGTGCATGGGCATGTCGTTCTGCTGCGGCGGCTCCCAGCCCACGTGCGCCTGGTGCGCGTCCACACCCTGGAACTCGTGCACGTTCTTCTTCGGCGTGTAAACCCCATCTTCCGCCGCGTCACGCACCCAGTCCACCTTCACGATCCCGTTCCCATCCGGACTCGAGGGCCAGTCCTTGAAGGGGACGCCGGGGCGCCCCGCGGTCCAGTCCAGGCGAGGATCGACCGAACCGGCAAAACTCGCATCGACATTCGCGTCGTTGTCGTTCCAGGTCGGATCGCTCAGGGCCAGCGGCAAGCCGTTGGCATCGACCCGGAAGAAGTTGACCAGGTTCTGCGACGGGTTGTGGAAGCCGCAGCAAGCGAAGGGACTGCCCGAGTGCGGGAAGTTCAGGCGCTCGCCATCGTTGCCGTTGTCGGCGTTGGGGTCGCCGTCGTTGACCGACGCCTGGTACGCCAGGATGTTCTCCCTGCCCGTACGGTACGGGGCAAGCGTCGTCCAGACCTTGCTGAAGTCCGGCTCCAGGGCGTAGGCCCCGCTGCTCCTGACCTCCCGCAACGTGGCCTGGCCGGCGGCATACTCGCCATTGTAGACCTGAACCCGCCCGAGGTACGCCTCGGCGGTCCACTTGGTCGGCCGCCCGTAATCGGCTTGCACCGCGGGCAGGAGCGTCATGGCCTCCTTCAGGTCCGCCTCGATGAGGGGGATCACCGGCTGGTCGTTCGCCTTGCGGTAGTCGGTGTCCGTTTCCTTGTAATACGGAACGTTGCCCCAGACTTCCCAGGCCTCGAAATGGTAGTGCGCCCGCAGGAAGAGCGCCTGCCCCCGGATGCTCTTGGCGTCGGCGTCGGCGATCTCGCCCGGCTTAGCCTTCGTCACGCTCTCCAGCAGACGAAGCGCGGCATTCGCCCGCGAGACGCCCTCGTAGACTGTATTCCACTTGCCTTGCATGTAGCTCATGGCGTTACCGGAGGCCCAGGCGTAGTCCTCGATGTCCTGGGCCGGCGGCTGGTCGTCGAACGTGGAGCCCTTGTACGCGTCACCGCCCGGGAGGTCCAACGCCCAGTTGCTGGCTGAAGCTCCCCAGGCGCCGGTCAGCTGCCCCCCGTCCAGCATGCGGTAGGCACCGACCAGCGTGGCGTTCACACCGGCCTTGCTCGACAGCGTGACCTCGTTCAGGGTCCCCTGGGGATCCTTGATGAGGAAGTCCTTGCAGCCGGCCAGCGCGGCCGCCAGCACGGCGACGGCGGCCGCTCGTGCCAGAACGCGATTTCGCGGAATTGTCATGGCCCTCTTCCTGTCAGGTCGAAGTCGAGAGCACGGGGCCGTCCGGAATGGGCGGGCGGCCCCGGATCGTCCACTGGTCAGAACGAAACGTTGAACCCCACGCTGAAGATCCTGCTCGTGGGATACACGCCCTGGTCGATGCCGCGCGCCTGGTCTCTCACGTCGCCCACGGCGGTGGAGGAGTTCTCCGCCGGCAGAGCGGGATCCAGCTCGCTGTAGCCCGTGATGGTGAACAGGTTCTCGGCCTCGAGGTAGACCCGCACGTCGCCGAAGCCCTGCATGTAGCGCTTCGGGATGCGGTAACCCACCTGCACGCTGCGCAGCCTGACGTAGGTGCCACTCTCGACGTAATAGCTGCTGGGCTGCTGACTGACGTTATCGGTGACGTCGAGCCGCGGGTACTTGGCGTTCGGGTTCTTCGCCCCGTTCGGGCAGGAGCCGTCCGCCGAAGGCGAGGCGCAGGTCCAGGAGTTGGCGAGCAGGTCCTTGCGCACGTTCAGATTGAAGCCGCGGAAGACGTCGAACTCCTTCTGCGCGTTGTAGATCTTGTTGCCGAACGTGCCGAACACCGACGCCGCCACGTCGAAGCGCCCCTTGTTCACCCCGAAGTTCAGCCCGCCCAGGAAACTGGGGAGCGCGCTGCCGATCGTGGTTTCATCGGCTCCGGTGACGATGCCGTCACCGTTCACGTCCACGAACTTGATCCGCCCGGGCTTGGCGCCCTGCTCGTAGACGGCCGTGGGGTCGCCGGTCTTCTGGCGGGCCGCCGTGTTCAGGTCGTCGATCTCCTTCTGCGTCTGGAAGTAGCCGTTCGCCTTGTAGCCGTAGAAGGAGCCGACGGGCTCGCCGAGCTTGTTGATGGTCACGTGCGCGTTCTGGCGGGTGCCGATCGGCCCGAAGAAGGACGTCTGGTCGCCGGCGATGCTCACGATCTGGTTCTTGTAGTGCGAGCCGTTGAAGTTGACGTTCCAGGTCCCATCGCGGCCGAACGTGCCGCGGTAGCCGATCGTGAAGTCGACGCCCGTGTTGCGCATGGCGCCGATGTTGACGATCGGCGGCGTGGCCTGCCCTTGCGTGGCGGGAATGTCGGGCGCAAAGAGCAGGTCGTCCGAATCCCTGCGATAGATGTCGATGCTCACGTCGGCCTTTCCGAACAACTCGGCGTCGAGGCCGACGTTGGAGGACTTGTCCCGCTCCCAGCGCAGGTCGGGATTACCAATGGCCGTCTGGCGGTACCCGGTGACAATGGTGTTCCCGTCGCCGTTGACGTTGTAGAAGGTGCTTCCCGTCCCGCCGCCGAACTGGTTGACCGTGGCGCCCGCGGGGATCGCCTGGTTGCCGGTGACGCCGTAGCCGAAGCGCAGCATGAGGTTCGACACGGAGCTGCTCTGCTTCAGGAAGGACGCCCTGGAGACCCGCCAGCCCGCGCTGAAGGCGGGGAACAACCCCCAACGGTTCGCCGGACCGAACTTGGAGGAGCCGTCGCGCCGGAGCGTGCCGCTCAGGTAGTAGGTATCGTTGTAGTCGTAGTTGGCCTTGCCGAAGAACGACAGCAGCGTGTTCTGGTACCCGCCCGAGTTCACGTTCTTCGTGGTCGGATCCGCCAGTGCGTCCTGGATGTAGCGGCCGGGCAGGGCGGTAGAGACCAGGCCGCCGATCGAGCCGAATTCGTTCCTGCCCTGCGCCGCCTGCGCCTCCTGCCCGAGCAGGATCGTCGCGTTGTGCACCCCGGCGAAGGCACGGTGGAAGTTCAGCGTGGTGTTCTCGGTGTAGTCGATGCCGTAGTTGTGGCTTTCCTGGAACGAATTGGCCGTCCCCTCCTCCGAGTTCTCGAAGGTCGGAGGGAAGAACGCCCTGTACGCGCCCTGCCCGAGGTTGAACCCGAGCGTCGACCTCACCGTGACGTCCGGGGTCACCTGCACCGCGCCGAAGACGTTCCCGAACATCCGGGTATTGGTGTTGATATTGTTGAGTTCGTTCTGCGCCAGCTTGAGCGGATTCGTGGCGTTGCCCAGCCCGTTGGCCTTGCCGGAAGCAAAGTTACCGGCAACGTCCTTCAGCGGGATGATCGACTGCTGGAAGACGTTCTTGCCGACGATGTTGTTCTCGCCCACCACGTCGTTGCCCAGCTGGCCGTGGCTCAGCTCGAGCGAGAGGTTCAGGTTCTCGCCCACCCGCAACTTGCCGGAGTTGAACTCGGTGTTCAGGCGCACCGTGCCCCGCGTGAAGCGGCTGCCGATCGCCGTTCCGTTCTGGTCGAAGTACCCGAACGACGAGTAGTAGCGCGCGTTGCCCGAGCCCCCCGAGACGCCGATGTTCACGTCACGCGTCGGCGCCGGGCGGAAGACCGCGCCCCACCAGTCCGTGCCCTGGCTCGCCGGAACCACCAGCGTGTTCGGGTAGGAGTACTTGCTGGGATCCACCTGGAACCGGCCCCATTGATCCGTTCCGGTCAGCGCCGAGCCTTCGGCCCAGATGTACTGGGGAATTGAAGGATTGTTGGGGTCGCCAAAGATGGCGGTGATCGCGGGCGTGGTCTGCGGGGAGATCTTCTGCCCGGAGTTCTCGTAGCTGGCCTTCTCCACCTGGAAGTAGTCCAGCGGATTCTGGATCAGGATCGAGTTGTAGCCCTTCACGGGCGAGGCCATGCCGAACTTGGCGTTCATCGTGATCTGCGGTGCCCCGCCCCCGCCCTTCTTCGTCTCGACGATCACCACGCCATTGCTCGCACGCGAGCCGTAGATCGAGGCGGCGGACGCGTCCTTCAGCACCTGGATCGACTCGATGTCGTTCGGGTCGAGGAAGTTCATGTATGATTCCTCGACGGGCGTGCCATCCACGACGTAGAGAGGATCGTTGTTCTGGAAGGAGGTGATCCCGCGGATGCGGACCGTGCTGCGCGTGCCCGGCGCTCCGCCGGACGCCGCCGCCACGCCCGCCACCGTGCCGTCCAGCCTCTGCAGCATGCTCGACGAGGTCTGTGTTTCGGCGGCCTTGATGTTCACGCTCGCCACCGACCCGGTGATCTCGCCTCGCCGCTGCGTCGCGTAGCCGGTGACGACCAGCTCCGCCAACTGCACAGCGGAGGTCTGCAATGCGACGTCGACCTGCCTCCGCCCGCCGATGTCGACGCTGGTGTTGCGATAGGCGAGGTGGGCGAAAACCAGCGCACCGTTCGCGGGGGCCGCGAGCCGATATCTCCCCTCCCCATCGGTGAGCGTGGTCGCGCGCGTCCCCGCCGCCTGCACCACGACTCCGGGCACCGGCTGGCCGGTCTGCGCGTCCGTCACCCTGCCCACAACGGTGTCCCGGGCCGCGCCCTGACGCTGCTGCAGCGCCTGCGCCTGCGGCGGGAACCCGAGAATCCCGCCAAGGAGCGCCGCAACGGTGATCCACAACAGAGGGGTCCTCCGCCTCCGAACGGAATCGCTCATAGTGCCTTCCATCGTTCTTGGGGGTGACGACCAAGACTCAATTAGCGACGCGCGCGAGGCTCAGTCGCCGCTGGAACCGGGCGTCCGGTGCACACCGTCCCAGCCCATGCGGGGGCTGGGAAAGAAAGGCAGCTGCGCGGTGGGTCGGGGACCAGACCGCGCCTCGTGCGCGAACGATGGTGATAAACGGCCACGGGGCGTGTGGCCGTACGGTGAAGACTACCCAAACGGGCATTGTGACTTATATGCGGGGTTGCCGCCAATCCTGTCAAGGACCCCGTCGGTCGGGGTGTGCGTACGAGAAGAACGCGTCGGCGGCTCGTCGCGTGACATCTCCTCGAGAGACACCGTTCAGGGTCCCGCGAGCCGAAGCGTCAAACAGGCTTCATGCGTTGGCGGCGGAGCCCGCCGCGCTCAGCGACCGTCGTCGCGCAGCGCCGTCGGCAGCCGCCCACAGATGGCGGCTGGCGCGGCGGCGGGGGCGTCGCGCACTATACCGGGAACCCCTGGCTGGAGGAGAGCGACATGTCCACGACGGCAGGTACGCCCACGAGGTCCGCGTCGCAGGCGCCGCGCCGGCTATCCGTGGTGGCGACAGCCGCGCTGGCGCTGGCGCTTCTGGGTATCGTGCTGCTGGCCCTCGCCGGGCTGGGCACGCGCTGGGGCTGGTGGCCGTTTCCCACCGGCTTCAGGGTGCTGGGCTGGGGATTCTACCTGGAATGCGCAGCGGTGCTGGTCGGGATCGTGGGCGCGGTGGTGGCGCGCCCGGGCGGCGGCCGGCGCGGCTTCAGGGTGGCGCTGCTGGGCCTGGTCGTGGGGCTGGTAGGCGCGGGGGTGATGGTACGCTGGCTGGTGCGGGCCAGGTCCGTGCCACCCATCCACGACATCACCACCGACGTCGTCAACCCGCCGCTGTTCGTGGCGGTTCTGCCGCTGCGCAAGGACGCGGCGAACCCGGCGGCCTACGGCGGCCAGGAGGTGGCGGCCCAGCAGCAGCGGGGCTACCCGGACATCCGGCCGCTGGTGACGCCCAGGACGCCGGAGCAGATGTACCCGCTGGCGCTGGACGTGGCGCGTCAGATGGGCATGACGATCGACGCGGCGGTGCCGGCCGAGGGACGCATCGAGGCGACGGCGACCACGTTCTGGTTCGGCTTCAAGGACGACGTGGTGGTGCGCATCAGCCGGGTCCCCGAGGGCAGCCGGGTGGACGTGCGCTCGGTTTCGCGCGTGGGCGGCAGCGACGTGGGCACGAACGCCCACCGCGTGCGGGAGTACCTCAAGCGGCTGCAGGGGTGATCCGCGCCGCGAGCCACGAGCGGGCGTGCGCTCGCCCGCGCGGGACGGCCGTGCCTATAACCCGAACCAGTAGCTCACCTTCACGAGGAACACGTTGCTCGCCGGAGCCAGGCGCAGCGCATCGAGGCTGCTCGTGAGCGAGCTGCCGGCGATTTCCTGTTGCGTGCGATCCTGCGACCAGACAAGGAAGACCGACGTACCCGGCCGGAGCTCCCAGCGGGCGACGAGGTTGGAGCGGAACTGCCGGAAGTCGAAGTCCGGGTTGCCGAAGGCGTAGGTGCTGCCGCCTTCCGCGACTTGGTACGCGTTCAGCCCCGGCACGGACGCGATCTCGGAGGGCGTGAAGCGGTGGAAGCGGTCGGCGTAGGCCGGTGCGCGCGGCGACGTGACCCGCCTGAACTGGCCGTAGCTGCCGCTGGAGACGAACGGGCTGCCGTAGTACTGGACGGTGAGGTCGGGCGTGAGGACGTAGTTCGCCCTGAGCGTGAGGCCGAGCGTGCGCTGGTCGAGCCGCCCGAGCAAATACCTGGTGGTTCCGCCAGACCGCGCCGTCGCCACGTACTGCAGGTCGTCCACGTTGTGCTGCCAGAACCCGTTCACCGAAACCGTGAACGCGTTCGCCGGCCGCAGATCGACTTCCGAACTCACTTCGGCGTTTGTGCCGTCGCCCTGCATCACGAAGTGACGCTCGGCGGACAGCGACACGCTGACGGGCTTGGACTGGTCGCTGTGGGCGCCCAGGCCGGCGCTGACGAAGCCGCTGGTCTTCATGGCGGGGCCGCCGCGCAGCAGGCGCGTGTCGATGGGCGCCTCGATGTAGTGGAGATCGGCGGAGAGGCCCCACAGGTTTCGGAACGACCCTGAAGTCTCGAGGTGGGTGCCGCCACCCGTCTTCAGGCCGCCGAAGTCCCAGTTGTCCTCGCGGGACAGGCTGAACCCGTATGCGCGGAAAGCGCCGCGCGGCTCGGTCTCGTTGAACCCCAGTCCCGCCTCGTTGAGGACAAGGTCCGCCTGCTGCAGGTAGCCCAGGTCGTTGAGCTCGAGGCCGGGAGACATCCAGCGCGCCGACTCGGACCACAGCCATTTGCTGTTGCCGTAACGCGCCACGCGCAGCGTTCCGCCGTGCCCCAGCAGCGAGGTGGCGCCTGTGTTCACACCCAGGTAGTCGGCATCGGGGCGCTGGTAGAAGTGCACGGGATCGGTCTGCAGGGCGAGGATGGCCGAGGTGTCACCGGCGAGCCGGCTGAAGAACACCTTCGCCTCGACCACATACGAGCGGTTGCCGAAGAAGCGGGTTCCGTCCAGGGCGGCGGTGGCTGCGTCGGTCGGCAGCTGCTGCAGCTTGCCGTCCGCGGGCAGCCAGCGGTGCGTGGAGGTGAACATCCCGCCCAGGATCGAATTGCCCTTGTCCCAGTCCTTCTGCACGCGGCCGACGACGTAGTTGGTCGTGGGTGCCACCGGGACGCGGGACTCGGCGCCGCTCTGCCACAGGTTGGCGTACTCGTTCCCCGTGACGCTCTGCAGCAAGCCGACGGCGAGCCCGTCCTTCGTCTTCCCCGTCACCTTGGCGGCGCTGATGATCGACGTGGCGCCGGGCATCTCGATGAAGGCGCCGTCCGGGACGACGGGCTGCACCGTGGGCGGGGCACCAATGCGCCGCGAGTAGAAGAGCTGGTCGCCCTGGAGCGTGCCACTATAGTCGCCGGCGACGGCGCTGCCGGGGAGGCCGAGCGCGAAGAGGCGCTTGCCCTCGAGGAAGAACGGGCGCTTCTCCTCGTAGAAGGTCTCGTAGGCCGTCAGGTTGACGACGGACGGGTCCGCCTCCACCTGGCCGAAGTCCGGGTTGACGGTGCCGTCGAGGGTGAAGTTGGAGGTGAGGCCGATCTTGGCGTCCACGCCGACCGCGCCCTTGCCGTCGGCGCTCCCGACGTACGGGTTCCCCGCCTGCGCGGGCAGCGACTCGACCTCTCCCACCACGTGCGGCAGAAGCTCGATGCGGCGGACCGGCCCGAGCCCACGGATTCCGTGGATCTCACCAAAGTTGTAGAGGCGTCCCGAGCCCTGGCGCGGGATGAGGTTCCACTGGTCCTCCTCCTGGAGGCGATCGATCCAGCGCCAGGCGTGCATGCCCCAGACCTGCTCGTCCTGCGGGCCGTAGCGGAGCTGGCTCAGCGGGACGCGGAACTCCGCGGTCCAGGCGTCGGGCTCGTAGGCGACCTTGCCGTCCCACACCGCGTCCCACGTCACGTCCCAGCCTTCGTTGCTCAGCACCAGGTCCGTCTTCGTGCCGGCGGCACTGATGTCGAACTCGAAGCCCGCCCGCTTGTCGAAGTAGCTGTCGAAGCACACGCCCACGACGTCGCCGGCGCCGAAGGTCGCGTCCCGCCGGGCGGCGTACCGGGCGATCTTGCCCATGTCGTCGTGGGCACGGATTGCCATGTAGATGTACTTCTCGTCGTACAGGATCTTGAGCTCGGTCTGTTGCGATGGCTTCCCGCCCTCGACGGGGTTCTGCTGGGTGTAGCCGCCGGCCCAATCCCCTTCCTTCCACGCCTCGTCGTCCAGGTGGCCATCGATGGACGGCGGCCGCCCCACGAGCCGCTGAGTGTTGTAGATGCGCGGCGGACGGGCACGCGCGGCATCCGGCACCTGCGCGAAGGCGGGCAGGCCGAGGACGCTCGGCAGGGCGGCGACGAGCGCCGCGAACAGCGGGCGAGCTACGGAAATGGGTCGTGCGGGCATAGGGTCGTTCACTCCGCGCGGAGCGTTACCTTCAGCAGATCACGATCCCGAGACGACGGGCCGACCAGGATGTCGAAATCGCCGGGCTCGACCACGCCGCGGCCATCGGCGTCCACGATCTGGAACGCCTCCCATGGAAGCGTGACGGATACCGTCTTCTTCTCCCCGGGCGCGAGGTGGACGCGGGCGAATCCCTTGAGCGCCTTGTTTACCCAGGTGACCGAGGTGACGACGTCGCTTACGTAGACCTCGACGATCTCGTAGCCGGCACGCTGGCCGACGTTCTCGACATCCACCGACACGGAGGCCGCCTGCCCACGCGCGAGCGTGGTCGAGGCGAGCCGCGGGTTGGAGTAGCGATACTGCGTGTAGCTCAGTCCGTGTCCGAAGGGAAAGAGCGGCTCCTGCGTGAGATCCGCGTAGCGGGTGCCGTGCTGGCCGCGCACCTGGTTGTAGAAGACCGGCTGCTGGCCGACATGGACGGGGAACGAGACCGTGAGCTTGCCGGACGGGTTGAGCCGGCCGAACACCGCCTCGGCGATGGCGCGGCCGCCTTCCATCCCCGGGTTGAAGGCTTCGAGGATCGCGCGCGCGCGCTTGACGGACGCGGGCAGCACCAGCGGCTTGCTGTTCACGAGCACGACGATCATCGGCCTGCCCGTCCGGGCGAGGGCCTCGAGGAGCGCCGTCTGCCCGCCCTGCAGCTCGAGCGTGGCCGTGCTCTTCTCCTCGCCGATGAAGTCGAGGTGGTCGCCGACCACGACGACGATCACGTCCGACGCCCGGCCCGCGGCCACCGCGGCGGGCAGGCCGGAGAGGTCGGCACCGTTGATGGAGCAGCCCTTCTCGTAACGCACGGTCGTGCCCCCGGGCGCCAACGCCTTGATGCCGTCGAGCACCGTGACCGTCTTCGCGCGCGGGTGTTTGCCGGCCTCCGGCGGGTGCTGGGGGGAGCCGAGTGACCAGTCGCCGAGCTGCTGCAGGTCGTCGTCCGCGTTCGGCCCGATGACCGCGATCGACCTCACCTTCGCCGGGTCGAGCGGCAGCAGGCCGTCGTTCTGAAGGAGGACGAGGCTCTGGCGGGCGGCATCGAGGACGGCGGCGCGGTGATCCGGGCGCGCCACCTCGACCGCGGCCCTGGCCAGGTCAGGCCGTCGGGGGTTCTCGAAGAGGCCCATACGGAACTTCAGCCCGAGCACCCGCTTCACGGGCTCGTCGATCTCGGATTCCTTCAGGCGGCCACTCTTCACGGCCTCGATGGCGCCCTCGTAGAACTGCGGCGTGGTCATGATGATGTCGTTGCCGGCGCGCAGGGCCATGATGGCGGCGTCGGCATACGTGGCGGCGACCTTCTGCTCGTGCACGAGGCGGCCGACGTTGTCCCAGTCGGTCACCACCACGCCCTTGAAGCCCCACTCGTTCTTGAGCACGTCGGTGAGGAGCCACCGGTTGGCGGTCGAGGGCACGCCGTCCATCGACTGGTAGCCGGTCATGAACATCATGGCGCCGGCGCGCACGGCGCGTTCGAAGGCCGGCAGGAAGTAGCTGCGCAGCTTGCGCCGGGAGATGTCGGCCTCCGACGCGTCGCGGCCGCCCTGCGTCTCCGAGTAGCCGGCGTAGTGCTTGGCGGTGGCGAGGACGGCGGTCGGATCGTCGAGGCCCTTGCCCTGGTAGCCGTGGATGAGCGCGGCGCCCAGCTCGCCGTCCAGGTAGGGGTCCTCGCCGAAGTTCTCCCCGACCCGGCCCCAGCGCAGGTCGCGCGTCAGGTCGAGGACGGGGGAGAACGTCTCGTGGATGCCCGTCGGCGCCATCTCCTCGGCGGTGACCCGCCCCATGCGCTGGACCAGCTCAGGGTTCCAGCTCGCGGCCATCGCCAGCTGCGTCGGGAAGATGTTGGCGTCCTTCCAGAAGGAGTGGCCGTGGATGCCGTCCTCCCCGATCAGCAGGGGAATCCCCAGGCGGTTCTTCGCCGCGAGGTCCATGGCGCGCCCGACTTTGGCCCCCAGGATGTGCAGCATCGAGCCGGGCTGCCGCGTGTTGATGAACGACAGGTCCTCGGGCTGGCCGTTCAGCATCAAGAGCTGGCCGACTTTCTCCTCGAGGGTCATCCGACCGAGCAGGTCGGCGACGCGCTCGTCCACGGAGAGGGCGGGATTGCGATACGGGGGCACGCCGGCCTGCGCGGACACGCGGGAGGCCGGCGTGACGACGACGATGGACGCGAGCGCGAGCCCGAGGGCGGCCCGGTGGCGAACGGCGGAAACGCGTGGCATGTGCACCTCTCCTTCATCGGAGGGCCGTGAAACCGGACCTCGCCGTGGACGGGGCGGCTCAACGAGCCGAGATGCGTGTGTCGGGCCCGACCGTGAGTTCGGTGTGCAGCTCCGCGGCGGAGCTCCCCCCCACCCACACGTCGAACACGCCAGGCTCCACGAGCCAGCGCTTCGCCTGGGGACTCCAGAACTGCAGCTCATCCTTGCCCAACGGGAAGCGCAGCGTCGTGGTCTCGCCGGGCTTCAGCGTCACGCGGCGGAATCCTTCGAGCTGGCGCACCGGCCGGGAGGCGGAGCCGGACCGCTGGTGCACGTAAATCTGAGCCACCTCGTCACCCGCCACGGAGCCGGTGTTCGTCACGTCCACGGCCACCTCCACGCGCTCGCCCGCCTGCGCGCGACTGCTCGAGAGGCGGAGGTTCGCGAAGCGGAAGGTCGAGTAGCTGAGCCCGTGTCCGAAGACAAAGAGGGGCTTGCTCGCCACGTCCCAGTAGCGCGACGTGAACTCCGGCGCGCTCTCCGGTGCGTGTGTGAGGTTGTGGTTGTAGTACAGCGGCTCCTGGCCCGCGCCCTGGGGCCAGCTCACGGGTAGCTTGCCGCCCGGGTTCACGTCGCCGAAGAGCACGTCGGCCACCGCGTTGCCGCCTTCCACGCCCGGCAGCCACGCCTCCAGAATAGCCGGCGCGTGCTCCGCGATCCAGTTGATCTCGAGCGGCCGGCCGTTCACGAGGACGACGACCAGCGGCTTGCCCGACGCCGCCGCGGCCTCGACCATCTGCTCCTGGGCGCCGGGCAGGGCGAGCGTTCCGCGTGAGGCGCCTTCACTGCTCATGAACGCCAGCTCGCCCACGACCGCCACCACCACGTCAGCGCTGTCCGCCGCGGCTTTCGCCTTGCGCAGCCACTCCGCGACCTCCGCCGGCGTGGGCGGCGGCAGCGGCTTCTGCCCCATGAACGCGTCGAACATCCCCGGGAACACCTTCGAGAGCGGGGGGCCCGGGACGTACGTGACGCGGGCCTCCGGTCCCAGGCGACTCTTCAGCGCGGCCAGCACGGTGACCGCGGGAGCGTCCGGGCTCCGCGTGAAGATGGCCCCGGGAGAGGGGCCTCCCGTGATGTCGCCCGGCGAATCGGCCAGCACACCGAGGACCGCCACGCTCCGGGTCGTCTTCGAGAGCGGCAGCGTGTGGCCGTCGTTCTTCAGCAGCACCATCGAGCGCGCGGCCAGCGTGCGGGCGAGGGACCGCCCCTCCGCGGTCACGCCCGCCGCGGCGGCGGCCGTGTCCGCGTACGGATGATCGAAGAGGCCGATCTGGTACTTGACCTCGAGGATCGGAAGCACCGCCGCGTCGATCTGCGCCTGCGAAACCCGGCCGCTCGTCACCAGCCTCGGCAGGTTGTCCCGGAACGTCTGGCTCGCCATGTCCATCCCGGCACCCGCCGTGATCGCCTTGTACGCGGCGTCGGCGGGATCGGCTGCGAATCCGTGCACCTGCAGGCTGGCGACGGCGAATGCGTCGGACGTCAGAAAGCCGCGGAACCCCCAGTCCTTTCTCAGCACGTCGGTCAACAGCCAGGGGTTCCCGCTCGCGGGCACGTCGTTCAGGTCCATGTAGGCCGTCATGAGGCTGCCCGCGCCTGCTTCGACGGCGGCGTGGAAGGGGACGAGATACACGTTCCGCATCAGCTCTTCGGGGATGTACGAGCCGTCATAGTCGCGGCCTCCCTCCGCCGCGCCGTATCCCGCGAAGTGCTTGGCGCACACCACCACGCTGCTCGGCCCCAGCGTTGCGCCCTGGAAGCCACGCACCTGCGCCCGCGCCATTGCGGCCCCCAGGTAGGGGTCCTCGCCGGCACCCTCCTGGATGCGCCCCCAGCGCGCGTCCCGCGCGATGTCCACCATGGGCGTGAACGTCCAGCGGATGCCGGCAGCCAGAGCCTCCTTCGCCGCGAAGGCCTGCGCCCGCTCCTCGACCGCGGGGTCCCAGGAGGAGGCCATGCCCAGGGGCGCCGGGAACACCGTCTGGTAGCCGTGGATCACGTCCAGCCCGAAGAGCAGCGGGATGTGCAGCCGACTCTTCTCCACGGCCAGGCGCTGCAGCCGGTCGATCTCCTTCGTGTCGGCGAGCCACAGGATCGCGCCCACGCGGCCGTGCGCGATGTCCTCGTCGGACACGGGCTTGACCATGCCGCCCATGGCGACGCCCGACGCGAGGTTGAGCTGCCCGATCTTCTCTTCCAGCGTCATCTGCTCGAGGAGAGACGCGGCGCGACGAGCCGCGTCAACGCTGCCTATGGAGACCTGGGCAGAGGAGCTGGCCGCGGTCGCCAACGTCATGCCGAGGACCACCCGGAGAAGCGCGAGCGTTCCCTTCGCGTGGTAACGCATTGGCCTTCACCTCGTCGTTGACCTGATTTGACGATCGCCCGGTGAGGGACTGCGGGCCGGAGTCGTGTGGGCGATACGCTAGCACGGCCGGTGTGCGTAGCCAAGCAGTACGTTCGGAAAAGGCGAGGCGCCGGGGAGCCGCGGAATTGTCCGGTGGGAAGGAGGCAGCACCGGGGTTGACCGCTTCGCGGCGACGCATGGCTGGAGGGCGGGTCGCCGCACTAGCCCAGGCGCTGGCGGGGAACGTCAACAGCGTTCACCGCCGAGAACGCCGAGAACGCCGAGAACGGCCGCCAAGCCAGGGCGCACGGCTGACCGCCGGCACCCGGGCGGCGACAGAGATTCGGTTTTGTTGTTTACATCAATCGGGATCCCGGCCGCACCTCGACGTTTCGGTGACGCCCCTCGGCGTGTCCTCGGCGTCCTCGGCGTCCTCGGCGGTAAGAAGGGGTGTTCGCCGGGAGAGCGATCGTGGCGGGGGCCGGCGGCGGCGCGGTATCTTGAGGTTTCGTTTCGTCCTTTCCCCGAGCCGATCGAGCCGTGCGCCGACTGCACGCATGCGCCGCCCTGCTGGCGGCGCTGCTATCCCATGCCCCGGCGGCCGCCCAGACGGCGCCCGGCCCCCCGCACGCCGGCAGCCTGAAGGTGGCGCGCGCCGGCGCCATCAAGCTGGATGGTCTGCTGACCGATCCCGTCTGGGCCACCGCCGATTCCATTGACGACTTCCGGCAGAGGGAACCGCTGGAGGGTGCGCCCGCCAGCGAGCGCACCGTGGTGCGCGCGGCGCGGGATGGCGAGGCGCTCTACATCGGCATCCGGCTCTACGACCGGGACGCCGGGCACATCGTGGCCTCCCAGCTCCGCCGTGACGCCGAGCTGAACACGGACGACTACATCTCGGTGCTGATCGACAGCTTCCGCGACCGGCGCCAGGCGTTGCTGCTCGAGACCAACCCCAACGGCGCGCTGCGGGATGGCGAGCTGTACGGCTACGACGGCGTGAACACGGACTGGAACGGCATCTGGGACGTGGCCACGGCGCGGGACTCCCTGGGCTGGAGCGTGGAGTTCCGCATCCCGTTCCGCACGCTGCGCTTCAAGTCGGGCGACGACGTGGCCTTCGGCTTCAACGTGCGCCGCTTCATCCGACGCACGAACGAGCAGGTGCTCTGGCGAGGCTGGCGCCGGACGGAAGGCGTGACGCAACTCGCGATCGCTGGGGAACTTACCGGCATGGGCTCCCTCTCGCGCGGCCACGCCCTCGAGTTGCGGCCGTACGTGCTGGGCCGCGCGGTCTCGGCCGAGCACGACCTAGGCGGCGCCCGTGTCGCCGACGGTTTCACGGGCGGCAAGGTCGGGATCGACGCCAAGGCCGCGCTGACCCCGACGCTGACCGCCGACCTGACGGCGAACACGGACTTCGCCCAGGTGGAGGTGGATCGCCAGGTGATCAACCTGACGCGCTTCCCGACCTTCTTCCCGGAGAAGCGGGAGTTCTTCCTGGAGGGGCGCGGCATCTTCGAGTTCGGCACCAGCGAGATGGCGCAGCTCTTCTATTCGCGCCGGGTCGGGCTGCGGGACGACCGGCCCGAGGCCATCCTGGGCGGCGCGCGCCTGACCGGGCGCCAGGGGCCGTGGACGCTGGGACTGCTGGATGTGCGGACGGGGGGCGCGGATGCCGCCAACGACGTCGTCGCCCGCGTCAAGCACGACCTGTTCACGCGCTCCTGGGTGGGCGCCATGGTGCTGGACCGCTCCGGCCCGGGCGTGGCCGGCAGCGAGCGGGCCGGCGGCGTGGACGGCGAGTTCCCGCTGGTCGTGCGCGGGCGCAACGTCATCCCCGGGTTCTGGCTGGCCGGGACGCGCGTGCCGGGGGTGGCGGGGACGCCGCTGGCCTGGCGCCTGTCGACGGACTACCCCAACGACCTCTTCGACAACTTCGTCTCGCTCTACCGCATCGATCCGGGCTTCTCCCCCACGCTGGGCTACGTGCGGCGCACGGGCATCTGGGAGACGACGGGGCACGTGGACTGGATGCCCCGGCCGAAGATCCCCGGCCTGCGCATGCTGGACATCACGCCGCTGCCGAGCTGGGACATCATCGCCGACGTGGGCGGCTCGCCCACCCACCCGCACGACTGGCAGACCGCGGAGTTCGAGTGGGGCTTCAACGCGGAGACGCACGCCACCGACCAGCTGCGCCTGGAGCTGAAGCGGGAGATGGACGCGCCCGCGGCGCCGTTCGAGCTGTTCCAGGGCGTGGGCGTGGACGCCGGCCGCTACTGGTGGACGCGGGGCGCCGTGGGGCTGGAGACGTCGCCGCGGCGCAAGCTGACGCTGGACACGCAGGTGGAGTTCGGCGGCTTCTACGGCGGGCACAGCACGGAGCTGTACGCCGGCGGGACCTGGCACTACGGCGGGCACCTGATCGCCGGCATGGACGTGACGCGGACGCGGGCGACGCTGCCCGGCGGCGGCTTCGTCGCCATCGAGACCGCCGGCCGCCTCGAATACGCGCTCAACACCCGCGCGGACGTGCTGGCCTTCGTGCAGTACAACAACGCGGACCGGCGCGCCGACTTCAACGTGCGCCTGCACTGGACGCCGGTGATCGGCGACGACCTGTTCCTGGTCTGGAACAGCGGCTACACCACGGACCCGGGCGCCCGCTTCCGCTTCCCCAGCCGCCAGGCCATGTCGTACCCGCTGAACGGCGCGCTGGTGGTCAAGGCCGTGCACCGGTTCGCGCTATAGGCTCCCCAAGCCGAACCACATCTTACCGCCGAGAACGCCGAGAACGCCGAGGACGGCCGCCAAGTCGGGCCGCGCGGCGGACCGCCGGCATCCGGGCGTCGGCCGGGATCCTGTTGTTGTTGTTAAACATCCAACAGGGTCCCTGCCTGACGTCGATGTATCGGTTGGCGCCTCGGCGCCGCCTCGGCGTACTCGGTGCACTCGGCGGTAAGATGGGGTGTCAATGCACGGCAGAGCGCTTGGCATCGACATCAATGCGGCCGAGGCGGGCGGTGCCGCTGAGAGCGAGCCAGATGCGGCCGCGGCGGTCGTCCACCGCCATGTTGCGCACGATGGCGCCACCGGTGGGGATCTCCAGGAGCTCGGACTTCTCCGTCGCCGGGTCGAAGGCCACGATCCTGCCCTTCGACGACTCGTCGTACCAGATGCGGCCATCGGGGCCGATGGCCATGCCGTAGGGCCTGCTCCCGTCGTCGGGGGTGGGGAACTCACGGAACGTCTTCGAGCGCGGGTCCAGCATGCCCAGCTTCGAGCGGCCGAAGTCGGCGTACCAGATACGGCCCTGGCCATCGACGGCCAGCCGGCGAGGGCGGGCGTCGGCCGCGGGCAGCGGGATCTCGTGGATCTCGCCGCTGGCGGGGACAACGTGCGCCAGCTCGCTGGTGCCGAAGAGCACGACCCAGATGCCGCCGGGCGCGTTCGCCAGGCCGTAGGGCAGCGCGCGCGGCGTCTTCACCGGGAAGATCTTCACGTCGCCGCTGGCCGGGTCCAGCCGACCGACCAGGTTGGACTGCTGCGCCGTGAACCAGAGGATGCCTTCGCGGAAGATCAGGGTGTGCGGGTCGCCGGCCGCCGGCGGCAGGCGGTACTCCCGGATCTCGCCGCTGGCCGGGTCCAGCCGCCCGATCAGGCCCGCCGCGTTGCCTGTGTACCAGACGCCGCCGTTCGGCCCCACGATGATGCCGTGGGGGCCCGACTTCGGCGTGGGTGTGGCGAAGTCGGTGATGCGGCCGCTGGCGGGGTCGAGCCGGCCGATGAAGCTGTTGGCCTGGTCCGTGTACCAGACAATGCCATCGGCGCCCACGGCCGGGTCGTGCGGGAAGGCGCCCGGCCGGGGCAGCACGTACTCGACCACCGTGTGCGGCGGCCAGGCGCGGGGCGGGGGCGCCACTCCCCCCGCCAGCAGCACCACACCCAGAATGGCCGCCCCCGCGGCCGTCATGCCCGCCCACCGCCGCCCGCCCGCGCCCTCGATCATGTCCCCCCTCCGTGTCATGGCATCCGACAGGCAAAGATCGGAAAGGTCGCCGGGGCGGCAATGGGGGCGGTACGAGCACACCAGCTTCGGCAAGGCGGCGAGTGCCGATTGTTTTTGCTTGACTTGCCGGCTATTCGGCGGAAGGTTTCGCCTGGCACGCGCTTTTTCCGGACTCTGCACGGCCAGTATCACGGCGAAACGCCTGATTGTCGCCGGCGCATCCCGATAACCGACGCGGGGGACTCATGGGTTCGCGGCATTTCCTGCTGGCGACGCTGCTGGTCGCGGTCGTTCCGATTCCATCGAGCTCGCAGGCGCAGCAGCCCTCCAGCCGGCCCGGCAAGGTCTCGGACGCTGCAAAGGGAGGAGCTGCTTCCGCGGCCGAGGAGCTGCGCGTCATGACCCGGGTCCGGGAGCTCGCGGCGGCCAGCGGCGCGGACAGCAGCGCGCGCGCGGCGGAGCGGCGTCGCCTGCTGAGGCAGTTCGTGGCGCGCCCGCTGCACGCGGACGGCGGGCTGCTGGCCGAGGCGTGCATGAACCTCTTCACGGTGGCGCGGACGAGCCCGCTCCCCTCGGCGGAGCTGGTGCGGGTGGCCTCCTGCCTGGAGCGCCATGTCCCGCCCCTCCCCTCCGGCATTCGCCTGAGCGCCGCGCTCATGCTGGCGGACAGCGGCGCCGGCCTGGCCAGCGCGGAACGACTCGCCCGCTCGGTACTCGCGGACGCGCCCGCCGACGCCCGACGCCAGGTAGCGCTGCTGGGCCGGATCTCGCTGCGCGACTCGACGGCGCAACCGCCCGGTTTGGACTCGGCCATATACCAGGGATCTCTCGAGCTGACCGCCGCTCCCGCCCACGACGCGCTGGGCTGGATCGAAGCCGCGCGGGGCCATCTCGACCCGGCCCGACGCGAGCTGGCGGCCGCCGTCGAAGGCAACCCCTTCCTGCCGCTCAGCAGCTATCACATGGGGCGGGTGGCGGAGAGGGCCGGCAACCTGATGGCGGCGCAGGAGTGGTACGCCCGCGGGTACATCCTCGAGGGCGCGCCGCCGATCGGGCTGCTCAACTCGGTTCTGGTCCCGGGCGGTTACGACGAACCCGCCCTGCGACGGGTCTACCGCGCGCGCCGCGGCTCATTCGCCGGCTACGATTCGCTGCTGGCCCGGTTGGAGATTCAGCGCCAGCGCATCTCCGTTGGCCCAAGAGCGACGCTCCCCCCCAGCATGCCCGAGGTACGCAGCGGACCGCTGCCGCCCTTCCGCCTGCCTCGCCTCGATGGCGACGCCGTGTCCAGCGACACCCTGCGTGGCCGCATCGGCGTCATCAATTTCTGGGAGACCTGGTGCAAGCGCTGCGTGGCCGAGATGCCCGCGCTGCAGAGGGTCTACCAGAAGTACCGTAACGACCCCGACGTGGTCTTCCTCACCATCGAATCCGGCGATTCCGCACAGGCACTCCGGCGCTTCGTCGCCGATCGCAAGCTCGACTTCCCCGTCCTGCTCGGGAGCGCATACGCGCAAAGCCTGGATTTCGCCGGCAATCCGACGACCTGGGTCGTCGACCGCAGCGGCCGTCCCACCTTCCGCGTGAGCGAAGCCGATCCCTACACCGAGCTGGTGCGGCTGGTCGAGCTGGTCCGGGCGCAGCCGGCTGCGAAGCGCGGGGACGCGCAATCCGGCGCCGGCGCCGCCGCCCGGCGGCTGCGAGCGCTCTACTTCCTCCACGACTATGGCGCCGCCGTCGCCGAGGGGCGGGAGCTGGTGCGGCGCTACCCGGGCGCGGCCGAGGTAGCCGCCTGGTACATCGGCAGCCTGGCCGGGACGGGGCTCACCGACGACGCCGTCGCCGCAGCCGACTCGCTCCGGCGCGCCCATCCCGCCGGGCCGTGGGGGGACTTCGCCCGGGCGCTGGCACTGGCCCCCGTCGACGAGCGCGCCCCTGACGCGG
>JADGQX010000166.1 GCA_017881445.1 Gemmatimonadota bacterium | reverse complement strand
GCGGCCAGCCGCCGAGTCGCCTCGGCCCCCGCGGGCGTGGCGGCATAGTGCGAGCGGATGAACGCCAGCAGCTCGGCCGCGGCGTCCGCGCGGCCCTCCGCCGACAGCCGCCCGGCCGCGTCCAGCAGGATCGCCGCCGTGTCCGCCGGGCTCGCCTGCGCCCGGGCGGGGGCGGGCAGCGCCAGCGCGCAGGCGAGCGCCAGCAGGAGAAGCCGGCGCAGGCGGAAGACGCCGGGAAGACGGGCTGCGGAGGTGCGCGACGTCGCCATGGATTCCCCTCCGGGCACTGCCCGGCCGAGTGGGGATCAGAAGTCGTAGGGCTCGCCGTGGGCGGTCCAGTCCACCACGACCTTGGCCTTGCGGGCGGACTCGAGGGCGGACTCCAGCTCGTCCAGCACGTAGAGCGCCCGCCGGCTGCGCTGGTCCGGGGCCAGGTCGTCGCCATCCAGCTCGCTCACGGTCTCGATCACCCGGCAGGCCCGCCGGACCACGTACCAGAGCTGCTGCTGGTCGAAGCGATCGTCGCAGTAATGCATGCGCTGGTCGGCCGTCCGGTCGATCTCCTGCGCGACCAACCTGATCTGATTCCGAGCAAGCATAGCGCCTCCACCTGCGGTTCCGCGAGTCGATTCCAGTCGCGCAAGGCCCGCACCTAAACGACCGCTCCGCCGGCCGTGGGGCAGCCGGCGGAGCGCGACACCACCCTCCGGGCGGAGCGGCTATTCGGCGCCGCCGATAAGCTTCTTCGCCCAGGGCGAAATGAAGATCATCACCAGCCCGGCCGCGACCGAGATCTCGGTCACCAGCACGAACGCCGAGTGCGCCGCTCCGGCGCTGATCGCCCCGCTCTGCGCGCCCGCGCCGATCGTGCTGGCGATCAGCCCGGCCATGAGGTTGCCCAGCGCCGCCGCCATGAACCAGATGCCCATCATCTGCCCCACCATGCGGTGCGGAGCCAGCTTGGTCATCGTGCTGAGCCCCACCGGACTGAGCGACAGCTCGCCGCAGGTGTGCAGGAAGTAGGTCAGCACCAGCCAGAGCGGGCTGATCCTGTGCCCGTTGGCCGCGGCGCTCGTGGCCGCGATCATCACGGCGAAGCCCGCGCCCAGCATCAGCAGCCCGAAGCCGAACTTGAGCGGGCTGGACGGCTCGACCTTCTTGCGCGCCAGGAAGACCCAGAGCCAGGCGAACACCGGCGCCATCGCGATGATCAGCAGCGGGTTGACCGACTGCAGCCAGCTGGCCGGCATGTTCCAGTTGATGACCGGGATGAGCATGTTGGTGAGCTGCTGCGCCACCAGGTTCAGCGACGAGCCCGCCTGCTCGAACCCCGACCAGAAGACCGCCGCCGCCAGGAACAGCAGCCCGATCACCCCGATCCGCTTCTTCTCCGCCGTGTCCAGCCCGCCGAACAGGACGATGTAGCCGAGATAGCCCAACCCGATGGCGAGGATGATGTAGCCGGCCACCTGCGCGATCTGCGCGATGCCCAGGTGGAAGACGCCCAGGATCAGGTAGGCCAGCACGGCCACGGCCGCGACGCCCAGCCCCAGGTTCCGGCGGTTGCGCGCCAGTACCTCCGGCGCCCCGACGTCGGGGTGCATCCCCGCGTCGCCCAGGTACTTGCCGAAGAAGGTGTACTGCAACAGCCCCAGCGTCATGCCGACGCCCGCCGAAGCGAAGCCCAGGTGCCAGCTGTAGTTTTGACCGATGTACCCGGCTACCAGCGGGGAGAAGAACGCGCCCAGGTTGATCCCCATGTAGAAGATCGAGAAGCCGGCGTCCCGTCGCGCGCTCCCGACCGGGGTGCGGTCCGGGTACAGCTCGCCCACCATCGTGCTGATGTTCGGCTTCAGCAGCCCCGTCCCCAGCACCACCAGCACCAGGCTCAGGAAGAATGACCTCCGCCAGGGCAACGCCATTCCGTAGTAGCCGAGGGCGATCAGGATGCCCCCGACCAGCACCGCCCGCCGCTGCCCCAGGATCCGGTCCGCCACCCACCCACCGGGGAGCGCCAGCAGGTACACGAACGCGGCGAAAAGCCCGTAGATCGCGCCCGCCTGCTGCACGCTGATCCCCAGCCCCGCGTTCGGATCCGTGACCGCCGCCACCATGAACAGCACCAGCAGCGCCCGCATGCCGTAGTAGCCGAACCGCTCCCACATCTCCGTGAAGAAGAGCGTCGACAGCCCTCGCGGATGCCCGAAGAAGCTGTGCTCGTACTCGGCCCTGGTCGCGTGCCCCGTGGGCTCGCCCGCCACTGCTGACGACGAGGCGCTCGCGAACTCGGTCGTGCCGTCTTTCGCCATGGTCGATTCCTCGGAGGATCCTCGCCCGGCCCGGGAGGCCCGCGGATCGCCGGCGCCGCGTTGCGCCGGGTCGCGTGGAGCAGGATCGGGCAATCTAAACATGCGGGGGTTCCAAATGCTACCCGGCCGGCCGCAACGTCGTCCCATTCCGCTATGGGTTCGCCCACCCGGCCTCACTACCCTGCAGCCGTCGCGAAGCAGGGGAGGTGCGCGCGTGGAGTCGTTCGACCTCATTCTGGGCGCGGGCACGGAGATGGAGGCGGTGCGCGAGTTCGGGCGCCGGGCCGCCGCCGTGGACGCACCGGTGCTGCTGACGGGGGAGAGCGGGACGGGGAAGGGGTTGCTGGCGCGGGCGATCCACGACGCGTCGGCCGGGGCGCGCCGCGCCTTCGTCGCCGTCAACTGCGCGGGCGTGCCGGAAACGCTGTTCGAGAGCCATTTCTTCGGCCACGACCGCGGCGCCTTCACGGGCGCCCAGCAGACGCACCGGGGCCTGTTCGAGCAGGCCGACGGCGGCACGCTCTTCCTGGACGAGGTGTCGGAGCTGCCCCTCGGCCTGCAGGCCAAGCTGCTCACGGCACTGGAGGACGGCGAAATCCGGCGCCTGGGCAGCGAGCGCGTGGTGCGCGTGAGCCCGCGCCTGGTGGCCGCGGCGGGCTGCGACCTGCTGGAAGCGGTGCGCCGCCGCGCCTTTCGCCGCGACCTCTACCACCGGCTGGTGGTGCTGACCTGCCAGCTGCCCCCCCTGCGCGACCGTCCGGGCGACATCGAGCCGCTGGCCGCCCATTTCCTGGCGGCCTGCGCGCGCCGCTACGGCCTGCCGCCGCGCCCGCTGGATGGCGCCGCGCTCGAGCGCATGCGTCGCTACGGCTGGCCCGGCAACGTGCGCGAGCTGGCGCACGCGGTCGAGGCCGCGCTCCTCGCCTGCGACGGCGCGCGCATCCTGCTCCGGCACCTCCCGCCCCCGCTGCGGGAATGGCGAGGCGAGGAGGCCGTGAGAGAGGGGGGCTATCCCATTGTCGGATCCGGGGCGGGCGGCGCGTACGGCCGCGAGGGTGCGAACGGCAACGGCCCGGGTCCGCCGGACGGGCCGCCGGCCCGCCAGCGCTCGCTCCGCTACTCCTTCCTGGGCAGCGCCCACGAGGAACGCCGGCGCATCGCCGCGGCCCTCGAGGCATGCCGCGGCAACAAGACCCGCGCCGCCGAGATGCTGGGCATGGCCAGGAACACCCTGCGGGCGAAGCTGCGCGAGGGCGCGGGCACGGCGGTGGACGAGGGCGCCATGGTGCCCTGAGTCGGCGCGGCGGACAGAACCCGCCATTGCGCGCTCAGTGCCGCGCAGTACCCTCGCCGAAGCGACAGGCGACAACCCTGGATGTCGTTGAAACGCGGATGTTTGTGGAATGCGGTGCCCGGGCGTGCTGTCTGCCCGTGAATGCGGCGCCCCACCACAACCATCTACGCGGAGGTCGTCATGGGCAATGCAGACAGCTCCGGACTCGTGCGCCTCGACTCCTGTGAGCTGGCGACCATCACCGGGGGCGCCCTCGGTGACGGTGGCGAGTCGCTGGCGCGCGATCTCGGTAAGTTGATCGGCGGATTCCTGGGCGGCTGCTGGTGCGTGCTGACGCACCCGCCGGAGGCCAGCTACTCGTACGCCAAAGTGGGCTACTGAGAGGAGGGGACGATGGACACCATGACGTTGGCGCCACTCGGAGCGGCGGAGATCTCCGGGATTCGCGGCGGGGAGATGATCGGACCCGCGGCGCTCCTCATCCCGGTCTGGGTCGCGTGCGTGGTCGCGGTTGCGAACAACTGGGGTGCGTTCAAGGAGAGCTTCGCCGGCAGCTTCAGCGCCGGGGCATCGGGCAACTGGTAGCGGACCCGCTCCGGGCCCCGGTGGGGCGGCCCGGAGCCACCGCTTCCTTCGCGACCTCTCCGGGGGCGGATCATGACACGTAGCTCGGGTGCGGTCCGGGAGCTTGCCTCGACGGGCGACCTCATCGTTCGCGTCCTGGCCTGGTACTTTGGCTGGTCGGTGCTGCTCGAAGGGCCGCTGGTCTTCAAGCCGCTCGTGGCGCTGCCCTGTCTGGTCATCGGCGTGGCCACATTCCTCTTCTACCCGCGCCTTGGCCGCCCGCGCTGGCGACGCAGGCGCGCCGCCGATCTGCGCCTCCGCCCCCTCGGCCGCATGGCCTGGCGCGTCGCCCTGGCGACCCCCCTGCTGGTCGGGATCGGCCTGCTCGACACCTTCCTCATGGCCCGCTACTGCGGCGAGGGCGGACCGGTCCACTTCGAGTACCGCTTCAGCGGGCTGCCGTTCGGCGCCCTCGTGCCTCCCGCGATACTGGTCCTCTCGGGTCCGCTCCTGGAGGAATTCGCCTTTCGCGGACTGCTGCAGGGGCGTCTCGAGCGCCGGGTGGGTCTGCCCATCGCGCTCGTCGCATCCGCGGCGCTTTTCGCGGCGCTGCACGGCTCCCGCGCCTGGCTGCCCTTCTACTTCGTTTCCGGTCTCCTGTTGTCGTACACGCTCCTCGCCGCGCGCTCGCTCTGGGCGCCCATCGCCCTTCACATCGCCCAGAATGGGCTGTTCAACCATGCCCGGGACTTCCCAAAGCAATACGACCGGCTGGACGCACTGATTAGCCCGTTGCCCGACGCCGTGCTCGTCCTCATTGTCCTGCTGCTCTTCGGCGCCACCCTGCTCGTGCTCCCTATTCCCCATGGCAGGCGTGCCGCCCACCGGCGCAGCTCCGTCGCCGTCACGGGCGGCCCTCACGCCGCTCAGTTGCGCTCACCGACCGGCGAAAGTGCGCACCCAGCATGGGACCCTACGAGCGATGTTAGTCAGTGACTATGACTTACGTCATCACATCTCCGGATCGCGCAATGCACGGCTCCCGGGACGTGCTTTTCGTGATCACACGTACTGGAGGTGTGCGATGAGCGAAGGAACGTGCGCCGCGCTCGGCACGAGCGAGATGCGCGCGCTGGCCGGCGGCGACGCCATGCCGGAGTGCTTTACCGTGGGCTGCGGCTTCTTCGCCAGGTTCGCCGCCGGGATCGTGGAAGCCTTCGCCAACGCCCCGGTCGCCAGCTACGCGTACGGCAAGTGCGGCATGTGATTGACCGACAGCCACTTGCCGGGCCGGGCCCGCGCCTGCCTCGTCGGCCCACGGGGCGCGCGCGGCGGCGCGGTGGCCGGGGCCGACGCGGTCAGGGTAGAATCAGGCAGCGCCCGGCGGCGTCACGGCCGACGGCGCCCGAACCGCTGACAGGATCGCCCGATGGAAGTGCCGAGCACGTCGGAGCTGCTGCGAGGGTTCCCCCTGGGACGGGGGCTGGAGGAGGCGGACCTGGAGTTCCTGGCGTCGCGCATGGTGCTGAGCGCGCATGCGCCGGGCACGTACCTCTTCCACGAGAGCCAGCCGCGCCGGGAGTTCGCGCTGGTGCTGGAGGGCAGCGTGGAGGTGCGCAAGGGCGGCGGCGGCCGCCCGATGGTGCTGGCGCTGTTCGGGCCGGGCGAGTCGCTGGGCGAGGGGGCGCTGCTGGACGACGATCCGCACTCCACGTCGGCGTACGTGCGGGAGGCCGCGCGGCTGCTGGTGCTCTCGCGGGAGTCGATCGACGAGATTGCGGGCCTCCGGCCACGGCTGTTCGCGCGCCTGGTGGCGGCCGCCGCCGGCACGATCGCCAGCCGGCTGCGCTCGGCCAGCATCGAGCTGTCCACGGGCCGGGGCGAGGTCTACCTCACGGGCGCGCTGCGGCGGGAGCAGGACCTGCTGGGCGAGCGCGACGTCCCGGACGCCGAGTACTTCGGCATCCAGACGCTGCGGGCGGTGGAGAATTTCCCCATCACGGGCATACCGATCGCCCGCTTCCCCGCGCTGATCACGGCACTGGCTGCCGTGAAGGAGGCGGCGGCGGCGGCGAACCTGGAGCTTGGGCTGCTGGAGCCGGAGATCGCCGGTGCGATCGTGCGCGCGTCCCGGGAGATCCGCGCCGGCTCGCTGCACAGCCAGTTCGTGGTCGACGTGATCCAGGGCGGTGCCGGGACCTCGACCAACATGAACGCGAACGAGGTCATCGCGAACCGGGCGCTGGAGATCCTGGGCCGGAAGAAGGGGGACTACGACGTCGTCCACCCGAACAACCACGTGAACCTCTCGCAGTCCACGAACGACGTCTATCCCACGGCGCTGAAGATCGCGGCCAACTGGTCGCTGCAGGAGCTGGAGCAGGCGATGGACGGCCTGCGGCAGGCCTTTGACGCCAAGGGCGCGGAGTTCGACGACATCGTCAAGATGGGGCGCACGCAGCTGCAGGACGCGGTGCCCATGACGCTGGGCCGGGAGTTCCGCGCCTACGCCATCACCATCGGCGAGGACATGGAGCGGCTGCGGGAAGCGGCGGCGCTGATCCGCGAGATCAACATGGGCGCGACCGCGATCGGCACGGGCATCAACAGCGATCCGCGCTATGCCGAGATCGTGCGCCGCCACCTGTCCGCGATCGCCGGGCTGGAGCTGGTAACGAGCCCCGATCTCGTGGAGGCCACGCCCGACACGGGCGCCTTCGTGCAGCTCTCGGGGGTGCTCAAGCGCGTGGCCGTGAAGCTCTCCAAGATCTGCAACGACCTGCGGCTGCTCTCCAGCGGCCCGCGCGCGGGGCTGGGCGAGATCAACCTGCCGCCCATGCAGCCGGGCTCGAGCATCATGCCCGGCAAGGTCAACCCGGTGATCCCCGAGGCGGTGAACCAGGTCTGCTTCCAGGTGGTGGGCAACGACCTCACCGTCACCATGGCGGCCGAGGCCGGCCAGCTCCAGCTCAACGTCATGGAGCCGGTCATCGCCTTCAACATCTTCCAGTCCGTGGACATGCTGACCCACGCCTGTGTGATGCTGCGCGAGCGCTGCGTGCTGGGCATCACGGCCAACCGCGAGCACATCCGCCATCTCCTCGAGCGCAGCATCGGCGTGGTCACGGCGCTCGTCCCCTACATCGGCTACGAGCGGGCCAGCGCCGTGGCCAAGGAGGCGCTGGCCACCGACCGCGGCGTCTACGAGCTGGTGCAGGAGAAGGGCTGGCTCAGCCGGAAGGCGCTGGACGAGATCCTCTCGCCGGAAGCCATGACAGCGCCCCGGCCCATGCCGGTGCCGCGGGCCCGCGAGGACGTTCAGGACGGCGCGTAACTGCCCGGACGCGTCGGGCAGCGGCGCCACGCCGCGTCAGGGGATGGAGGTCTGCAGCCGGAGGGTGAAGGTCGAGCCGGTGCCCTCTTCGCTGGTCACGGCGATCTCACCGCCCAGCAGCTGCGCCAGCGAGCGCGAGAGCGCCAGGCCCAGCCCGGTGCCGCCGTAGAGGCGCGTAGACGTGCCGTCCACCTGCCGCATCTCGTCGAAGATCCACGGCTGGTCCGCGCGCGCGATGCCGATCCCCGTGTCGCGCACCTCCCACTCCACGACCACCTGCCGCCCCTGCGCCGGCGCGATGAGCGGCGTGGCGCGCACCGCCAGCACCACCTCGCCTCGGGCCGTGAACTTGAAGGCGTTCGAGACCAGGTTCTCCAGGATGCGGGCGACCTTGTCGCCGTCGGCCACGATGGGCACGGGGCCGTCCGGCTGCTCGATGCGGAAGGCGACGCCGTCCGGCGGCGGGCCGGCCGCCGAGACCGCTCGCTCGGCCAGCGCCACGGCCTCCTGCTCCGAGGGCTGGTTACTGGCTCGGCCCAGCCGCAGATCGGAGAGATCCACCAGGTCGCCCACCAGACGGAGCAGCATGGAGGCGGCGCGTTCGATCTTTACCACCGTGGAGCGCTGCGGCGCTGACAGCCGCCCCACCGGGTCCTCCGCCAGCATCTCGGCGTAGCCGACCAGTGATCCGAGGGGGGCCCGCATCTCCTCGCTCACGTTGTGCAGGAACTCCGTCTTCACCCGCCGCGCCTGCTCGGCGTCCCGGGCGCGGGCCGCCAGGTGCCCGTTCTCCCGTTCGAGCCGCACGTTCTCCGAGACGAGCCGCTCGATGAGCTCGGCCCGCTCCGCCGTGGCCGCCAGCTGGTCCGTCACCGTCGCCAGCAGCAGCCGCTCGTTGGCATCGAAGCGACGTGTGCCCGTGAAGTAGAAGGTGAGCGCGCCGACCACCTCGGTGGCGTTCCGCAGCGGCAGCGACATCAGCGAAGTGAAGCCCATCTCCCGTGCCGGGTCCCACCACTCCCGCAGCCCCGGCTCGGCGAAGACATCCTCCACCTCGAAGGGCGTTGCCTCCGCTACCGCACGCCCCGTCGGACCGCGCCCCACCCGGATCCGCATCTGGCCCAGGAAGCGGGCCGACGACTGCGGCCAGTTCTGGGCGCAAACCAGCTTCAGCAGTGAAGGATCCGCGGGGTCACGCAGGAAGACGGAGCTGAAGCTGGCGTCCACCAGCGGCGTCACGCGGGCCAGCGCCAGCCGATAGACCTCCAGCGGCCGACTGGCCGTCAGGAAGGCGCGCGCGATCTCGCGCGCGATCTCTAACTCGCGCTGCCGCAATGACTCCGGCAGCTCCAACGCATCCGGCTGCTTCGCTCGGCTCATCGGCTTTTCAGTCACGTTCCGTATTCAGGGTGGCGAGAAGCGAGCGCGATACAGCAGAAATCGGCGCCCCGCCGCGGAGAAGTCCCTTGACGCGCCTCCGAGCCAGCCCTACTGTATCGGAGATTTTGCGGCGGTAGAGCGGCGGCTTGCGCAGAAATCCGCGCAGCGGCTAGCCGAAATGTGGATCGGCGCCGCGCGCCCGCGCAAGAGCAGGCCGGTCGGCCATGGCTCCGTCGACTCTTCCGGAGTCTGGCTGTGTTTATTGCTATGGTATCCTTTCTAAGTGCGTCCACATACTCACCTCATCGAGGAGCGGGGCCATGAACAAGTCGGAACTGATCCAGATGCTGTCGAATCGGACGAAGATGACGAAGGCGGACTCCTCTCGCGCCGTGGACGCTCTCTTCAATCCGACGAACGGGATCGTCACCGACACGCTCAAGAAGGGCGACAAGGTCCAGATCACCGGCTTCGGCACCTTCGAGACACGTGAGCGCAAGGCGCGCACGGGCCGCAACCCGCGCACGGGCCGTGAGATCAAGATCGGGCCGACGACGAGCGCGTCGTTCCGCCCGGGCAAGGCCCTCAAGGACAACGTCAAGCCGAGCAAGCGCTGAACGCTCCCCCGTCCTGAGCGTAAGAGCCCCGCGGCCGGATCGGCCGCGGGGCTCCTGTTTTCCTTGCGGGACAACTGCTGCGGGGCCAGCTGCTTCCAGGCGCCTGCCGCTCACTCCCGGCGCGTGCGCCGCACCGGCCCGGAGGGCCGGGGTCCCGACTTGCGGCGATCGTAGTCCACCCGCACGCTGCGGCCCTTGATGGTGGTGCCGTTCACCGAGCGGATGACCAGGTCGGCCACGCCCGCGGGCACCTCCACGATGGAGAAGGTGTCGCGCACCTCGATCTTGCCCACGCGCTCCCCCGGTATGCCCGCCTCGCCCGCGATGGTGCCGACCAGGTCGCCGGGGCGAACGTTGTCGCGCGCGCCCACGGAGACGAAGAGGCGGGTGAAGGCATCCGGCGGCGTTCCGGCGCCGGGGCCGGGCCGCGGCTCGCGCGCCCGCGGCGCGGCGGCCGGCGGGCGGGCAGCGGAGCGCTCCTCGCGCGGCGCCACCGGCGCCGGCGCGGC
>JADGQX010000165.1 GCA_017881445.1 Gemmatimonadota bacterium | reverse complement strand
CCCCGCACGACACCGACCCGTGGAACGAATGCGCGAACGGGAGGATCCGACGGCTCGCCTCAGGTGCCAGGCTCGTCCGCACCTCCACCGTCTTACCCGCCGCGGAGGGGAAGCTGGAGGCAGCATGGCAGCGGACGCACGCCCCCGCATCCGTCGAGGCGTGGTGGCAGGCCAGGCAGTCCTCCCGCGTACGCACCTTCAGCACGCCATGGCCCCCGGCAGACATGTGGCACGACGTGCACTGCACGCCCCGATGCACTCCATGCGAGAACCCGCGACCCTCTGCCGCTGGTACTGCCTGCGTGGGCCCGCCGGACGGCTCCTGCCGCACAGCAACCGCACCCCATGCCCGTGTCGCCGGCAGCGACATCGTCGCGATGGCCACCATGCCCGCGACGAGCAACGGCACCGCGCAGCCCGGAACGAGCTCGAGCAACCGCCCGCCCATCGCAGCCACCCGCCTTCGAAGACACCGTCTCACGTCATCTCGCCTCCGGCCCGTGCGCAACGGACCCCTGGCCGTTCACGTGCTCCCACCTGAGATTCTCCGCTGCCCGGCCGGACGCGGCTCCGCCCCGACTCGGCGGCTCCGGTCCGCCCCGGCGTCGGGGGTGCATGCACGTGGTCGGTCGGCACGGCAAAGGAACTCGCCGCCTTGCGGCGGCGGCTCGCGCACGATCGAAGGCAACAGCGGTACCAGCGGCGGCCCGGCGGAAAGCCCTGCACAGGCGCCAAATCCGTACGACGCCGGCGGCGGCACGGCGATCTTTCGTCCCAGTGTGCGGCTCCCGCCGAGGGACTTTTTGGCACGGCCCGGCCCTGTTATCTGGCTTCAGCGCCCCGACGCGCCGGGTTGTCCGATGTCAGACTCCGAGCCGAGACGCGCTGGAGCGCCATCGAGACATGTTGCCACCAACCTCCGGCACGGAGGGCACGGTTGCTGCCTGCTGCCGCACGGCAGACACGGGCTCGGCCGCCATGGACGAGTCCGATCCACGCGGTATCCCAGGGAGGCGGGATCGATGAGGATCCGGAGCGGGCTGGTCGCGTTGTCGCTGGTGCTGGCGGCGGCGGCATGCGGCAAGAAGGAGCAGGCGTCCGCGGGGGCGGGGGCTGGGGCGGGTGGGGCAGGAGCGGCGGCGCCGGCACCCGCGGCCGGGCCGCAGGTGGAGCTGGGCGCGGCAGCACGGCTGGACAGCGGGAACGCGGCGTACCGGGCCAAGGACTTCAAGGGAGCGCTGGCCCACTACCGCGCGTCGGCCGACCGGGCTCCCAGCCTGGCGGCGGCGTGGTTCGGCCTGTACATGGCGCAGAGCGCGCTGGGCGACAAGGCGGGCGCCGACTCCTCCATGAGGAAGGTGCAGGAGCTCGCGCCGGGAACCATGGGCGCGCACCCCAGTGCCGCCGAGCCGGGCGCCTCCGGCGAGGCCGGGGGTACCGGCGCGGCGACCGGGCCCGGCAGGCCGCTGCCCCCGGGGCACCCGGCGCTACCGGCAAAGGCTCGCTGATCCTGGGCGAACGCGCCGGCATGCCGGCCCGCGGCCCTGGCTCGCTCGCACCCCGTTCGCCGGTCCCGGCGGATGGGGTGCGCGATTTCGCGCACCGTTGACGCGCGGAATCGCGCGCTTTTCCCGCCGGCCCGATCGCCGCCTCCCGGCCCGATCCTTCATAACCCAATCTCCTGGCGTGCTTTGCCCCACCGGATCAGGGTGCGGCCCCAACCTCGCACCTACCCGATGCCGAGCGCAGGATCCGAGGGCGCGACGAAGCACACTGGAGGCGGACGATGTCAAACGCGACGATCGATACGATGCCTGCCCGCGGGACGGATGTACCTCGCGGAATCGGGCTGACGGGCCGGGTGGCGGTGAGCTGGGCGGTGGCCGGTGGAATCCTGCTGGGCGGCTTCATGGTCGCGCTACTGACACTGACCGGGCGGATGAATGCGAACGGCCTGCTGATCAGCAGCACGCTGCTGTTCACGCTGGGGGGGCTTGCGGGCTTCATTCACGGCGGCGCCCTCGGGTACCTCGGACGAGGCCCGGAGAGCACGCGCAAGCAGGCTCTGGCGGCACTGGCGCTGGCTGCGCTCTATACCATTCCCTTCATGGCCGCCGGCTGGGTCGCCACCGGCTGGATCGCCATGACGATCATGGCGCTCTATACGAAGACCCTCACGGCCTACACGGGCATGGTCATCGGCTGGGTCGCGGGAGCGGTGGGCGTGGCCGCGGCGGTCATGCTGGGGTGGCGGGCGCTACGGCAGGCATACGCCCGCTGGCCCGACGCAGCCATTGGCACGGGCCTGGTCGCCGCGTCCTTCGCGGGGCTGCTCGTCAACTTCCTCGCCGTGCGCCCCACCCTCTGGGGCATCGGGGTGCAGGTGACGGACGTCGGGGCCGTCGTAGCCGCCGCGCTCATCTCCATCTGGATCGTGGGGCCGGCCGTCACGCTGGCGCTGGTCGTGGTGCGCCGCCTCCCGGCCGCCAACCTTTCCCTGGGTCTCACCGGCCGGGGCGGGCCCATCGCCTCGATCGCGGTCGGCCTCGTCGCCGGTCTCATCATGGGGCTCGTCGCCCTGCCCTTCCACGTCCCGCCCATGGGCGTCCCCGTGCTCGGCGCGGGCGCCGGCGCCCTCGGCTCGGTCGTCCTGGCCGTAAGTCGCGCCCTGGTGGACGAGGTCCTACTCCGCCTCGTGCTCATGACCGGCGCGGTCTGGCTCGTGCTCCGCTGGCACCCCATGCACAGGGAAGAGGCCGCCGTCGTAGCCGTCGTGGTCTCCACCGCGGCGCAGCTGGCCCTCTACCTGCCCGGGATCGTCTCGATCGGCTTCCCGACCGCTCTCGCCGCCCTGGGCTACACGGTCGCCGCAGTCATCGTCCCGGGACTCGTCTTCGGCTCGGTCTACTACGCCCGCGGCTTCACCACCGCCGTTGTCGCCGACGCCACGGCCCTCATCGCTCTGGCGCTCCTCGCCTGATCTGCGGCGAACCCGCTTCCAGGCGCCCGAGCGGCGCCGGGCCCCGGCCCGGCGCCGCTCATCGTCCGTCTGGCGCCCGTGCCGCTCCGCTGCCATTCTCGCTGGTCTGATCGTTGCCCCATATGCGGGTGCCGCGCCGTGCGTCCACCCGCGGAAATGTTGGAACGGCGCGGCGCGAGCGCTGAGGCATCCCGCCCGATCAGGGCGGAAATGTCCTAAGATCGCCACGATGTCCGGGGCGTCCTGTCCCCACCTGAAGCCGGGAAGCCATGACCGTCCGACTCACGGAGCTGCCGCTACGGACCAAGCTGGTCATCACGGCCATTGGGGCGTCGATGGTGCTGCTGGGCGTGTCGGGCTACCTGTCGTTCCGGTACTGGAAGCAGGAGGCGCTGCAGGCGGCGGAAACACAGGCGTTGCTGGGGGCGACCTCGGCGCGGGCCGCGGTGGAGTCGGCGCTGATCTATGGCCGGCAGGAGCAGGCGCGGGGGAACCTGAAGCGGCTGTATGCGTCGGCGCACGTGCTGCACGTGCGCGTGTACGCGCCGGACGGAACGATTCTGTTCGCGCCGGATGCGGAAGAGGAGGGGCGGCGGCTGGTGGGGGCATATCTGCCCTCGCCGAACGAGTTGCCGGACAGTGGGCTGGTGGAGGCGACGGCGTCGGGCGACGCGGTGCGGGCCTTCCTGCCGGTGCGGACACCGCGCCCGGCGATCATCGAAGTGGAATTCTCGGTAGGGCCGCTGAAGGCCGCCATCGACCGGGGCGCGCGCTTCGGGCTGGGACTCCTGATCGGGTCGCTGTTCGCGTTCGTGGCGATCCTGTACATGCTGCTGGAGCGGGAGCTGGTGGCGCCGTTGCGGCGCGTAGTGCGTTCGGCGGCCCGGGCCGCCGGGGTCGATCCGGCGGGGGAAGACGAGCTGGGGGCGCTGCAGGTGTCGGTGGCGGGTCTGATCGCACAGGAGGCGCAGGCGCAGCGCCGGGCGAGCGCACAGCAGGAGCAGCTGGTGCAGCAGGCGGGGCTGGCGCAGGTGGGCGAGATCGCGGCCGAAATGGCGCACGAGTTCAAGCGTCCGCTGGCATCGGTGCGCACCGCCATGCAGCTGCTGGGGGAGCACGTGCCGGATGCGCGGGGTCAGGAGCTGCTGGGTATGGTGGACGAGCAGCTGGAGCGGCTGACGGAGACGATGCGCGACATGTTCGCCCTGGCGCACCCGGAAGCGCTGCGGGTGGAGGCCATGGACGTGCGCGACGTGGTGGACGAGGCGTTGATGCAGCTGTCAGGGCACACGGCCGCCTCCTCCGTGGAGCTGGTGAAGGACTACGCAGCGGACGCGCTGACGGTGTGGGGCGACCGGCGCCGCCTGGGGCAGGCCGTGGGGAACCTGCTGGCGAATGCGCTGGAGGCGATGCCCGAGGGTGGTGTGCTCACGGTGCGGACGCGGGCTTCCGAGGACGCGGTCGAGCTTTCGATCGGGGACACGGGCCCGGGAATCCCGCCGGCGGAAGTGGAGCGGGTGCTGAGGCCGTTCTATTCGACCAAGGAGCTGGGGACGGGCCTGGGTCTGCCGCTGGTGGCGCGGATCGTCAGTGCGCACGAGGGCCGTTTGCTGATCGAGGGTGAGGCGGGCCGGGGGACGACAGTGCGCATGGTGCTGCCGGTCCGGTCGGTGACTCCGGAACCGGAGGTGGCGTCGTGGCGGACGCCCGGATCCTCGTCGTTGACGACGATCGTCTGATCCGCACCGCGATCGCGGAGCGGCTGGAGCGGCAGGGCTACGACCTGGTCGTGGCGGCGTCGCTGGCCGAGGCGCGGGCGGCGGTGGCGAAGTCATCGCCCGACATCGCGCTGCTGGACATCCGGCTGCCGGACGGCGTGGGCACGGACCTTCTGCGGGAGCTGATGGCGGAGACGGATGCCGCCTGCGTGATGATGACGGCCCACGCCACGGTGCCGCTGGCGGTGGAGGCGTTGCAGCTGGGCGCCGTGGACTTCGTGGAGAAGCCATTCTCCTTCGACCGCCTGGACGCGACGCTGGCGGCGATGCTGGAGCTGACGGCCCTGCGGCGGGAGGTGCGGGCTCTGCGGGCCCGGTCGGGCGGTCCGGACGCCATCGTGGGCTCGAGCCCGGCTATGGAGGAGGTGCTGCGCATGGTGGAGCGCGTGGCACCGGCTGAAGGCACCACGGTGCTGATCATGGGAGAGACCGGGACCGGCAAGGGGCTGCTGGCGCGGACGATTCACCGTGTGAGTCCCCGGGCGCATGGCCCTTTCGTGAACGTGACGTGCTCCGACCTGGCCGAGTCGCTCATGGAGTCCGAGCTGTTCGGCCACGAGAAGGGGGCGTTCACGGACGCGCGCACGATGAAGCGGGGACTGCTGGAGCTGGCGGACAAGGGCACGCTGTTCCTAGACGAGATCGGCGAGCTGTCCACCCGGCTGCAGGCGAAGCTGCTGCGCTTCATCGAGGAGAAGACGTTCCGTCGCGTCGGCGGAACGCGGGACATGGTGGTGGATGTCCGCATCCTCGCGGCCACCAACCGGGAGCTGGAGCAGGAAGTGGCGGAGCACCGGTTCCGGGAGGACCTCTACTACCGCCTGCGCGTGCTGCCGATCCGGCTGCCGCCGCTGCGGGAACGGCGTTCGGACGTGCCGGCCCTGGCGAAGGCGTTCCTGAACGACTTCCTGCGCGAGTTCGGCAAGAAGATCCGCCGCATCGACGACGAGGCGCTCGAGATGCTCAAGGCCTACGCCTGGCCGGGGAACGTGCGGGAGCTGCGCAACGTCATCGAGCGGAGCGTGCTGCTGGGCGATGGCCCGGTGCTGACCGCCGAGATGCTTCCGCCGGAGTTGCACGGCGCGGGCATACCCTCCGCGGCGCAGGGATTCTCCATGGGACCGGGTGGTCTGGACCTCGAGACGCTGGAGCGGACGCTGCTGCTGGAGGCGCTAAGGCGCGCGGAAGGCAACCGCTCGGAAGCGGGGCGGCTGCTCGGATTGAGTCGTCACCAGATCCGAAATCGTCTGAAGAAATTCGGAGTCGAGGAATGAAGCTGAGCTGGTGCGGACCGCGGGTCCGCGGCGCCGCCGTCCTGGCGGCGGCCGCGCTGTATTTCGCGGTCCAGGCCGCGGGCGTGAGTGCGCAGGGTGCCGCGGCGCCGCGTCCGGGCGTACCGCGACCGGTGCCGACGTGCGAGCGCTGCCACGGTGAGCTGGAGTTCCTGCGGCAGCACTCGCCCACCCTGGACCGGGCGCGCTCGCTCTCCGTATCGGACCAGCTGCTGCGCGGCTCCGGGCACGACCTGCCCTGCGCCGAATGCCACAAGGGCTTCAGCGCCTTCCCGCACCCCGGGGGCACGGCGACGACGGCAACCTGCGCGTCGTGCCATCCAGCGGTAGCCAGGGCGTGGGATGCCGGCACGCACGCCCATGTGGACCAGGGTAGCCCGGTGGGCTGCAAGGACTGTCATGGCGTGCACCCGGTGCCGACCAGGGCGGGGCTGAAGGCGCGGGAGGCGATCGTGGCGATGAACCAGCGCTGCCTGGCCTGCCACGATACCCGGAGATTCCCCGCTCACGCCCCGCATTCGGATAGCGTCGCCTGCGCATCCTGCCATGGCGCCCACGACGTCCGCAGCCACGACCAGGCCGGCTCCACTCTGGCGGCGCGATCCCAGATCACGACCTGCGGCGCCTGCCACCGGGAGGAAGCGGCTTCCTGGCGGAACGACATCCACGGCCAGACGGTGCTTGGGGCCCGGTCGGTGAAGACCGTGGCGGGGCAAGAGCCGCCCCGGCCGCCCACGTGCACGACGTGTCACGGGGGCCACCAGATGGTGCACCCCAAGCAGGTGGCAGCGGGGACGGGGCCGGGCGCCGGTTGCACCAAGTGCCACGAGAAGTACGCCGACACCTTCGGGGACTCGTACCACGGGCAGGCCTCGCGCCTTGGATCGAAGCGCGCCGCCGACTGCACGGGGTGTCACACGGCCCACTCGATCCTGCCGGCGGCCAATCCGCGCTCGAGCGTGGCCAAAGCGAACCTGGTCGCCACCTGCGGCCACTGCCACCCGCGGGCGACGGCGAGCTTCACCGCTTTCCAGCCCCACGGCGACGTGCACGACCGGGCCAAGAGCCCACTGCTTTTCTGGACCTACAGGTTGATGATGCTTCTGCTGACCGGCACCCTGATGTTCTTCGGTGTGCACACGACACTCTGGCTCGCGCGCTCGCTCCGCGGCGAGCCGGCAGGGAGCGGCGCGCACGGCGGCACCCGGAAGGGAGGCGACGCGTGAGCTCGACGCTTCCCCGCCCGGCCGCCAGCCGCGCGCCCGCCGTCCCCATGGACTCGGCGCAGCGGGGCGAAGGCCCCTTCGTCTGGCGATTCAACCTGTACCATCGCGTCACCCACGCCGCGATGATCATCTCCTTCTTCACGCTGGTCACGACCGGTCTGCCGCTGCGCTTCAGCAACGCCTTCTGGGCACCCACGCTCATGCAGCTCCTGGGCGGGGTGCACATGGCGGGTCTCCTACACCGGGCCGCCGCCCTCGTCACCTTCGGCTACTTCGGGGCGCACGTCAGCTACCTGGCCCTCGCACTGAGCCGCGCCACGCCCTCGCAGCGGCGGCGCATGCTCTGGGGTCCCGATTCCATGGTTCCCCACCCCGACGACATCCTGCACGTGGTGCAGCAGTTCCGCTGGTACCTCGGCCTCGGCCCGCGCCCGAAGTTCGGCCGGTTCAGCTACATGGAGAAGTTCGACTACTTCGCCGTGTTCTGGGGCGTGGCCATGATCGGCGTGAGCGGGCTGCTGCTCTGGTTCGCCGAGTTCTTCGGCCGGTTCCTGCCCGGCTGGGTGTTCAACCTGGCGACCATCATCCACGCCGACGAGGCCGTCCTGGCCGCGGCATTCATCTTCACCATTCACTTCTTCAACGTGCATCTGCGACCGGAGAAGTTCCCGCTGGACGCCGTCATGTTCACGGGTCGAGCCACCACGGAATACATGGAGGAGGAGCATCCGGGGGTCGCCGGCAAGATCGCGGCGCTTTCCGGCCGCGCCGTGCAGTCCACGCCACTCATCGATGCGCCGGCCCCTCCACCGAGCCGCCGGCAGTCGCTGGTCGGCGCCATCCTCGGCTTCCTGGCGCTCGCGGTCGGAGTCGTGCTCATCGGAATGATCCTATGGGTCGCGCTCTCCTGATCGCGGCGGCGCTCTGCGCCGCAACCGCGTGCGCGCGGCGCGCCGACCCCCCGGCCGGGCTGGGAATGGCGGGACACGCCTCGCTGACCTGCGCCGCCTGCCACGGCACCGGGCTGCAGGTGACCGCGGCCAATGCCCGGGTGCGCGACGAGACCTGCACCAGCGCGGGCTGCCACGGCGATGGCGGGCCGGTGGACGTCCAGCTCGCGCAGGTGCGTTTCCGGCACCGTCAGCACGGCGCGACCGGCCCGATCAAGGCCCCGTGCGCCGGCTGCCACGTCCACCCGGGAGACTCTCAGGACAAGACGCTCGCCTCTCGGGGAGAGGCCTGCACGCTCTGCCACGCGGACCAGCTGACGGGAAGGCGCAGCTCGGACTGCCGTGCGTGCCACAAGGACCCCGTGCAGGTGCCGGTGTCCAGCCAGGGCGTACCGATCCCGCATTCGTCGCTGCCCGTCGCCGAGACGGGGTGCCTGCGCTGCCACTATGACGTCTCGCCCCCCAGGACGACGGTCTCCACCAGCCGCTGCGGGAAGTGCCACGAGGCCGGCCAGGCCCGCCAGGGCGTAGGCGAGGACCTGCACCCCGCCCACGGCGGCGTCGCCTGCACCGGCTGCCATGAGGGGGTCACCCACCGCGTCGTCTCCATGAGCAGCGCGGTGACGCTCGACTGCCGCGATTGTCACGGGAGCGCTCACGGGGTGCAGCTGGCGTCGCTGGGCAACCCCTCCGCCACCTGCAACGGTTGTCACGCGACGACGCACCAGGCACAGCAGCGGCTGGTGCTGGGCCAGGTCGCCGGCATGCCTCCCGAGCCCTCCATGAAATTCGTGGCGGGTATGATGTGCCGTTCCTGCCACACGACCAACGGCCGCGCGGCAGGCGGCACCGGCAGCGCGACCCTGCCCGGGGCAGCGACCGGCCTCAGGGGACAGGCGAGCGCATGCGCCGGCTGCCACCGGCCCGAGTACACCAAGGTGCTGAGCTGGTGGATCGAGGGCACGCGCGAGCGGGGCGTCGCGGTAGCCGCGTATATGCGCACCGCGGACGCGGCACTGGGCAGCTCCGCGCCCGACAGTGCCCACCGCCTCCTCGCCTCCGCCCGGGAGGCGCTGGCCGTGGTCGCGCGGGCCGGCGGACAGCACAATCTCGACCTGAGCGACGCCATCTTCCGCGAAAGCGTGACCCGTGTCCGCAGCGCCTACCGCCTTGCGGGCCGGAGCGCGCCCCCGCCGCCGGCGCTCGGCTCCGAGCCCCACGTCGGCTTCTGCTCGTACTGCCACTACTCCACACACGAGCCCTGGGACTTCAACCGCATGCCCGCCGAGTTCCACCGGCAGGTGATGGACACCGCCCGGGTGCTCGCCGCGGAGACGCCGGCGCGCTAGGAGCGGGGTTCCCCCGGCCCGGCACCAGGCCAGAGACCCCTCGGCGTCCGCCGAGGGGTCTTCTCGTCGGGCACACCTCGGCATCGGCGTGCCCGGACACCGGACACCGATCGCCGGACAGGTGTGGACCGGGCACAACGGTAACACTCCAGACCGGGCACATCGGTGAGTCTTCGCGTGCAGGCCAAGGCAGCGGCCGGAGTTACGGCCGCCCTGGACTGTGACGTGTCCAGAGGAAGAGGGCCCATGCGTGGCGGCGACGCTGCGAAGAGGGCGCGCTTGGGGCTGGAGGGCCGCTTCTCGCGCCCGGAAGGCCCAGGCGGCGGCGACGCCCCTGGCGGTCGTGACGGACATCGTGGCGCTACGGCGTCCACACCGGGCACCGGTCCCAGGGCAACGCGAATGAAAGGGGCGAGGCCGCTGCGCGGCCCCGCCCCTCCCGACCGCGGG
>JADGQX010000004.1 GCA_017881445.1 Gemmatimonadota bacterium | reverse complement strand
CGGATGGCGCGGTTCATGTGCGCGTAGATGAAGTTCAGCCCGGGCGTGGTGCCCCAGTGCCCGAGCAGCCGCGGCTTCACGTGCTCCAGCCGCAGCGGCTCGCGCAGCAGCGGATTGTCGCGCAGGTAGATCTGTCCCACCGACAGGTAGTTGGCTGCGCGCCAGTATGCGTGCATGGCTTCCAGCTCGGCAGCGGACAGCGGTCCGGCGGGTGCGGACCCTTGCGGGACATTGGCCGTCATGTCTGGCTCCTGGTGTCCTGGTCTGAGAGGGCCCGAATATAGCTCGGGTGCGCGGGCCGGTCTCGCCCGAGCAGCTCCACGACCTCGGGCGCATCCAGAAGAGCCAGCTGCATCTGCTGGCCCTCATCAACGAGGTCCTGAACTACGCGCGACTGGAGAGCGGCACGGTCCGCTACGAGCTCGCGCCGGTGCCCGTGGTGGATGTGCTCGCCGACGCCGAGGTGCTGATCGCGCCACAGATCGTCGCCCGCGGCCTGCGCTACGTCTTCGGCGGCTGCGACCCGGCACTGCGGGTGCTTGCCGACCGGGACAAGCTCCAGCAGGTCCTGCTCAACCTTCTGTCCAACGCCGTGAAGTTCACGCCCGAGGGCGCGGCCGGGTCGATCGAGGTGTCCTGCGACGTCGCGGGGGAGTCACCCGACGCCGCCGTGCACATCCACGTCCGGGACCACGGCGTCGGCGTCCCGCCGGACAAGCTGGAGTCGATCTTCGACCCCTTCGTGCAGGTCAACACCAGCCTGACGCGCACCGCGGAAGGCACGGGCCTGGGGCTCGCCATCAGCCGCGACCTGGCCCGGGGGATGGAGGGCGACATCGTCGCCGAGAGCGAGCCGGGCGCCGGCTCCGCCTTCACCGTCGTGCTGAAGCGCGCCTAGCCGGCGCCTAGCCGGCCTTTCGCCCGGGCGCCTTCAGCGGCTCAGGGCACGGACCGCGGCCTCCACCCTGGGCAGCGCCCGGTCGATCTCTTCCAGCGACACGGCGCCGGCGGACAGGCGGAACCAACCGGTGTCCTCGGTCACGCCGAAGGCCTGGAAGGGCACGGCGGCGAACCCGGCCTCGTGCAGCAGGTACTCGCGCACGTCCTCGTTGGTCTCGAGCCTGCGACCGTCGGCGTGGACGCGGCCGTTCAGGGCGAAGCGGGCGCTCAGGTAGATCGCGCCGGCGGGTGGGAATGCATCCACCGGCAGCCCCCGCGCCTTCATGTCCATGAGCCCATGGAACAGGCGGTCGAGCCGCGCCTGCAGCCCCAGCTTCATGGGCTCGTGGAAGGCGGCGATGGCGCCCGGATCGCGCAGCAGCGCCGCCGTGGCCAGCTGCACGGGCGGTGCGGCCCAGGCGCCGACGTGGCCCAGGAGATCGGACATGTGGGAGAGCAGGTCCGCCGGCCCGACCGCCCAGCCGACGCGCAGCCCTGTGGCGGCATACGACTTGGAGATCGCGTCGATGTAGACCGTGAACGGCGCCAGCTCCGGCCTCAGTGCCAGCGGGTGCACGTGCCGGGTCGCGCCGTAGGTGAGCATCCAGTAGACCTGGTCGTACATGAGGTAGAGCGGCCGCTCGCCCGTGCCCTTGCGGCGGGCGTTCTCCTCCAGCACCAGGTCGCAGATGGCGCCGAGCCCCTCTGCGTCGAAGCAGGTCCCTGCGGGGTTGAGCGGCGAGTTGAGCGCCAGCAAGCGGGCGCCGCGCAGCGGCCGCTCGAGCATGGCCGCCGTGGGCAGGAACGCCGTCTCGGCCGTGGTGGCGACGGGGATCCCCTGCGCGCCCACGAGCAGGGCGTAGTAGGTGTTGTTCCAGGTCGGCACGGGGAAGACGACGATGTCTCCGGGATCGACCACGACGCGGAAGAGGCCGTAGATGCCCGGGCGGGCACCCGCGGTGACCAGCACGTTCTCCAGGGGGACGTCCAGTCCCAGCTCGGCCGAGTATTGCTCCCGGATGGCCTCGCGCAGCGCCGGCACGCCCAACGAGGGCGGGTAGTTGGTGGCGCCGGCGCGCAGCGCCTGGACGATGCCTTCCTCGAGGACCGGCGGAATCCGGAACTCCGCGGAGCTGAAGTCGCCGATCGTCAGGTTGCACACCGTGCGGCCCTGCGCCACCAGCTCGGCGATCTCCCGCGAGATCTTCAGGATCTGCGAGCCGGCGACACCCGCCGCCAATCTCGACTGGCGGCGGGCCGCCGTCGTGGCGACACCGCCCGGCATCGCGTCTGTCGTCGTCTCCATGTCCGGCCTCCCTCGGGCGTACCAGCGGACGGAGGTGGAATGTACCACCGGGGACGCCACGGATCTACCGGCACGCCCGCTTGTCCGCGGCGGCGTCGTCGCCTAAGGTTGCTGCGCCGCAGCTTTGAACCCTGTCGAGAGGACGAGCGTGGACATTCGATTCGGCCGTCGCGCGGGCGCCGCCGTGGTGGCGGGCCTGCTGCTGGCCGCGCCGCTGGGCGCGCAGCAGCCCGGAAAGCAGAAGTTCGCCACCATCGAGGAGGCCTTGAGGTCGCAGGGCGTGCTGTCGGGACGCGGCGGCCCGTCCAGCGTGAACTGGATCAATCGCGGGGCGCAGTTCTCCTACACGAAGATGAACGGGCAGGCGCGCGAGGTCCGCCGCTACGACCCGGGCACGCTGCAGGACGAGCTGCTTTTCGACAACCGCGCGCTGACGCTGCCGGGCACGACCGAGCCACTGGATTACCAGTCCTTCCAGTGGGCGCCGGACTCCAGGCACATCATGTTCCAGGCGAACTTCCGGCCCATCTACCGGCGCTCCGGCCTCTCCGACTTCTACCTGTACGACGTCCAGACCAAGGAGCTCAAGGTCGCGGCGAAGGACGCGCGCACGGCCGAGCTGGCGCCCAGCGGCACGCTGGTCGGCTTCGAGCGCGGTGGCAACATGTACGTCTACGACCTGGCGGCCGGGCAGGAGCGCGCGCTCACCACCGAGGGCAACGACAGCGTCTTCAACGGCGTGCACGACTGGGTCTACGAGGAGGAGTTCGGCGAGGCGCAGGCGTGGAAGTGGTCGCCGGACAGCCGCTACCTCGCCTTCTGGCAGACCGACGAGCGGGGCGTGCCCTTCGTGCAGATCACCAATTACGAGGGCCACCACCCAAGCTGGGTCCGCATCAACTACCCCAAGGTCGGCGACCACAACCCGGCCGTGAAGATCGGCGTGGTGGACGTCGCCAGCGGGCAGCGGCAGTGGCTCGACACGGGCAACCCGGACGACCACTACATCCCGCGCATCTACTGGACCTCCGACCCGGGCACCCTGGCCGTGGTGGCCATGAACCGGCCGCAGAACCACATGCGGCTCTATTTCTTCGATGTGAAGACCGGCGCCCGGCGACTGGTCATGGAGGAGGAGTCGAAGACCTGGATCGACGTTTACGACTTCTTCGCCGGCGTCAACGACTTCTTCACCTTCCCGGAGGCGGCGCCCGAGTTCTTCTGGATCTCCGACCGCGACGGCCACCAGCAGCTCTACCGCTACGGCTACGACGGCAAGCTGCTGAACCAGGTGACGAAGGGGCCGTTCACCGTGACGCGCGTGGAAGGCATCGACCCGGCGACGAAGACCGTCTACTACGTCTCCACCGAGATGGGGCCGCTGGAGCGCCACCTCTACTCCGTCCGCTTCGACGGCAGCGGCATGCGGCGCCTCACCCAGGCGCCCGGCACGCACAGCATCAACATGGCCCCAGGCGGCAAGACCTACATCGACAGCTGGTCGAATACGGGACAGCCGCGGCAGGTCGAGCTGTGGAGCACGGCGGGGAAGAAGCTGGCCACGCTCGAGGCCAATCCGGCGACAACGGCGTGGCTGCAGACCCACGCATACTCGCAGCAGTACAACTTCAGCTTCACCACCGGCGACGGCGTCAAGCTCGACGGCTTCATGATCCGACCGCCCGACATGGCTACCGACGGCTCGAAGAAATACCCGGTCCTGCTCTCCATCTACGGTGGACCCGGCTCCCAGCAGGTCTACAACTCCTGGAACGGCAGCGGCTGGTACCAGTGGCTGGCGCAGCAGGGCTACATCGTGGTGGGGCTGAACAACCGCGGCTCCGGCAACTACGGCGCCGACTTCATGAAGATCGTCTACAAGAACCTGGGTAACTGGGAAAGCCACGACTTCGTCGAGGTGGCGCAGTACCTCGCGAAGCAGCCCTACGTCGATGGCGACCACATGGCCATCCAGGGCACCAGCTACGGCGGCTACAGCACCGTCTACACCATGCTCAAGCACCCGGGCGTCTTCGCCCTGGGCGAGGCCAACTCGCCCGTCACCGACTGGCGCCTGTACGACACCATCTACACCGAGCGCTACATGGGACTGCTGGACGCCGACACCATGGCCTACCACAACACCTCGGCCCTGCCCATGGCGGGCAACCTCAAGGGCCACCTGCTCCTGATCCACTCGGCCATGGACGAGAACGTCCATCCGCAGAACACCATGCAGCTGCTCACCGCCCTGGCCAACGCCGGCAAGGACGCCGAGCTGCGCTTCTTCCCGCCCGGCGCCCACGGCGCCGCCTACAACCTGCAGAGCTACATGCTCATCACCAAGGACAACACCGCCGTGATGTGCACATGGCTCAAGCCCGGGTGCATGCCGGAGAACCTGAACAAGTAGGGCAGGGGCAAAGGCAAAACGGCCAACGGCCGCAGGCGGAGCGGGAGCGGAACCACATCCTACCGCCGAGTGCACCGAGGACGCCGAGTGGGCGCCGAGGCGGCCGAACCGCCGGCAGCCGGGTTCGGCCGGGGGATGTATGTTGTTATTTAACAACAATATCCACAGCAGCGCATCCGCGCCGCGCAGCGCAGGATGTCGCTACCTCGGTGTCCTCTGCGTACTCGGCGGTAAGATGGGGTTTTGCTATGCCGCTGCTTCCGCTAGGGGCTCGGGCTACGCACGGGCGCTGCTTCGGGCTATATTCGGGTCATGGCCCGTCGCGCCGGTTACGCCGATCTGCCGCTGCATGGCGGCAAGGCCCCGAAATGGCTCTTCGAGCGCATGGCGCTGCTGGCGCCGGCGATCGTGGAGGCGATCGTGTTGGAGCGCGGGCCGGCGGAGGTTCTGCGGCGGCTGTCGGACCCATTCTGGTTCCAGGCGTTCGGCTGCGTGCTGGGCTTCGACTGGCACTCCAGCGGCGTCACGACCGTCGTCTGCGGGGCGCTCAAGGAGGGGCTCAAGGGGCGGGAGGCGGACACGGGGCTGTGGGTGGCCGGGGGCAAGGGGCGGGCGTCGCGGCGCACGCCGGAGGAGCTGGTCGAGCATGGGCTCCGCACCGGCCTGGATGGCGAGCGGCTGGCGTACACCAGCCGGATCACGGCCAAAGTGGACAGCGCCGCGGTGCAGGACGGCTTCCAGATCTACCACCACACCTTCCTGCACACTTCCACGGGCGAATGGGCCGTGGTCCAGCAGGGGATGCGCGAGGGCGACGCCGCCGCCCGCCGCTACCACTGGCTGGGCGAGCGGGTGCGGGACGTGGTGGACGAGCCCCACGCCGCCATTGCCAGCTCCGCCCCGGCGGGCGCGGTGCTGAACCTGGTGGACCACGCCTCGGCCGGCGCGCGCGCGGCCATCACCGCGCTGGCGCGCGAGCGGCCGGAGACGGTAGCGCGGGAGGCGGCGCGCATCGGCGCGGCCCTGGGCGATCCGTCACGCCGGCGCGTTCGCCCCGCCGAGCAGTTGGGCCTGTTCGGGGCCGAGCCGCCGAACGGCGGAGTGGGAGAGCGGGAGAGCGGGACAGCGGGAGATCGGGCGGCCTCGGGTACCGCGTCTCCCACACTCCTGCTCTCCCGCTCTCCCGCTCGCTCCAACGCGCGGCTGGACGTGGAGGCCGCCCCACCCACGGTCATGCGCATGCCCCCCGGCCACGCCGTGGACGTGCGCCGCGACCTGGACCCGACGCGGCTGCACCAGGTGCTGCTGCGCACGTACGAGGCGGCGCCGGTGGACTTCGAGGCGCTGCTGGCGCTGCCGGGCGTGGGCGCGCGCTCGGTCCGGGCGCTGGCGCTGGTGGCGGAGCTGGTGCACGGCGAGGCGGCCAGCGTGCGCGACCCGGCCCGCTTCTCCTTCGCGCACGGCGGCAAGGACGGGCACCCCTACCCGGTGGACCGCGCCACCTACGACGGCTCCGTCGAGTGGCTGCGGGATGCCGTGGCGCGCGCCCGCCTGGGCCGCTCCGAGCGCGTGGATGCCCTGCGTCGGCTCGCGCGCTGGAGCGACGGCGGCGCGTAGCGGCGACGCGGCGTCCGCGGCGAAGCCATCGTGGATGCGCGAAGAGCCCGGGCGACCTGCGCCGCCCGGGCTCTTCGCGTCCGCGCCGACGGTCTAGAACGACAGTCGCACGCCCGCCGACAGCACCAGATTGTTCAGCGTGTTCGTCTGGGCGAGGTCGTTGTTGAACGTTGCCTTGCCGATGTAGTCCTTGGCCAGCAGCCGCAGTGCCAGCCCCTGGCTGATGACGTAGTCGAACCCCACGCCGCCGTTCATGGCGAAGTCGGTGGAGGTCGCGCTCAGCCCGCCGGCCGTGAGCTGGCGATGGATCGCGCCGGCACCGATCTGCAGGAACGGCTCGGCGCCCGCCGTGATTCCGCTCTTCTGTGCGGGGGCCCGGAGCTGGAGGTCGCCCTCGTACAGCCAGGCCACGCTGGTCCCGACCTTCTGCGAGACCAGGTTTAGCGCCTGGACCTGCAGGTCGGAGCTGGAGTAGGCCAACCCGCCCACCAGCGATGCGCTCGGCGCCAGCGGCAGCGCCAGCTGCACGCCGTACACGGCGCCGTTGCCGCTCCCGAGCGAGGTGCTGAATGGCCCGTTGGCGAAGTGCCCGGTGAAGATGTAGCCCGCGTAGGGCGTGAGCTCGAGCTCGCCCCGCTTTACCGAGATCACGGAAGACCCGCTTTGCGCCTGGAGCGGAGCGGCGGCGGCGACGACGGTCGCCAGAGCGGTGAGTGCGAGAAGCTTGCGGAACATGGCTTTCCTCCAGCGACATGGACCTGGACGACTTCCTCGTCGCCCGGCTAGCGGGGGCACGGAAGGGGCCACGACGGCACCTTCGCCCAAGTTATTGCTACAGAGCGAGATTCGTGCTCAACTCGCGCGGCGGGCGGCCGCGGGCGTCCTCCCGGGAGGACGGATGCTGTCCCCGGGATGCCGACGACGACGACGCCCGGGTGGCGCATCGCGGTCCCGTGCACGAGCTTCAGCCGTGGCCTCGATTCGAGGAGGAGCGAGATGATGCCGTGGTGGTGGCCCTGGGGCCAGGTACCGGAAGTCCGACCGGAAGCGCTCGACCGGGAGCTGCGCTCGCGCCGTCCCCCGCAGCTCGTGGACGTCCGCAGCCCCATGGAGCACGCCGGCGGGCACATTGGCGGGGTGAGGCTGGTGCCGCTGCCCGAGCTTCGCCAGCGCCTGCACGACCTCGGCCTCGACCGCAGCCGCCCGGTGGTGGCCGTCTGCAAGACCGGCCATCGCTCGAAGCCCGCCGTGCGCCTGCTGCGAGCCGCCGGCTTCGACGCCCGGCAGCTCGCCGGGGGGATGGACGCCTGGCGCAGGCAGAAGCTGCCGCTGCGGAAGAAGTGAGCGGGTAAGCCATTGAAGGGCGCACTGTACGACGCCGGCGCCTCGCCCCTCGAGCGCTTCGGCCTGCTGCGCATGCGCCGCCGCGCCTGGGCCGCCGTCCCCGCATCCGGGCTCGGCCTCGAGATTGGCGCGGGCACCGGCACCGCCTTCCCCTTCCATCCGCCCGGCGCGCGCGTGGTCGCCACGGACGTCTCACCGGGGATGCTCGCCCATGCGCGGGGCAAGCCCGGCGTCGCGGGCACGCTGCTGGTCGTCTGTGACGCGGAGCGGCTTCCCTTCCGCGGCGGCATCTTCGACTGGGCCGCCGAGACCCTGGCCTTCTGCCAGGTTCCCGACCCTGAGGCCGCCTTGCGGGAGATCGCGCGCGTCAGCCGGCCCCGCGCGCCCCTGGTCATGCTCGAGCACGTGCGGCCCGCGGGCTGGCTCGGCGGCGTTGCCGACCTGGTGTCCAGGGTGACCGTGCCGCTCTGGGGCGAGCACTTCGACCGCTCCCCCGACGTCCCCCTCGCCCGCGCCGGCTTCGAGGTCGAACGCCGTGCCTGGCTCTGGCGCGATGTCTTCCTGCTCCTCGAATGCCTTGGGCCCGGGCGCAAACCCACCTAGCAGGGCGAGGGCTAGGGCGAGGGCGAACTTCGCCCGGCCGCCCTTCCCTTCTCCTCCTCCTCCGCCTTCCTTCTCCTTCGCCTTCACCTTCACCTTGCCACTTAACATCCCCCGGTCCCGCCGCGTCCATCTCCCCGGAAGCGCGGATGCTTCCCGGACACCGCTCACAGGAGATCACACAATGCGCGGAATCGCGATTCTGATACTGGCGGGCGGCATGCTCGCCGGCTGCGGCAAGGAGCCGACGGGGCTGACGACACCCACGCCGCAGCCCGGGCTGACCCCGGCGGGCGTAGCCGGCGCGGCCGGGTCCACGGCCGGTCGTCCGGGCGCGGGACTGCTACGGCGGCTGCCGGCGAACCTGGCCCTGACGGCGACGCAGAAGCAGGCGATCGAGGGCTACGTCAAGAGCTTCCAGGAGTCCACGAAGACGGACCGGCAGGCGCTGGTCGCGCTGCTGAAGCAGGCTCGCGACGCGCGCCAGGCCGGCGCCACGAAAGACCAGCTGAAGGCCATCCTGCAGCAGGGCAAGCCGATCCGCGATCGGATGCAGCCGGCGCGCCAGCAGCTCCAGCAGCAGATCGAGGGCGTGTTGACCGCGGACCAGAAGGCGTGGCTGGCTACGAACGCGCCCAAGCCGTGCGACCGCAGCAAGCTCACGCCGCTGACCGATGCGCAGAAGACACAGATCAAGGCGCTGGTCACGGCCTTCCGGCAGGCCAACCAGGCGGACCTGGAAACGGTGCGAAAGGCGTTGCAGCAGGCCCGCGACGCGCGCAAGGGCGGCGCCAGCCAGGACCAGGTCAAGGCCATCCTGCAGGGCGTGAAGCCCGCCGCGGACCGGCTCAAGGCGGCCCGTCAGACGCTGAGCACGGACGTGCAGGGCGTGCTGACGGCGGACCAGAAGGCGTCGGGCTGCTTCGAGCGGCGGCTGCCCGGCGCGGGCGGCATGGGTGCCCGGCTGCCGCTGCGCCAGGGCGCCCGCGGCGCCTAGCGCTTCTGCGCCGCGCCCCGCCTGGCGCGCCCGATGGCCCCGGACCGGCACCCGCCGGCCCGGGGCCATTTTTCGTTCCCGTGACCCGGCCTCCGCGGCAGGTGGTGTGGCTGGCCGATGTTCTCCGCCGGTGCGCGCCTTGCGTGGGCCCGGCGGCGCGTCCCCCATGCCCGCATCCGGAGGCAATGAAATGGTTGCGTTTACCGTCGCCGTGTCGGCGGCGCTGCAGGTCGCTGCGGCCGCCCTTTCGCCCGAGCCGCAACGGCCCCTGGCCACCTGGCAGGCGCCGGGCGCGACTGTCCAGGCGGCGCCCGCGCCGACCGTCCCCGCGCCCGGTCCGCGAGTGATCCTGCGATTCCAGCCGCTGCCGCAGCTCCAGGCGCCGGGTCCCGACACGCCTTCCCTGCGCCCCCGCGCCGTGGAGCATAGCGACCAGTACTACACGCGCCTCACGATCCACCGCATCGGCAGCTACGCCATGGTGCCGCTGTTCGCGGCGGAGTACGTGGTGGGTCAGAAGCTGGCCAACGGCAGCACCACGAGCGACGGCCTGCGCGGGGCGCACAACGCGCTGGCCGTCGGTGTGGTCGGGCTCTTCGGCCTGAACACCGTCACGGGCGTCTGGAACCTGTGGGATTCGCGGCAGGACTCGAACGGGCGCGCGCGCCGCTGGGTTCATTCCATCGCCATGTTGACCGCGGACGGCGGCTTCGCCGCGACCGCCTTGCTCACGCCCCGGCGCCAGCGCTTCCGCACCGGCGTCGGCTTCACGCAGCGCGGCAACGTCAGCATTGCCACGCATCGCGGGATCGCGGTGGGGTCCATGGCGCTGGCGACCGCGTCCACGCTGATGATGTGGCTCTGGAAGTGATCCGGGGGACCGACTATCCCGACTTCAGCCACGGGGGCTGAGGCATGCCGGGACGCGCCTTCGGCGGGCCGGGGATGGCGCCGACGTGGAGCTCGAGCGCCAAGGACGTGGTCAGCACCGCGCTGGGCTCGAGTCGCCTCTGGGCGACCGTGGGCTACGGCATCCTCAACGAGGTCTTCTGGCCGCAGACGGGGCAACCGCAGATCCGGGACCTGGGCTTCATCCTGGCCCGGGAGGGCGCCTGGGTCGAGCTGAAGCGGGCCCAGCGCTACCGCATCGAGACGCCCGCGCCCTACATCCCGCTGGCCCGGCTGGTCCACGAGGGCGACGACTATCGCTTCACGCTCGAGGTCTGCCCCGACCCGCTGCGCGACGTCCTGCTCCTCTCCTGGGAGCTGGAGGGCGACTACGCCGTCTACACGCTGCTGGCGCCGCACCTGGGCGGCACGGGCGAGCACAACAGCGCCCGAGCGGACCGGGACCTGACGGCGATCAACGGCGCCGCCTGCCTCTGCCTGCGGGCAAGCGACGGCTTCACCCGGAGCAGTGCCGGCTACGTGGGCGCCTCCGACGGCTGGCAGGACTTCGACAAGCACGGCCGCATGACCTGGACCTTCGAGAGCGCGGACGACGGCAACGTCGCGCTCATGGGCGAGCTGCCGGGCAAGAGCGGCGTGCTGGCGCTCGGGTTCGCGGCGCTGCCCGAGGGCGCCCTCACGCTGGCCGCCTCCAGCCTGGCCGATGGCGCCGGCGACGCCCGCACCCGCTTCGTGGACGGCTGGAAGAACTGGGGCGACGCCCTGCGGCTCCCCGCGCCCACGGCCGCCCTGGGCGCGGAGGCGCAGCTTTCCGCCTGCGTGCTGAAAGTGCACGAGGACCGCACCTACCCCGGCGCCATCGTCGCCTCGCTCAGCACGCCCTGGGGCAACTCCAGCGACTCGCTGGGCGGCTACCACCTGGTCTGGACCCGCGACTGCTCCGAATCCGCGCTGGCCCTGCTGGCCGCGGGCCAGTGCGCGGACGCCGAGCGGGTGCTCGAGTACCTCATCGCCACCCAGCTCCCCGACGGGCACTGGACCCAGAACTTCTACCCGGACGGGCGGCCCTTCTGGGCAGGCGTGCAGCTGGACGAGACCGCCTTCCCCATCCTGCTCGCGGCGCGCCTGGCCGAGGACGCCCCGCCGCCCGTGCAGGGGCTGGAGCGCATGGTGATCGAGGCCGCAACGTACGTCGCCCGGGTCGGCCCGCTCAGTCCCCAGGACCGCTGGGAGGAGACGGCCGGAGCCAACCCCTTCACCCTCGCCGTGGAGGTGGCGGCACTCTGCGCGGCGGCGCAGTGGCTCAAGGGGAAGGACCGCGACTACGCCCTGGCCCTGGCCGACTGCTGGAACGAGCGCATCGAGGACTGGTGCTGGGTGGAGGACACGCCGCTGGCGCGGCGCGTGGGCGTTCCGGGCTATTACGTGCGCATCCAGCCGCCGGGCGGGATGGGCGCGAGCACGCCCGTCGCCATCGCCAACCGCTCGGGCGAGATGCTGGGCGCCGGCGAGCTGGTGGGGCTCGAGTTCATGTACCTCCCCCGCCTCGGCCTGCGGCACCCCAATGACCCGCGCATCCTGGCCACGCTCAAGGTCGTGGACGAGGTACTGCTGGTGGATACGCCCTCCGGGCCGCTCTACCACCGCTACAACGACGACGGCTACGGCGAGCACGAGGACGGCAGCCCCTTCGACGGCAACGGCGTCGGCCGCGCCTGGCCGCTGCTCAGCGGCGAGCGCGGGCACCTGGCCCTGCTGCAGGGGGAGGACCCGCTGCCCTACCTCGAGCGCATGCTCCGCTGCGCCGGACCGGGCGGCCTGCTGCCGGAGCAGGTCTGGGATGCGCCGCCCATCCCCCAGCGCGAGCTCTCGCCCGGGCGGCCCTCCGGCAGCGCCATGCCGCTGGTCTGGGCCCACGCCGAGTTCCTGAAGCTGCTCATCGCCCGCGAGACCGGCCGCCCCTTCGAGCGGCTCCGCTGCGTGGAGGAACGCTACCGCGACGACCTACCCGCCGCCGCCTGGCACTGGCGCACGGACGCGCCTTTCGGCTGCCTGCCCGCCGGCCGCGCCCTGGTCGTCGAGGGCGCGATCCCGTTCACGCTGCGCTACGCCTTCGACGGCCGCGACGATGCGGCCGAGCGCGATGCTTCCGCCCTGGGACTGGGCATGTGGGGCGTGCGCCTCGCCGCCGAGGAGCTGGCCGGCGTGCATTCCGTGGAGTTCCGCAGACGGGTCGGGGATGCGCTGGAGGACAATGGCTGGAAGGTAGACATCGAGGGCGCCTGAACGAACGTCAACAAGTCAACTACTTATCTCACATAGAGCCGCAGAGCCGCAGAGAGCCGGCACGCGGCGATTCCGAGCGATTCCGGTCTGGCAAAGCGACGGTGAAACGACGGCGGGGCTGGCCCGGAAACCCGAGGCGCCCCGCACTCCTCTGCGGCTCGGCGGCTCTGCGTGAGATGGCTTTCCCGTCGGGAACGGGGTGCCCGAGGCGCGCCGGCTCTCAGTGGACTCCGCGGCTCCGCGTGGAAGGCCGTTGCGCCGGCCTTCCTCGCGCGACGCGCCCCGTGACCGCCGCCGCCGCGCGCTCGCAGTGGTCGCAGTCGCGGGCCGGGTCGGGGCAGGGGACGCCATCGGCCTGCGCTTCGGCACAGCCCACGCCCAGCCCGCTGGTGCTGCGCCGCTGCTGGATCTCCTGCTTCAGCTCCGAGTTCCGCCGGTCCATGATGCGACTCCTCCGGGGCGGGGGTGTGGCCGTGAGACAGGGGTGGGGCGGCCCCAGGCGGCATAACCGGCGCACGATGTAAGGTTTTCTCCGAATTGCTCGGTCTCGGCCCGATGGTAACTTACGATCGGGTCGGAGCGCATCAAAGCATTCCGGCGAAGACCCGCTGAAAGCGGAGAGTACGTGGCTCCACGCGTAAGGTGTCACGGGCGAGCCACGATCGGTCTCGCCCGACCGTGCCGCGGCCTGCCCCGGGCCGCGGCGGCAGCGCTTTGCCCACGCTTCTCTCGCTGTTCCTCCTCCGCCGAACCCATTCCAGAGTCAATGAAGCCGGGAGTCTCCCATGCGTGAGCTCCGCATCCACGGGCGCGGGGGGCAGGGGGCGGTCATCGCCTCCAAGCTCCTGGCCGCCGCCCTCTTCCACGAGGGCCGGTGGGTCCAGTCGTTCCCCGCCTTCGGCGTCGAGCGCCGCGGGGCGCCGGTGGCGGCCTTCGTGCGCATCGACGAGGTGCCGATCCGCCTGCGCTGCGAGGTGACGCAGCCGGACGACATCATCGTGCTGGATCCCACGTTGCTCACGGCGGTGGACATCACGGCCGGACTGAAGCCCGGCGGCAGCATCCTCATCAATTCCGAGGGCCTTCCCGGCGACTTTCCGGCGCTGATCGGCCGGTTCCGGGTGGCCACGGTGGCGGCGGGCGAGATCGCGGCGCGCAACCACCTGGGCTCGCGCACGCAGCCCATCGTGAACACGGCGATCCTGGGCGCGTTCGCCGCCTGCTCGGGGCTGGTCGGCCTGGAGTCGGTCTGCGCCGCCATCGAGGAGGACGTGCCGCAGCACGCCGAGGCCAATGTGCGGGCCGCGCGGGAAGCCGCGGCGGCGGTGCAGGTGGGCGGGCTCGCGGCGCAGGAGGTGAGCCATGTCTGAGCCGATCGGCACGTCGGTGCCGCCGCGGCGGCCGGCCACGCCCCCCATCGCCGTGAGCGCCACCACGACCGAGGTCAACAAGACCGGGGCCTGGAAGTACATCCGACCCGTGTACCATGACCGCGTCGCCCCCTGCAACCAGGGCTGCCCGGCAGGCGTGGACGTGGAAGGCTACATGGCGCTGCTGCGCGAGGGGAAGATCGACGAGGCGGCGGAGCTGCTGGCCCTGGAGCACCCCATGCCCGCCGTGACAGGGCGCGTGTGCAACCACCCCTGCGAGAGCGGCTGCAACCGCGGCCACTTCGACGGCGCCGTCGCCATCCACGCCGTGGAGCGCATGCTGGGCGACCGGCTGCTGGCCGCTGCGCCACCGGCGCCGGCCGCGCCCACGCGGACGGAGCGGGTCGCCGTGGTCGGCTCCGGTCCCGCCGGGCTCGCCTGCGCCTACCACCTGGCGGCCATGGGCTACCCCGTGGACGTGCTGGAGCGCGAGGACCGGGCCGGCGGCATGCTGCGCCAGGGCATTCCCGAGTACCGCCTGCCCCGTGACGTGCTGGATGCCCAGATCCGGCGCATCGAGGCCAGCGGCGTCACCATCCACACGGGCGTGCAGGTGACGGAGGCTACGCTGCCGGAGATCCGGTCGCGCTATTCCGTGATCTTCTTCGCCACGGGCGCCTACCTGGGCCGGCTGCTGGGCGTGGAAGGCGAGGAGCTGCCCGGCGTCTGGCAGGGGCTGGACTTCCTGCGGCGGGTCAATGCGGGTCTGCGCCCGCCGCTGGGCGAGCGGGTGGCCGTCATCGGCGGCGGCAATACGGCCATGGACTGCGCCCGTACGGCGTTGCGCCTGGGCGCCCGACCCATCGTGGTCTACCGCCGCACCCGGGACGAGATGCCCGCCATCGCCGAGGAGATCGAGGACGCCTGGCGCGAGGGGGTCGAGTTCGTCTTCCTGGCCGCGCCCACCGCCTTCCGGACCGCGGACGGCCTGTTGAGTGGCGTCGCCTGCGCCAGGATGAAGCTGGCGGATGCGGGTCCCGACGGGCGGCGCCGGCCTGTGGCGACAGGCGAGTCGCTCTTCGTGCAGGCGGACACCGTGCTGCTGGCCACGGGCGAGGATCCGGAGCTGGAGCCCTGGCCGGAAGAGGTGGTCCGGGGCGGGGCCGTCGCCATCGACGAGTGGGGCGAGACCGCCTCGCCGCTGGTCTTCGCCGGCGGCGACGTCTCCGGGGACGAGCGCACGGTGGCCCGGGCCCTGGGCGCGGGCAAGCGGGCGGCCATCGGCATCGACCGCGCGCTCCGGCGCCGGGCGGGCGTGGCCACGCCGGACACCTCCGCGCTGCGCTGGGGGCCGACGGGCGCACCCAGCGTCGCCCGCTGGCGTGACGCGGACCCGGTGCTCCGGGTCGCGCCCCTGAACGAGGTCGTGCCCTTCGAGGACGTGAACACGGCGCACTTCCAGCTCCGTCCGCGCAACGCCGACCGCCATGCGGCACTGGACGCGGCGGGCGCCCCGTTCGCCGAAGTGAACGGCGGTCTGGGCGACGACGTCGCCCTCGTGGAGGCCGGTCGCTGCTTCAATTGCGGCGTCTGCAACGAGTGCGAGCTCTGCCTGATCTTCTGCGGCGATGTGGCCATCAGCCATTCGCACGACGGCGGCCGCTTCGACATCGACATGAACTTCTGCAAGGGGTGCGGCGTGTGTGCGGCCGAATGCCCCCGCGGCGCGATCAGCATGACCCGGGAGGGGCTATGAGGAAGGTCATCGTCGGCAATCACGCCGTCTCCTGGGGCGTGAAGCTCGCGCGCGCCGAGGTCATCGCCGCCTACCCCATCACGCCCCAGACGCAGATCGTGGAGGAGCTGTCCGAGATGTGCGCCAGCGGCGAGCTGAAGGCGCGCTTCATCAAGGTCGAGTCCGAGCACTCCGCCATGGCCGCCTGTGTGGGTGCCTCCGCCACCGGCGCCCGCGCCTTCACGGCCAGCTCGTCGCAGGGCCTCGCCCTCATGCACGAGATGCTGCACTGGGCCGGCTCGGGCCGGCTGCCCATCGTCATGGCGGACGTCAACCGCGCGCTCGGCCCCGGCTGGAACATCTGGACCGACCAGACGGACTCGCTGGCGCAGCGCGACACGGGCTGGATCCAGCTCTACTGCGAGACCAACCAGGAAGTGCTCGACACCACGATCATGGCCTTCCGCCTGGCGGAGCAGGTGGACCTGCCCGTCATGGTGGTGCTGGACGCCTTCTTCCTCTCCCACACCGCCGAGCCCGTGGACATCCCGGACCAGGAGCTGGTGGACCGCTTCCTGCCCCCGCGCCGCGCCCGCTACAAGCTCGACGTGGACGATCCCCATAGCTACGGCGCACTCGTCCGCCCCGACGACTACATGGAGATGCGCTGGCACCTGCAGGACGCCATGCACGACGCCGTGGCTCGCTTCGACGGGGTGGAGACGGAGTGGGCGACGCTGGTCGGCCGCAGCTACGGGGCGGTGGAGAGCTACCGGACCGAGGACGCCGACATCGCGCTGGTCACTTCCGGGACCATCACCTCCACGGCTCGCCACGTCATCGACCAGCACCGAGAGAACGGCGAGAAGATCGGCCTGGTCAAGATCAAGATGTTCCGGCCGTTCCCGACCGACGCGCTGCGCCTGGCGCTGGCCGGCATCGACCGCGTGGCCGTTCTCGACCGCAACTTCTCGCCCGGGCAGGGCGGCATCTTCGCCGCCGAGCTGAGGAGCGCGCTCTACGATCTGCCCGCCGAGGACCGGCCGGCCATTTACGGCTACGTCCTGGGCCTGGGCGGTCGCGACGTCACGCCCGCGGTCATCGACGGCATCATCGACCACGTCCGCATGCCGGGCATCCCGGCGCGCGCCGACCTGTGGGTGGGGGTGAAAGCATGAGCCAGATCGTCATCAAGGACCGGATCCCCGAGCGGGAGCTCATGACTTCCGGTCACCTGGCCTGCCCCGGCTGCGGCGGCGCCCTGGCCATGCGACTGGTGCTCAAGGCCATGGGCCCGCAAACCGTGGTGGTGCTCCCCGCCTGCTGCTGGAGCATCATCGCCGGGCCGTTCCCGCAGTCCTCCCTGCGGGTGCCCCTGTACCACACCGCCTTCGAGACCGGCGCCGCCGTCGCCTCCGGCGTGCGCGCCGCCCTCGACATGCGGGGCGAGACCGAGACCAAGGTCATGGTCTGGGCCGGCGACGGCGGCACCTTCGACATCGGGCTGCAGGCGCTGTCCGGCGCGGCCGAGCGGGGCGAGGACTTCCTCTACTTCTGCTACGACAACGAAGCCTACATGAACACGGGCGTGCAGCGCTCCTCGGCCACGCCCTGGGGTGCATGGACCACCACCACGCCAGTGGAGCAACCCCAGTCCACGGCCAAGAAGGACATGCTGGCCATCATGGCCGCGCACCGCATCGCCTACGCCGCCACCGCGTCCGTGGGCTATCCCGTGGACCTGATCGAGAAGGTCCAGAAGGCCATGGCCATGCGCGGCACCCGCTTCATCCACATCCTGGCGCCCTGCCCCCCCGGCTGGAAGTTCGCCGACGAGCAGAGCATCGAGCTCGCGCGCCTGGCGGTCGAGAGCCGCGTATTCCCCCTGGTCGAGGTGGAGGACGGCGACCGCTGGACGCTCACCCCCGCCGAAGCGGCCACCGACGCCGACGCCGCCCTGGCGAAGTACATCGGGGCACAGGGACGCTTCCGCCACCTGAAGCCGGAGCAGGTCGAGCAGATCCGGCGCAACGTGGACGAGCGCTGGCAGCGGATGGAGAAGCAGGCCTCGCTGTCGGACTGAGCCCGGGGCGGACGGCATGCGCAGACTCGAGCGTTCTCGTTCCCGCTAACGCCTCCGCCCGGAGCGCATCACCGCCTCGATCTCCCGCGCCTCCCGCGGACCGCGCGTGATCCACTCGGCGCCCGTCGCCGTGACGACGAAGTCGTCCTCGATGCGTATGCCCGTGTCGCGGTAACGCTCGATCACCGGCCGGACCCTGGCGATGAATGCGCGGTTGCGTGGGGTGTCGGGGAGCATGTCCAGCAGCAGCGTGCTGATGTAGATGCCGGGCTCGATGGTGAACACCTCGCCCGGCTGGAAGCGCCCCGTGGGCGAGTACGAGTAGCCACCCGCGTCATGCACCTCCAGGCCGATGCCGTGCCCCGGCCCGTGGGCCATGTAGAGGTAGGCCTGGCGGCAGAACAGCGGGCGGCGGGAGCAGTCCACCGGCCAGGGAGGGTCGATCAGGGCATCCGGTGCCTCGATCAGCCCCAGGCGCGCGAGCCCCGCCGCCTCCACCGCCCGGATGGCGCTGTCCCCCCGCGCCACAGGTGCACCGGCGCGCACCTCTCGCTCCGCCGCCGCCTGCGCGTCCCGCACCAGCTGGTAGACCGAGAGCTGCTCCGGCGTGAAGTGCCCGGAGACCGGCACCGTGCGCGTGATGTCGGCGGCGTAGCCGCGATACGCCGCGGCCATGTCCATCACCACCACCTCGCCCGCCCGCATGGTCCGGTTGTTCGCCCGGTAATGGTAGCTGGTGGAGTTCGGTCCCGAGCCCACGATGGCGGTGTAGGCCGGGCCGTCACCGCCGGCCCGGCGGAAGGCATACTCCGCCTCCGTCTGCGCCACGCCCTCGTTCACGCCCGGGCGTACCGCCCGCATGGCCGCCTCCTGCCCGGCCAGCGAGATGACCGCGGCCCGGCGCAGCAGGGCCAGCTCGGCCGGGCTCTTCCGCGCCATGAGCGAGTCCAGCAGCGGGTGCAGCTCCCGGATCGCGAGCCCCGGGTGCGCCGCGGCCAGCAGCTCCAGGAAGCGCCGGCCGCGCGTGAGCGAGTCGCTGCGCGCGGCATCGCGCGAGGCATAGTCGCGCAGCGTCAGCAGGGGCACGCCCGCCGCGACCAGGCTGTCCAGCAGCGGGCGCAGCCGCTCCAACGACGTGAGCCCCAGCCCGAGACGGCGCTGCAGCGCCGTCGAATCCGGCAGGAATCCCGTGAACAGCGCCATGCTGGCCGGCTTGGGCGGCGCCAACAGCACGCCCTGCGCGACGTGCCCGCCGTGGACCACCAGCAACAGCGCCGCATCCGGCTCATCGAATCCCGTCAGGTACTCGAACGCGGGCAGCTGGTGGAGCCAGAACGGGTCCTCCACCGGCTCACGCACGCCGAAGGCGACGATGGCGCCCTCCCCGATGCGCGCGGCCACCGAGTCGCGGCGCGCCGCGTACTCCGCGGGCGCGATCTGGCCCCGGACGCCGGCGGGCGCCAGCGGCAGAAGGGCCACCAGGACCGCCAGGGATCGACGTCGCACGCTCATTCCTCCTTCACGAAGGTCCCGGGCGGGCCGAACCCTTCCCCCAGGATCAGGTCGTGCTGCCATGGCTGCGGCTGGCCACTCCGCCGGAACACCGTGGCCAGCTGCGCCCAGTGGCGGATGCCGTGCACGAGCATGTCCGCCGCGCAGTAGCGCACCAGCTCCCGCAATGCTCGCACTCCGCCGTCCATGGCTTCCTCACGGCCGCGGTTGAGCGGCTAGACTCGTCCGCCGGGGCGCCGCCGGCAAGACCGTCGCAGGCTCGGACTTCGGTCTGATTGCCCCGCCGCGCAGGGCCCGAGATGTGTCATTCGGTCCCGCGCCCGGCAGGACCGCCGGGCGGGAAGTGGTGTAACCCACTGCCATTCGCGGCCTTCCCGCGCTCGACCGAACGGCAGGGGACGTGCTCCGTATTGCCTGGTTTCTTCCTCCGCGGCGGCAGCGACGCGTCGCGGTGTTCTGTGTGATGAGCCAGTCGAACGGGGCAGCGATGCACGCCATTGACGAGAAGCTCCAGGAGCTCCGCGAGCTGCGCGGGAAGGCGCGGCTGGGCGGAGGCGAGGAGCGGATAGAGCAGCAGCACAAGAAGGGGAAGTACACGGCCCGGGAGCGGGTGGTACGCCTGCTGGACGAGGGGTCGTTCGAGGAGTTCGACATGTTCGTGACGCCGCGGACGGACGGCGCCGGCTTCCAGGGCGATGGCGTGGTGACGGGACACGGCACGGTGAACGGTCGTCCGGTCGTGATCTTCTCGCAGGATTTCACGGTGATGGGCGGGTCGCTGGGGGAGATGGTCGCGAAGAAGATCTGCAAGGTGATGGACTTCGCGATCAAGATGGGCGTGCCGGTGGTCGGGCTGAACGATTCGGGCGGCGCGCGCATCCAGGAGGGCGTTCTCTCGCTGGCGGGCTACGGCGAGATCTTCCAGCGCAACGTGATGGCGTCGGGTGTGGTGCCTCAGATCTCGGCGATCCTGGGCCCGTGCGCGGGCGGGGCGGTGTACAGCCCGGCGCTCACGGACTTCACCATCATGACCGAGGGCATCAGCTACATGTTCGTGACCGGCCCGAAGGTCGTGAAGACGGTGACGCAGGAGGACGTGACGTCGGACGAGCTGGGCGGGCCGGACATCCATGCCACGCGCAGCGGGGTCACGCATTTCGTGACGGACACCGAGGACGAGGCCTTCACGCTGATCCGGCGGCTGTTGTCGTTCCTGCCGCAGAGCAACATGGAGGAACCGCCGCTGAAGCCGTGTCACGACCCGGTGAACCGGGTCGAGGACTGGCTGAACGAGCTGGTGCCGGCCAACCCCAGCCTGCCGTACGACATCAAGCGGCTGATCGAGGCGGTGGTCGATCACGGCGACTTCCTCGAGGTCCGGGCCTACTGGGCGCCCAACCTGGTGGTGGGCTTCGGACGCTTCAACGGCCGCGTCGCCGGCATCGTGGCGAACCAGCCCTGCGTCCTGGCCGGCGTGCTGGACAACAAGGCCAGCCGCAAGGGCGCGGCGTTCATCCGTTTCTGCAACGCCTTCAACATCCCGATCGTGACCTTCGTGGACGTACCCGGCTTCATGCCGGGCACGGTGCAGGAGTACGAGGGCATCATCATGAACGGGGCGAAGCTTATCTTCGCCTATGCGGAGTGCACCGTGCCGAAGGTGACGGTGATCACGCGCAAGGCGTACGGCGGCGCCTACATCGTGATGAGCTCGAAGCACCTGCGCGGCGACATCAACTACGCCTGGCCCACGGCGGAGATCGCCGTCATGGGGCCGCGCGCCGCCGTGGAGATCCTGTACGGGCGCGAGCTGGCGAAGCTGAAGGGTGCGGAGCTGGAGGCGTTCCTCAAGGAGAGGGAGCAGGACTATCGCGAGTCCTTCGCCAATCCCTACCGTGCGGCCCGCACCGGCTTCATCGAGGACGTCATCGAGCCGCGCAACACGCGCTTCCGCATCATCCGCGCGCTGGAGTCGCTGGCGGGCAAGCGCGAGTCGAATCCGCCCCGCAAGATCGGGCTGGTGCCGCTATGAGCGCGGACCGCGAGCAGCCGCACGGGCGCCGCGGACGCTTCCTGCCCGGCCTCGGGCCCACCCTCATGCGCGCCGCCCAGGCCCTGGGCATTTTCGCGCCCTACGCTCCCGACGCGCACTGGACCGCGGGCGACCCGATCGAGCAGGCGCGGGCCCAGGCCCGCGAGGGCGATGCATCACTGATCGCCGCCGCCATCGCCCTGACGCTGTCACTCGACGAGGACTCGTTTCTCGACGACGAGCCCCGCGTGCTCACGCTGCGCCACGCAGCGCGCAACAGCAGCAACTGGTGGCAGAGCCGGCTCTCGCCCTCTTCGCTGCCCCCGCGGCGCGTGGGACCGCCGATGCGACCCGACGTCTTCGTCATTCCCGAGCCCGGCCCGGCGCCGGCGCCCGGTCCTGAGCCCGGCCCAGCGGCCGGGAGGTGAGCTTATGACCGTGTATCGCTTCAACATAGATGGTCACGACTTCGAAACGCGCATCGTGGACAGGCGCGGCAACGAGGTCACCATCTCCGTCAACGGGCGGGAGTACAAGGCCGCCCTGCAGCCGCGCTGGACGGATCTCTCCGAGGAGCTCGCCCTGCCGCCGGCGGCGCCCGCGGCGCCGTCCGGACGCGCCGCCGGTCGCAAGCCGAAGAGCAGCACAAACCGTCCGTCCCACGCCGGCGTGGGCGTGGTCACGGCGCCGCTCCCCGGACTGCTGCTGCGCGTGCCCGTCACCCTGGGCGACCGCGTGAAGCGCGGCCAGACCGTCGCCGTGATCGAGGCCATGAAGATGGAGCTCAGCATCGGGGCCACCATCGACGGCATTGTCTCGAGCATCGCGGTGGAGCCGGGCGCCACCGTCCTGGGCGACGAGGAGCTCGTCTGGATCCAGGCCGGGGACCACCTGGAAGCGGGCGGCAAGCCGGCCGGCGGCTGAGCCCCGGACGGCGCGCCGGCGCCGCATCACCCTTGCCCGCCAGCGCGTGCCGGTGCCAAGCCCGGATTCGGCGCGTCCGGGCCCGGCGCGCTCCCGCCGTGCGCATCCAGCAGCGCCTGGACGCGCGGGTCGCCGCGCAGCGAGGCCAGGTCCGGGTCGCGGGCGATCCACTCCACGTTGGCGAACCCCGCCCGCACCGCGTCCTCCAGCCACGCCAGCGCGCGATCTGCGTCGCCCGCCAGGGCGTACAGGCAAGCCGCGTTGTAGCGCACCCCCGCGTCCTCCGGGTCGATGGCCACCGCGCGCTCGGCCCACTCCAGCCCCTCGGCCCTACGGCCGGTGCGGCACAGCGCGACGGCGCGCATGGTGGCGGCGCGGGCATCGTCGGGGTTCAACTGCATGTGCGCCTCCGCGACCCCGAGCGCGCGCTCGTACATCCGCACGGCGGCGTCGGTCTGCCCCAGCGACTCATGACTCTGCGCCGCGAAGAAGGCAGCCTGGTAGTCCTCCTGGACCGCACAGGCGTCCTCGAACAGCCGCGCCGCGTCCTCCGTGCGCCCGAGCTGGAAGCACATGCGGGCATAGACGTAGAGCGCATCGAAGCTGCGGGGCTCCAGCCGGAGCGCCGCCTGGAACTCCTGCTCGGCCTCCGTGAACCGCGTCTGCACGAAGAGCATGGCCGCTCGCGCCGAGTGCGCCTCCGGCAGCTCCGGGTCCAGCTCCAGCGCCCGCGCACTCGCCCGCTCGGCGTCGCGAATGTCCGCGCCGCACGCCGGGTAATACATGCACTCCATTGCGATCGTCTCCACGACCGCCGTGTGCGCCAGGGCGTAGTCAGGATCGATCTCGAGGGCGTGCTCGAACATCTCCCGGGCGAAGCGCAGGCTCTTCAGCCGGCTCGCGGCAAAGAACTGCCGACCCCGCAGGTAGTACTCGTACGCCCGCACGTCCGTCCGCGGCACCCGCGGCAGGCCGCTCGCGCCGTGGCCGCGCAGCAGCACCCGCAGCACCCGCGCGACCTTCTCCGCGATCTCGTCCTCGATGGCGAACACATCCGCCATCTCCTTGTCGTAGCGCGCGGACCAGAGGTGGTAGCCGTCGGCAACATTGACCAGCCGCGTCGTCACCCGCAGCCGGCCGCCGGAGCGCTGCACCGTCCCCTCCAGCACTGATTCCACGCTCAGCTGCCGGCCGATGGTCCGGACGTCCTGGTCCCGGCCGCGGTACGCGAACGACGACGTCCGGGACGCGACGCGCAGCCCCTCCACGCGCGTGAGCGCCGCCAGGATCTCGTCGCTGATGCCGTCGCTCAGGTACGCGTCCTCGGCGCTGGAGCCGAGGTTCACGAACGGCAGCACCGCCAGCGACCGCGCCGCCGCCGCCGGGGCGGCCGCGGGAGCCGCGACCGCCGCCGGCGCCTCTGCCTCCGGCGCGCCGCGTCGCCAGGCAAAGAAAATGACCGCGGGCAGCAGCAGCAGCCACACGGTCAGCGTCCCGGTCACCAACGACGACGAGAGCTGCCACCAGTCCGTCGCCCAGCTCGCGAACTGCAGCAGCCCCCAGCCGGCCGCGAGGTACGCCGCCGACATCGGGAGAACGCCGCGCTGGAGCAGCGTGCGTGTGGCGCCCCGCAGCATCCGCTCGTTCCGGGTCCAGGGGAGATCCGTGCCTTGGCAGCGAATGTACGCCCTGCAGCCGACCGCGTCCACGGATTCGCGCCGCCCGACGTGCCGGCCACGGAGGGCGGGGCGGCGCCATCCCCTGGAAGCCCGCGTCCCCTCCACGTTACGCTTGCGCCGCCTGCCCCCCCGCTCAAGCTTTCATCCATCGTCCCCGGCCCGCTGGAGACCGATCATGCCTTACGACCGCCGCCGGTTCCTGGGCGCGAGCGCCGCCGGCCTCACGCTGTTTCTTCGCCCCGACTACGAGGTCATCATGGCACTACGAAGCAGGGTGGGCTTCACGGCCGTGTCCGCTCTCCTGCTCCTGACACCGGCCCTGGCGCCCCGCGCGCAGGCTCAGACCGTCAAGGCTTCACCGGGCGCCGTCGAGGTGCCGTCCACCCACGGGCGGACCTGGCTGCTGGTTCCCAACCTGCTCTGGACGATCCGCATGGACGCGAACGGCCAGATCATCGCGTCCGCGGCGCCCATCAGCGTCGCGCACGAGGAAACCACGCCCATATGCGCGCCGGTCATGGTGGTCAGCGCGACGCCCAGCAATGGCGACCCCGGCAAAGTGGTCGCGTTCCCGCCCTCGGGGCGCTGCAGCTTCGACGCGACCGCGGCCACGCTGGTGCTGCCGGTGGACTCCGCGGCCAGGTACGCCCGCATCTGCAACGCCCCCTGGAGGACGGTGCCGTCGCCGTCCGTCTGCACGGTGGACAACCTGGGCAAGACCAGCTGCGTCTATGTGGGCCCGCAGCAGCCCCTGCCCCTCATCGGCGATGCCTGGCGCCGCGCCGAAGGCTGGACGGGCCCGGTGCCCTACAACGGCGTCGTGCAGGTGGCCCTCGCCTACACGAACGCCGCTCCCGACCGCATCAAGAACATGATCAACCCGGGCGTGCAGGTGACATGCGACGCCGTCCCCTGCGTCACGTTCGCGAAGACGCTGCCGGACGCGACGACGGGCAAGCCGTATCGGGTCCAGCTCTTCACCGGGGCCAAGCCGCCTGTGACCTTCACCGCCGATACCACGCCTCCGGGCCTGACCGCCGGGACCGACGGCTACCTCTCGGGGACACCCACGAAGCCAGGTTATTACGGAGTGAGCGTCGCCTTCAGCGACTCCTACGCTTGCCCGTGGAACTTCCAGACGATCGTGTCGAAGGGCGGCAACAGCCGCTGGTTTCACCAGTATCGCTTGACGGTCCGTGACGGCGATGCTCCGGTGATCTCGAGCTTCACCACCTCGGCCGACACCGTGCCCGCCAACGGCGACAATGTCACGGTCACGGTCCAGGTGGCCGACAACGTCGGCGTAGTGAAGATCCTGACCTCGCGCCTGAAGCCGGACGGGACCGGCAACACGGCGACGATGACGCGGACTTCGGGCTCCGCGACCGCCGGCACCTGGACCATCGCCTGGCCCATGCCTGCCAACGCCGATCCCACTCCGGTCAGCTGGACGATCAAGGTCTGGGCGGTGGACGCGGCCGGCAACGTAGTCAACGCAACGCCCCGGACCGTCGTGGTGGGAGGGAAATCAGGTCAGGAGCTGCCACGCCTCTTGATCAAGAAGCCGTGACCCACAACAACCCGAGGAGATAACGGATGTCTTCCTTCGATCGCCGCTCGTTCCTGCGCACCAGCGCCGCCGCCCTCGCGCTCGTGCCCCTCTCCGGACTCGACCGGTTCGCCCTGGCGGCGCCCGCTCGCAAGAGCCGGGTCGCGCTCGTGCGCACCCGCGACCGCCGCACGGGTGTGATGCAGGCGCTCAAGCTGTTCGACCCGAAGGGGATCCGCGGCAAGCGCGTGGTCGTGAAGCCCAACTTCAACAGCGCCGACCCGACGCCCGGCTCCACGCACAACGATACGCTCGCCCAGCTCGTGGCCGAGCTGTACGCGCGCGGCGCCGGCAGCGTCACGCTCGGCGAAGGGAGCGGCCCGCCCGCCGGCAGCACCCGCGGCATCATGGAGAAGAAGGGCACGTTCGACCTTGCCCGCGACGGCCGTTTCGACGTCGTCAACTACGACGAGATCCCCGAGAGCGACTGGGTCGCCTTCACCAGCGAGCACTGGCCGCGGGGGTTCCACCTCCCGCGCCACGTGGTCGAGGCCGACTACAACGTGTCCACCTGCTGCGTGAAGACGCACGGCTACGGCGGCGTGTTCACCATGTCGCTGAAGCTGTCCGTCGGGCTCACCCCCCGCGCGATCCGCCGGGACATGCACCGCTCGCCGGACATGCGGCGCATGATCGCCGAGCTGAACACCGGATACCGGCCGCAGCTCGTCGTTCTGGACGGTGTGGACTGCTTTACCGACGGCGGACCCGGCCAGGGCACGCTCAAGCAGGGCAACGTCATGATCGTCGGCGACGACCGCATCGCCGTGGACGCCGTCGGCGTCGCCGTGCTCAAGGAGCTCGGATCGAACCCCGCGATCATGGACCGCAGGATCTTCGAGCAGGAGCAGATCGCCCGCGCCGTCGAGCTGAAGCTGGGCGCTCCCTCGCCCGCGCAGATCGAGCTGGTCACCGGCGACGCCCAGAGCGCCGCCTACGCCTCCCGCATCCGCGGCATCCTCGATCTCGGCTAGGCGACGACGTCACTTCGGTGTTCGGGGGCCGTCCTCGGCTGCAGGCGAGGGCGGCCTCTTCTGCTATTCGGCTGCCCCGGAATCGCCGATAACATCCAGACTGCGAACGGCCGGAAGCCGGAAACCGGAAACCGTACTCCGGAAACCGTACTCCGGAAACCGTACTCCGGAAGCCGGAAGCCGGAAACCGGAAGCCGCAGCCGGAGGGGGAAGCTGCAACTGGGACTCGGAGAGGAGGTCACGACTCATGAGCCTGCAGGATACACGGAGCCGCCAGTGCGAGGATGGAGGTGAGGGGACGCCTCGCCCCAGGTACGATCACCACCGCCTGGACGCGTACGAGGTCGCGGTGCAGTTCGTGACGTGGCGCGGTGGCGCGCTCCAGCGCTTGCCGAAGAGCGCGGATATCGCCGACCAGCTGACCCGCGCCGCCACCTCCATCGTGCTGAACATCGCCGAGGCAGCGGGCGAGCAGAGCGGCCCCGAACGACTGCGCTTCTTCCGCATGGCTCGCCGTTCGGCCACCGAATGCGACGGGATCCTCGATGTCGCACTCGCGTTGCACCTCGACCGTCCTGAGAAGATCCAGGAAGGCCGCGCACTCCTGACTCGTGTGCTCTCCATGCTCGCGGGCCTGACCCGCACCCGCTGACGAGCGTCCCGGGCCTGCCAGTCGCTCCCGCAACCCCGCCCTGAGCCCCCCAACCCGAGCTCGGCAGCCGGAGTACGGCTGCCGGAGTACGGTGGCCGGAGTACGGTGGGCCGGAGTACGGCAGCCGGCCGTTGTTCTCCACCCGGCTGGACCCCTCTGAACTCGGGAGAATTGCTTCGAACAGTTCAGGTGACTACCGTGAGCGGCGGTGCGCAGGGCGCCCTTCACCTTCACGTCGGGGCGGAACGATGCCGCAAGTTCCTGGTCTTTCGCTCGGCCGCGGCGCGGCCGCGGTGCTCTCCTGCCTGCTGGCGCTCGCATGGACGCGGCCCCTGGCCGGGCAGCTGACGGCTGCCGCGGGCGGCGCGCGCGAGGAATGGGACGACATCTCGGTCTGGTCGGTGAACGCGCAGCCCGGCCGCGCCACCGCCTTCCCCTACGAGAGCCGGGAGCTGGCGCTGGGCCGCGTGCCCGAGCGCTCCGGGCGCTACCGGCTGCTGGACGGCCAGTGGAAGTTCGCGTGCGCGGAGCGGCCGGCGGACCGGCCGGCGGGCTTCGAGGCGCTCGCCTTCGACGACGGGCGCTGGGGTACGATCCCGGTGCCGTCGAACATGGAGCTGCACGGCTGCGGCTACCCGATCTACTTCAACATCACCTACCCGTTCCCCAAGAACGCACCCTTCGCACCGCGGGAGTACAATCCGGTGGGCTCGTACCGAACCCACTTCGAGGTGCCCGCGGGCTGGGCGGGTGACCAGCTGTTCCTGCACTTCGATGGCATGGGCTCGGCCGCCTACGTCTGGGTGAACGGCGAGCGCGTGGGCTACGCCGAGGACAGCAAGGCGCCCACGGAGTTCGACGTCACGCGCTACGTACACCCGGGGGACAACCTGCTGGCGGTGCAGATCTACCGCTGGAGCGACGGCAGCTACCTGGAGGACCAGGACTTCTGGCGCATGAGCGGGATCGACCGGCACGTCTACCTGTACGCCACGCCGACGCTGCGGCTGCGGGACGCCTTCGTGATCGCGGACCTCGACGACCGCTACAGCGACGGGCTGCTGGACGTGCGGGCGCGGGTCCGCAACTATACCGGCGCCTGGGCGCGCGGCCTGCGCATCCAGGCCGAGCTGCTGGACGACGCGGGCGCCCCCGTGATTCCGGCGCTCGCGACGTCGCTCGACGTGGACACCGCATCGGACCAGGAGACGCGGCTGGCCGCGCGCGTGCCGCGGCCTCGCCAGTGGAGCGCCGAGTCGCCCAACCTCTACACGCTGCTGGTCACGCTCAGGGCCCCCGATGGCCGCGTGCTCGAGGTCTCACCCTACCGCATCGGCTTCCGGCGGGTGGAGATCCGGGGCGGGCTGCTGCTGGTGAACGGCAAGCGCATCACCATCAAGGGCGTGAACCGCCACGAGCTGGACCCGCTCAGCGGCCGGGCCGTCTCCGACAGCTCCATGCTGGCGGACATCCAGCTGATGAAGCGCTTCAACATCAACGCGGTGCGCACGTCGCACTACCCGAACGCGCCGCACTGGTACGAGCTGGCGGACTCGCTCGGGCTCTACCTGATCGACGAGGCGGACATCGAATCGCACGGCATGGGCTTCGACCCCGAGACCACGCTCGCCAACAAGCGGGAATGGCTCGGCATGCACATGGACCGCACGCGCCGCATGGTCGAGCGGGACAAGAACCACCCGAGCATCATCATCTGGTCGCTGGGCAACGAGGCGGGCAACGGCGTCAACTTCTACGCCACCAACGCCTGGATCAAGTCGCGGGACCGCAGCCGGCCCGTGCAGTACGAGCGGCGCCCGGACTGGGACAGCGACATCTTCGTGCCCATGTACCCGTCCTTCCAGCTGCTGATCGACTACGCCGAGCATAACCACGACCGGCCGCTCATCATGTGCGAGTATGCGCATGCCATGGGCAACAGCATGGGCAACTTCGCCGACTACTGGGCGATCATCGACCGCTACCCCAACCTGCAAGGCGGCTTCATCTGGGACTGGGTGGACCAGGGGCTGCTCACGCACGACGCCGCCGGTCGGCCGTTCTACGGCTTCGGCGGGGACTTCGGGCCGAAGGGGAGACCGAGCGACCTCAACTTCCTGATCAACGGCGTGGTGGCGCCCGACCGCACGCCGCACCCGCACGCCTACGAGATGCGCAGGATCTACCAGTACATCCGGGCCAGGCCGCTGGACCTGGCCGCCGGCCGCGTACGCGTCTTCAACCGCTACGATTTCCGCGACCTCTCCGACGTCGCCCTCACCTGGACGCTGCGCCGTGAGGGCACGCCCACCGACTCCGGCTCCGTGGCCCTGCCGCCGCTGGCCGCGGGCGACAGCGCCGACCTCACCATCCCGGTGCCGGCCGCGGGAGCGGGCGTGGGGGAGCGCCACCTGGACCTGAGCTTCCGACGCACGCGCGCCGATGCCACCGTGCCCGTCGGCTGGGAGGTGGCCTGGGTGCAGTTCGCGCTGCCCGTCAGCCGGGTCGCCGCGGCGCCGGCCGCACTCGAGGGCGCCGGGCTGGATACGCTCCGGGTGACCGAGGCGGGCGACGGCGTGACCTTCGAGAGCCGGCCTTTCCGCGCGCACTTCGACCGCCGCAGCGGGCAGCTGACGTCGTACGTCTTCCACGGCAAGGAGCTGCTGAAGCAGGGCCCGCGGCCGGACTTCTGGCGCGCGCCCACGGACAACGACTACGGCGGCGATTGGCCTATCAAGCTGGGCGTCTGGCGGGCCGCGGGCGAGCAGGCCGCTCTGCGCAGCTTCACGCTCACGCGCACGGGACCGGGCGCCGCCCGCATCGACGTGGCGACGGAGATCCCGGCGGGGCCGTCGTCGCTGACCACGAGCTATACGATGCGTGCCGATGGCAGCATCGCCGTGCGGCAGAAACTGACCCCGGGCGCCGCCGAACTGCCGCGCATGCCGCGCTTTGGCGCGGTCATGCTGGTGCCCGCCGGCTTCGAGCGGCTGGAGTGGTTCGGACCGGGACCGCAGGAGACCTACTGGGACCGCAAGGACGCGCGCGTGGGCCGCTGGAGCTCCACGGTCGCTGCGCAATTCCACCCCTATGTCCGGCCGCAGGAGACCGGCAACCACACCGACGTGCGCTGGCTCGCGCTGCGTGCCGCGGATGGCACCGGGCTGGTGCTGGCGGCGGACTCGCTGCTGGACGCCACCGCGCTGCACTACCTGACGTCGGACCTGGACGAGGGCGACCACAAGATCGCGCGCCACCCCACGGACTTGCAGCTCCGCGACTTCGTGCGCCTGAACGTGGATTACCGCCAGATGGGCGTCGGAGGGATCACCAGCTGGGGACCGACAGCACTGCCCGAGTACTCGCTGCCCTACGCGGCGTACTCCTACGGCTATACCCTCAAGGGGCTACTGCCGGGACAGGACGCCGGCGTCGTCGCGCGCGCCCTGGGCGCGGCGGCCGCTTCCGCGGCGGGCCAGTCGCCGGCCCGCGCCGGCGGCACGCCGCGCTGAAGCGCCGGCGTCCGCGACCCGCCCGCGCTCAGAGCGGGCGGGTCGAGCCTCGCACCACCAGCTCGCCGTCGAAGGAGATCCGCTCGGGCGGCACGGCCTTCCGCGCCTCGATCTGCCGGATCAGCATCTCGGTGGCCCGCTCGCCCATCTCCACCTTGGGCACGTGCACGCTGGTCAGAGGCACGCCCATGTACGGCAGTATGGCCAGGTCGTCGAAGCCGATCACCGACACGTCGCCAGGCACGTCCAGCCCCAGCTCCGCCAGCGCCCGGCACAGCCCCAGGGCGACCAGGTCGTTGTAGCACGTCACCCCCGTCGGCCGCGCCTCCGGGCTGAGCCCGCCGAAGTACTCCAGACCCGCGCGGTACCCATCCTCCAGGTGCGCCCCCGCCGGGATGATCGCCTCCTCCGGGAACATGATCGACGAGCGGCTGAACGCCCGCCGCACGCCGTCGATCCGCTGCTCGCTGTGCATGGAGTATCTCGGGCCCGCGAAGTGGACGATGCGCGTGTGCCCCTGCGCCATCAGGTACTCCACCGCGCACTTGGAGGCTTCCACGTTCTCCACGTCCACCAGGCTGGCCTTCACGCCCCGGATCTCCTCCAGCAGCACGAACGGAACGTTGCGGCGCTTCAGCTCGAACAGGTGCGACAGGTCCGTGTCGTCGTCCAGCACCGGCGTCACCACCACGCCGTCCGCACCCTGCTCGCACAGGATCTCGATCGCCGTCCGCTCCGCCTCCGGATCCCCCTCCGAGCTCGCCACCAGCACGCTGTAGTCGTGCTTCCTGCAGTACGCCCTGATCCCCAGTGCGATCTCCATGTAGTACGGGTTGTCCATCTCCTTGATCAGCAACCCCACGCAGCGATGCCGACGCCGCGCCCGCGCCCCCAGGTTCCCTGGCCGGTAATTCAGCTGCTTGATCACCTGCAGCACCCGCTCCCGCGTGGCCCGCCCCACCGTGCTCTTGTCGTTCAGCACCGCGGACACCGTGGCCTTCGAGACCCCCGCGTCCCGGGCAACATCGTTGATCGATGGCCTCTGCGTCGTAACCATGCCCGCCTGTTCCAGAGGAGGTGAAGATACTCCAGCCGACCCCTCCTGAACCGATTCAGATCGGTTCGTTCCACGGTAACCAACCCCGTTCACACCGGCAAGGCGCTTCTCCCCTGTCGCCCCCGGCGCCGGATCCCGCGCCCGGCCTCGCCGGCTGCACGTACGCCCGCCACCGCACCGCCGCCCCGCCGGCGCGCGTGCCGGCCGCGAACAAGATTCTTGCGGCGGCGCCCGGGTTTGACCTATCGTGTCCAGCATCGTACGGACCATTCATGTCGTCATTGAACCTAAATGAACCTTTAGATCCAGTTCACGACGGGAGCGCTGGCCGGGGCGGGCGACGCTGCGACGCGCCCGACCCAAGCGGCGGCAAGCTGCGGCAGAACCCGGGATACTGATCCTCCTCGGGTCCCGGGCGGGGCAGGCGGCGGCCAATACGGCGCCGCCTGCCCCTTTCGACAGGGCGCCGGATTCGGTACTCCCTAACCCGGTGCCACGACGGCCGCCGTCCGACCCCGCTGGCGGACGGCGGCGTTCACCCTGTGGAGGCGCAATGCGGAGGACCCACCTGCTGCTCGCGGCGCTGCTCCTGGTCCCAGCCCCCGCTCCGGCGCGGGCCCAGCGCCCCGCCGATTCCGCCGGCCGCTTCCCCCCGGTCGAGGTGGACGCCCGTGGCGTGCTCCGCCGCGCGGACAGCGGCGCGGAGGTCGCGTTCTTCGGCGTGAACTACACCGCCCCCTTTGCCTATGCCTATCGGGCGCACGGCTACGTGGGCGCCGATCGCAAGGCCGCCATCGACATGGACGTCAGTCACCTGGCCCGCCTGGAAGTGACGGCCTACCGCATCCACGTCTGGGACCGGGAGATCAGCGACCGGCAGGGCAACATACTCCGCAACGACCACCTGGATCTGTTCGACTACCTGATCTCCCGCCTGGAGGAGCGCGGCATCCGCCTGGTCCTGACGCCGCTGGTTTGGGGCGGCCCCGGCTACCCGGAGCCCGACCCGCCCTCGACCGGGTTCTCGAACGACTACACCAAGGGCGCGATGACCGTGGACACCACGGCACGTCGCATCGAGCGGAACTACCTGAAGCAGTTCGTGGCGCACGTGAACCCCTACACGAGGCGCAGCTACCGCGACGATCCTGCCATCATCGCCATCGAGCTTTTCAACGAGCCGGTCGACCCGCCCAGCCCGGCGGAGACGACCCGCTTCATCGACGCGCTGGCGGAGGCCGCGCGGGAGGCGGGCTGGCGCAAGCCGGTCCTCTACAACGTCGCCCAGAGCTGGAGCCCGGAGCACGCGCCCGCCGTGTGCGCGGCGGCGATCCAGGGCATCACCTTCCAGTGGTATCCGACCGGCCTGGTGCGGGGCAGCGACCTGCGCACGAACATGCTCCCCAACGTCGATCGCTACCCCATTCCCTTCGACGAGGCCCCGCAGTGCCTGGGCAAGGCTCGGCTGGTCTACGAGTTCGACCAGGCGGACGTCATGGGCTCGTACCTGTATCCGGCCATCGCCCGCAGCTTCCGCACGGCCGGGATGCAGTGGGCGGCGCAGTTCGCGTACGATCCCGCCGCCCTGGGCTACGCCAACACCGAGTACCAGACGCACTACCTGAACCTGCTCTACACGCCCCGGAAGGCGATCAGCTTCCTCGTCGCGGGCGAGGCCTTCCGGCGACTGCCGCGAGGCGGCTCCTTCGGCGTGTATCCGGCCGACACCCTCTTCGGCCCCTTCCGGGTGAGCTACTCGGACGACATGAGCGAGATGAACACGCCGGAGGCCTTCTACTACTCCGGTGATACGCGCACCCGGCCGGCGGACGCCCGGGCGCTGGTCCACGTCGCTGGCACGGGCAGCTCCCCCGTCGTCGACTACGAGGGTACCGGGGCCTACTTCCTCGACCGCCTGGGGGCCGGCGTCTGGCGACTGGAGGTCTACCCGGACGCGCTGCCGCTACGGGACCCCTTCCCGCGGCACACGGTGCGGGACGAGGTGACCCGGCTGATCTGGCGCGACTGGCCCATGACCGTGCGGCTGCCGGACCTGGGTGAGGCCTTCTCCGTCGCGGCGGTGGACGCGGGACATCGGCTCACGGCGACTGCGTCCGCCGGGCGCGTCGTCGTGCAGCCGGGTGTCTACGTGCTGCGGCGCCAGGGCGTGGCCGGCGCGAGTTGGCGCGAGCCCGGCGCGCACGTGGGCACGCGCACGCTGGGGGAGTTCCGGGTGCCCGGTGCCCAGCCGCGTGCCACGGAGGTCGTGCACCGGCCCGAGCTGGAGCTGAGCGCCGGCGAGTCATACCCGGTGGAGGTGACGGTGGTGTCGGCGGTGCCGCCCGCCTCGGTGGAGCTGGCCTGGCGCGCGGGCGGCGCAGCCGCCTTCCAGCGGCTGCCCATGCAGCGTCTGCGCGGCTACCGCTACCAGGCTACCATTCCCGCGCTGGCGGTGGTGCCGGGCACGCTGGAGTACTCCGTGCGCCTGGTCGAGTCGGGGCGGAACAGCTCCTTCCCCGGCGCGGGGCCGGGCACGCCGGGCGCGGACTCGCTCTGGCGGGTTCCGGTCGTGCCCGCCTCGGCGCCGGTGGTCCTGTTCGATGCGGCCCGCGACCAGGCGCGCGTGATCCTGCCGCACGAGTTCGAGCCCATCCGCTTCGCGGCGGCGTTCATAGCGGAAGACAGCGCCGTACCCGGGCGGCGTGCGGCGCTGCGGGCCGAGGTGCCGAGCCTCGCCCCCCGGCCCCACGCCTTTGCGGCGCGCGCGTTCCTGGGCGAGGAGAATCGGCGCCGGCTGCGTTCCGCAGAGGGCTACACGACGCTGCGCATCCGGGCGCGCTCGACCGGCGCCGCCGCCGACAGCCTGCGGGTCGCGCTGGTGGAGCGCAGCGGCGCCGCCTGGGGCGCGGTCGTGCCGCTCACACCCGACTGGCGTGACATCGCCGTGCCGCTGGCAATGTTGCGGCCGACGGCTCTGGCGCTCCTGCCCCGTCCGTACCCTCAGTTCCTGCCCTACTGGCTGCCGGGCGAAGGCGCGGCGCAGTGGAGCGGGCCGCTGGACATCGCAGCGGTGGACGGCATCCAGGTGAGCATCTCGGACGATCTCTACGATCGGGCCGCCCGCGAGCGGCCGCACGGCTTCGAGCTGGAACGCATCCAGCTCGAGCGCACCCCTTGATCCACGAACACGCCAGGATTCCGCATGAGACGCTTCGTCATGGTATCGTTGCTCGCCCTGGCCGCGCTGGCGACCGCCGGCCCCGCTTCCGCGCAGCGGCAGCGCCTGTCCATGGACCCGGGCTGGCGTTTCACGCTGGGCGACCCCGCCGGCGCCGACCGGCCCACCTTCGACGACGGCAAGTGGCGCGTGCTCGACCTGCCCCACGACTGGAGCATCGAAGGGACGCCCTCGCAGGACGCCCCGGGCGGCGGGCAGGTGGGCTACTTCCCCACGGGCATTGGCTGGTACCGCAAGGCGTTCCAGGTGCCGGGCGGCGCCCGCGGCCGCCACGTCGAGCTGGAGTTCGACGGCGTCTACATGAACAGCGACGTCTGGCTCAACGGCCACCTGCTGGGCCACCGGCCGTTTGGCTACATCGGCTTCGCCTACGACGTCACGCCCTACCTGCTGCCGGGGGTGAACGTCGTCGCCGTGAGGGTGGACAACTCGAAGCAGCCGAACTCGCGCTGGTATTCGGGCAGCGGCATCTACCGGCACGTGTGGCTGACCCTGAGCGACCGGCTGCGCGTGGCGCACTGGGGCACGTACCTGACCACGCCGCGCGCGGACAGTGCCGCCGCCGAGGTGCTGGTGCGCACCCGCATCGAGAACGGGCGCCCGGAGGCGGGCAACGGTTTGCTGTGGCTGGCGGTCATCGATGCCACCGGCCGCGAGGTGGCACGCACGGAGGCACCCTTCGCGGCCCCGGCCGGGGCGGGCACCGAGCTGGAACAGCGGCTGCAGGTCGCGTCCCCCCGGCTCTGGTCCGTGGAGTCGCCCACAATGTACCGGCTGCGCACCGTCCTGCTCGTCGGCGGGCGCGCCGTGGACTCGACCACCACCCACTTCGGCATCCGCAGCATCGCCTGGGACAAGGACCGCGGCTTCCTGCTGAACGGGCGGCGCGTGAAGCTGAACGGCGTCAACCTGCACCACGACGGCGGCGCCGTGGGCGCCGCGGTGCCGGAGCGCGTCTGGGAGCGGCGGCTCGAGGTGCTGAAAGCCATGGGCGCCAACGCCATCCGCACCTCGCACAACCCACCCGCCCCCGAATTCCTGGACCTCTGCGACCGCATGGGCTTGCTGGTCATGGCGGAGGCCTTCGACGAGTGGACCTTCGGCAAGGTCCCCGCGGGCTACCACAACTACTTCGCCGAATGGTCCGAGCGGGACCTCACCGACTTCATCCACCGCGACCGGAACCATCCCTCCATCGTGCTCTGGAGCGCCGGCAACGAGATCGGCGAGCAGGCCGCGCCCCGAGGGGACACGGTGCTGAAGCGGCTGGTGGACAACTTCCACCGGGAGGACCCGACGCGCCCGGTGACCACCGGGAACGACCACATCGCGGCCGACGACGGCCGGGCGACCGACGCCTTCCTGGGTACGGAGGACGTCGTCGGTTACAACTACGTGGACCGCTGGCACGAGCGGCGGGAGACGTTCGCCGAGCAGGACCGCCACGACCACCCCGACTGGCGCATGGTGGGCACGGAGAGCGCCTCCGCCTTCAACACCTTCGGCGGCACCTACTCGCTCGGCCCCGACCCGAAGCTGGTCCGCCCCAATTACACCACCGGGATGATCCGCGCGGAGCACCTGTGGCAGTGGGTCTCCACCCACGACTACTTCGCCGGCGACTTCATGTGGACCGGCATCGACTACCTGGGCGAGACCCGCTGGCCCGGCAAGGGCTCCGGCTCCGGCCCCGTGGACATCACCGGCGGTCCCAAGGACTCGTACTACCTCTACCAGAGCCAGTGGACCGACCGTCCCGTGCTGCACCTCTTCCCCCACTGGAACTGGGCGGGGCGCGAGGGCCAGCTCATTCCCGTCCTGGCCTACACCAGCTGCGGCGCCGTCGAGCTGTTCCTGAACGGTCGGTCGCTGGGGGAGAAGCGGGTGGAGTTCCCGGCGCAGGGCGCGTCGGGGGGGTGGAACAGCTACGCCCGGCCGCAGGTCAACCCCACCACCCGGGACCTGCACCTGAGCTGGGACGTGCCCTATGAGCCCGGCGTGCTCAGGGCCGTGGGCAAGCGCGACGGCAAGGTCACGTGCGAGGCGGAGGTGCGCACGGCCGGTCCGCCCGCCGCCATCCGCCTGGCCGCGGATCGCGACAGCGTCAGCACCACCCCGGGCGACGTGGCCAACGTCACCTTCGAGATCGTGGACTCCGCCGGCGTCGTGGTGCCCACGGCGGGCGACGTCGTCGCCTTCACCGTCGAGGGCGGCTTCCTGCTGGCGCTGGACAACGCCAGCCTCGTGGACCACGACCCGTATCGCGCCGACCACCGGCGGGCCTTCAACGGCCGCGGGCTGGCCATCCTGCGCGCCGACCGGCCGGGCATGTTGCGCGTGACGGCCGCCGCGGCTGGGCTGCGGAGCGCCAGCACCACGCTGCGCGTGGCCAGGGGAGTCGCGCCCCCGTCCATCCCGTCCGTGAGCCGCGGGGGTGCGAAATAAAGCGGCGCGAGTTCGTCGGGGGCGTGCTGGGCGCGGGCGCCGCGACGGCGGTGCTCGGCTCCGCCGATTGGCTGGCGGCCTCCGACGCCCCGGCAGCCGGGCGGACCGTCGAGCGCCTGGACACGGGCTGGCGCTTCCTGCGCCAGGACGCGACCGGCGCCGAGCGCGCCGACTTCGATGATCGGCTTTGGGAGCCGGTCTCCCTGCCCCACACCGCCCGCATCGAGGCGCTGGTCACGGGCGCGGTCGGCTCGCCCGACGCCCAGTGGCAGGGCATCTGCTGGTACCGCCGCACCCTGCGCCTGGAACCCGCCGCCGCCGGCGGGAAGGTGCTGCTGCGCTTCGAGGGCGCCATGAACGTGGCCGACGTCTGGCTGGACGGCCGGCGCGTCGGCGGCCACATGGGCGGCTACCTCCCCTTCGTGCTGGACATAAGCCAGGGCGTCGCCACGGGGAGCGGGCACGTGCTCGCCGTGCGGCTGGACAACCGCGACAACCCGATCACCGGCCCCAAGCCGCTGGCCCAGCTCGACTTCAACACGTACGGCGGACTGTACCGGCCGGTGTACCTCGTACGCACCAGCCCTCTGCACATCACCGATCCCATTCTCGCGGACCGGCCCGCGAGCGGCGGCGTGTTCGTGACCTACCCGCAGGTCTCGCGCGAGTCGGCGACGGTGCGGGCGAAGGTGCACGTGCGCAACGAGCTTCCCGCACCCCGCACTTTCCGCCTGCGCGCCACGCTGCTCGCCGCCGACGGCACCGTCGCGGCCCGGGCCACCTCGGCGCTCGTGACCCTGCCGGCCGGCACGGACCGGGACGTCGTGCAGGAGCTGGAGGTGAAGGCGCCGCGTCTCTGGAGCCCGTCCCCGGCGCTCGCAGACGTCAAAGAAACGCTCACGGAAGAAGAGATCACTCGTGACACACGGTTTTTCCGCACCCCCCTAACCCATTGGAGTTCGGTGCCCGGATCTCGGTCGCCGGAATACGGTGGCCGGAGTACGGTGGCCGGAGTATGGCGACGGAGCCAGCGTAGTCCGTTCCACCACACGTCGTCCGGAACTTTCAGAATATTCTGAACAATCCAAACGACGTATCCTTAGCCTCATGAATCAGCAGTCCGGACACGTGCCCATGGACGAGCCCACACAGCACTGGGTGGAACAGGTCGGCTCCCGTTTCGACGCGGAGGGTCTGCCGCGGACGGCGGGCCGCATCGTGGCGTACCTGCTGGTTTCGTCGGAGGCCTGCTCGCTGGATGAGCTCGCGAGCGTGCTGCACGTGAGCAAGGCGAGCGTGAGCACGTACACACGCATGCTGGAGCGGGGCGATAGGATCGAGCGAGTGGCGCACGCGGGGGACCGCCGGGGCTTCTACCGGATCCCGGCGAACCTGCACACGCGCATGCTGCAGCAGTGGCTGGTGGGGCTGAGGGGCATCCACCAGCTGCTGGTGAGGGCGCTGGGGGAAGGCGTGGGCAAGGAGCCGGCGGTGCGTTGCCGGCTGGAGACGCTGGCGGAATTCTACGATCACCTGCTGGACGAGGTCGAGGGTGCGGGCGAGCGCTGGATCCGGGACCACTCGCGGCATTGCGCGGGTGACGGGCTGGTGGCTGCGGGCACCCGGGGAGAGGGATAGATGAGCGGTCTGAAGCTATGCGTGGCGGTTGCGGCGCTGGCTGCGCTGACGCCGGGGGCGAGTCGTGCGCAGAGCGGGGGCGCGACGCGGCCCGCTCCCGCGGCGTCGGCGCCGGCGCCGGCGCGAATCGATCTGAGCCTGACGGACGCGCTGGGGCGGGCGCTGGAGGAGAACGCGGACGTGCGCAACGCCCGGTCGCAGCTGGACTACGCGGAGGCGCAGTCGCGCTCGGCCTGGTCGAACGCGATGCCGCAGTTCAACACGCAGCTGGCGTATTCGCGCGCACTGAGGTCGGTGTTCCAGAACGTCGGCTTCACGCTGCCGGACAGCATGAAGTTCGACCCGAACTCCAGTCTGCCGCTCGATCAGCGGGTGAAGTACCTGGAGGACAAGACACCGGATGCGGCGCTCGGGTCGCTGGTGGGCCTGTTCAGCCAGATGCCTTTCGGTCGGGCCAACACCTGGATCGCGGGGCTGAGCGTGACCCAGCCGATCTACACCGGCGGCCGGGTGAAGGCGGGGATCAATATCGCGGGTGATGCCGCGGACGCCGCGCGCTTCTCCCTGGACGAGACCCGCTCGGAGGTGGCCCTGCAGGTGAAGACGGGCTACTACGACGCGCAGCTGGCGGATCGCAGCGTGGCCATCGTGGAGCAGAGCGTGGAGCTGGCCGGAGAGCACCTGAAGCAGGTGAAGCTGCGCTTCGAGGCGGGGCGCGCGTCCGAGCTGGACACGCTGCGGGCGGCCGTGGACCTGTCGAACCTGCTGCCGCAGCTGCAGCAGGTGCGCAGCGGCCGGGAGCTGGCGCAGCTCAACCTGAAGCGCCTCCTGCGGCTTCCCGCGGAGTCGGAGCTGCGGCTGACGACGGAGCTGACGTCCAGGACGAAGGCCGGGACGCCCGTCGTCGCCCTGCAGCTGCCCACGGCCCAGGAAGCGCTGCCGCAGCTCGATCAGCGCGGCGCCATGCGGGCGGCGGGCAAGTCGATCGACATCCGCAAGGCGCAGGTGACCATCGCGCGGGCGGCCTTCCTGCCCACCGTGGCCTTCAGCGGCACCATGAACCGCCAGGCGTATCCCAGCACGATCCGCTTCCCCTCGAACAACGAGTGGCAGGACGACTGGAACCTGGCCTTCGCGGTCCAGTGGCCGCTGTTCCAGGGGCTGCGCCGCACGGCCGACCTGGATGCGGCCCACGCGCAGCTGAAGCAGGCGGAGGTACAGCAGGAGCAGCTGCGGGACGGCGTGCGCATCCAGTACCAGCAGGCGTGGGGCGACTTCGAGCGGGGCAAGGCGCTGGTGGACGCGGCCACGCGCACCGCCGCCCAGGCGCAGAAGGTCTACGACCTGACGGAGCTGCGCTACGCCGAAGGACTCGCGACGCAGCTGGACGTCTCGTCGGCGCGGCTGGCGCTGCAGCAGGCGCGCATCAACGAAGTCCAGGCCTATCACGACGCCTACGCGGCGCTGGCGCGAGCGGAGCGGGCCCTCGGGCTACCGCCGGACGCCACCACGCTGCCGTGACCGACATGGCGGCACGGGCGACGACATCACGGACGGCACAACGTACCCCAGGATTCGGGGCGAACGATATGAACAGGCATGGCAGGACATTCGGGTTGCTCGCGCTGGCGCTGGCCATGGCCGCGTGCGGCGGAAAGAAGAACGCGGGCGACGCCGCCACCGTGGTCGTGCTCGCGCAGGCCGACCTCGCCACGGCCGCGCGCGAGAGCATCGGCGAGGCGGTGGTGGTGACCGGCACGCTGGCGCCCTACAAGGTGGCCGAGGTGCGGGCGCAGGTGCCAGGCGTGCTCACGGGCCTCCGGGTGGATCGCGGCAGCCGGGTCTCGGCGGGGCAGCTCATGGCGGCGCTGCAGGCGGAGGGCGTGCGCAGCCAGGCCGTGGGCGCGAAAGCCGCCGTGGCCGCCGCGCAGGCCGGCGTTGCCCTCGCGCTGCGGCAGCTCGAGTCGTCGAAGAAGCTGCACGCGGCCGGTGCCGTCTCCGACTTCGACCTGCAGGCAGCGCAGGCGGGCTACGAGTCGTCCCTGGCGCAGCTGGCGGCCGCCCGTGCGGGCGAGGCGGCGGCGGGCGAGGCGGCGCGGCGCGCGAACGTTTCCGCGCCCTTCGACGGCGACGTGAGCGAGCGCAAGGCCAACGAAGGGGAGGCGGTCAACCCCGGCGCCGTGCTCTTCACGGTCGTGGACGCGCGCCAGCTCGAGCTCGAGGGCGAGATCCCGGCGGAGGACGCGGTCAAGGTCCGCGCGGGCATGCGCGTCGAGTTCACGCTGGACGCGTACCCCGGTCGGACCTTCCGCGGCAACGTGGCGCGGGTCGAGCCCACGGCGGACGCGTCCACGCGACAGGTGGGCGTCTACGTCCGGCTGCCGAACACGGACCGCGCGATCGTGGGCGGGCTGTACGCCACGGGGCGGATCCTGACGGGTGCGAGCCGGGAGGGCGTGGTGGTTCCCATCGCCTCGCTGCGGGGTGCGGGCCAGGACACGTACGTCTGGGCGGTGCGCGGCGGCAAGGCGGTGAAGCAGCAGGTGAAGGTGGGCGAGCGTGACGAGGCCCGGGGCGCGGTGGAGATCCTCTCTGGCGTGACCGTGGGCGAGACGGTGGTCGCGGCACCGGGTGACCTCGCCGACGGCGCGACCGTGCGCATGGCGGCGGCGGGCGGCGTGAGTCCTACCGAGCGCACCGCCCCCACGGCCAAGGCGGGCTCGCCCGCTCCGGCGGGGCGCTGACCATGACCACGCAATCGAAGCGGCCGGCGCCGCCGAAGGCGTCGAAAGAAAGCGGTGGCGGGCTGAGCGCCGTCGCCATCCGGCGGCCGGTGTTCACCAGCATGATCATGATCGGCCTGGTGGTGCTGGGGTTGTTCAGCTTCCGCCGCCTGCCCATCGACCAGTTCCCGAACATCGACTTCCCCTTCGTGGTGGTGCAGACGGTCTACCAGGGGGCGAGCCCGGAGACGATCGAGCAGGAGGTCACGCGCCGGCTGGAGGAGTCGTTCAACACGGTCGAGGGCGTCAAGCAGATCACGTCCATGTCGCTCGAGGGCGTGAGCCAGGTGCTCGTCGAGTTCCAGCTCAACCGCGACGGCGACCAGGCGGCCCAGGACGTCCGGGCCAAGATCGACCAGATACGCCGGGACCTGCCCACGGACATCGATCCGCCCATGGTCATGAAGTTCGACCCCGGGTCCCAGCCGATCCTCTCGCTCTCGATCTCCTCGCCCACGGTGCCGGCGGTGGAGCTCACGCGGCTGGCGGACGAGGACATCCGGCGCAAGCTGGAGTCGGTGTCGGGCGTCGGGCAGGTGCAGCTGGCGGGCGGCCTGGCCCGCGAGATCCGCATCAACATCATCCCGTCGAAGATGCAGGCGCTGGGCGTTTCGGCGGCGGACATCATGGGCGCTCTGCAGAAGCAGAACCTGGAGGTCCCCGCCGGCTTCGTGCAGCGCAACGCCAACGAGGACCTGGTGCGCGTCCTGGGCCGCATCAAGGATCCGGCCGAGTTCAACGACGTCGTCTTGGTGAATCGCGGCGGCCTGCCCGTGCGGCTGGGCCAGGTGGCGCGGGTCGAAGATGCGACCGAGGACGAGCGCTCCCTCGCCTACGTCGATGGCAACCGCGCCATCGCCATGGACGTGCTCAAGATCTCCGGTGCCAACACGGTGGCGGTCGCGGACGGCGTCAAGAAGGCGCTGACCGAGTTGCAGACCCGCCTGCCGAAGGGCACCGAGGTCCGCATCGTCCGCGACAACTCGAAGTGGATCCGCTCGATGGTGGACGACGTCCTCAAGGAACTGCTGATCGGCGCCCTCCTGACCGTGCTCGTCGTCATGCTCTTCCTGAACGACTGGAAGGCGACGGCCATCACGTCCCTGGCGCTGCCGATCTCCATCATCTCGGCGTTCATCCTCATGGGCACGCTGAGCTTCTCGCTCAACATGCTCACGCTCATGGCACTGTCGCTCTCGATCGGGATCCTGATCGACGACGCCATCGTGGTCATCGAGAACATCGTGCGCCACCGCGAGCTGGGGCAGGACCACTTCACCGCGGCAAAGTGGGGTACGCGCGAGATCTTCCTGGCCGTCATGGCGACGACGCTCACCATCGTCGCCGTGTTCATTCCGGTGGCCTTCATGGGCGGGATCGTCGGCCGCTTCTTCTACCAGTTCGGGCTGACCGTCGCCTTCGCTGTGCTCGTCTCGCTCTTCGTCTCCTTCACCCTGACGCCCATGCTGGCGGCGCGCTGGGGCGTGGAGCCGCACCCCGAGGTGCACGGACTCCTGGCGACGGTCACGCGGCCGATCACCGTGTTCAACCGCTGGTTCGACCATGAGGCCGACCGCTACCGCGGCATCATCGAGTGGGCGCTGGCCAATCGGAAGAAGACGCTCGGCATCGCTGTTCTCGCCTTCGTCAGCACAATGGCGCTCTTCCCGCTCATCGGCGGCGAGTTCTTCCCCAAGTCGGACTCCGCGGAGTTCGGCGTCAACTTCCACACGCCCGAGGGCTCGTCCATCGAGTACACGCGGCAGAAGGCGCTGGAGATGGACCGCGTGCTGCACTCGATCCCGGGCGTCGACTACACCTACCTGACCGTCGGCGCCGGGCTGACCGGCACGGTCACGCACGGCAACTTCTACGTGAAGCTCGTGCCCACCGCCGACCGGAAGAAGACGGAGGATGAGCTGCAGGTCGAGGCGCGCCAGCGGCTCGCCTCCATCTACGGCGTCACCTCGTCCATCGTGGCGTCGGGCGGGATGGGCGGCGCCCACGCTTCGCTACAGATCAACATCAAGGGTCCCAACGTTTCCGAGCTGCAGAAGCTCTCCGACGACCTCTCCGCCCGGATGAAGGCGATCCCGGGGATCATGGACGTGGAGTCGTCGCTCGGGCAGCCCCGCCCGGAGTACCGCATAGCGGTCAACCGGAACATGGCCAACGATCTCGGCCTCGACATCGGCCAGGTCGCCGCCACGGTCCGCCCGCTCATCGCGGGCCAGACCGTCAGCAACTGGCAGGACCCCTCGGGCGAGGAGCGCGACGTGGTGCTCCAGGTCGCGCCCGAGGAGCGCAGGAGCGTCGAGGACCTGCGGACCCTCCCGCTGGCGACGTCGCGGAAGAACGCGGCCGGAGTGGCCGACGTCGTGCCTCTGCAGCAGATCGCGGAAGTCCAGAAGGGCACTGCGCCCACGGAGCTCGACCGCCAGGACCTGGAGCGCGTCGTCACCGTGTCCGCCAACTCGGCGCCCGGCTTCTCCACCTCCAAGGCGTCCGCCGCCATTCTCCAGTCCGCCAACCAGATGCGCATGCCCCCGGGCTACAGCGTCAAGTTCGGCGGCGAGACCGAGATGATGAACGAGACCGTCGGCTACGTCCTTGAGGCGATCCTGCTGGCGGTCATCCTGATCTACCTCATCCTGGCCAGCCAGTTCGAGAGCCTCACGCAGCCCTTCGCCATCATGCTCTCGCTGCCGCTCTCGCTCATCGGCGTGCTGATCGCGCTACTCCTCACGCACAGCACCTTCAGCATGATGAGCATGATCGGCGTCATCCTGCTCATGGGGCTGGTCACGAAGAACGCGATCCTGCTGGTGGACAACGCTAACGAGCGGCGAACCGCGGGCAAGGACCGCTGGACGGCGCTGGTGGAGGCCGGCCGCGTCCGGTTGCGCCCGATCATGATGACCACCGCCGCCATGATCTTCGGCATGCTGCCCATCGCCCTCGGCCTGGGCGAGGGCGGCGGTCTGCGCGCTCCCATGGCGCGCGCGGTCATCGGCGGGCTGATCACCTCCACCATGCTGACGCTCATCGTCGTGCCGGTCGCCTACACCTACCTGGACGACTTTGGCGCCTGGACGAAGAAGCGCTTCGTCTCGGAGGAGAAGCAGCGGGCGATCAAGGAGGAGGAGAAGGCGTCCGGGCTCGGCCTCGAGCCCACCTGGGGCCTCGCGCCCGTCGTGGAGGAGGAGTACGAGGAGGAAGCCCAGGTCCCGGTGGGCTGAGCCCGCCGCTCCCCGAGGACCTGCCCGAAGCGCACGGCGCCCGGAGCGAAACCGCTCCGGGCGCCGTTCTGCGTCGTCGGACCCGGCGGGCGGGCGGCGCCCGCCCGCCGGATCCGTTTCGGTCACTTCACCGACGCCAGGCCCGCTCCGGAGATGGCGCTGGGAAGCGCCGTGGGTCCCAGGCGCTCGAGCATGTCCTGGCGCTGCCCGGCGCTCAGCCCGGGAACCGAAGCCAGCCAGACCACGCGCTCCACCAGGTCCTCGGCCCGGGTGGTGTGGGCGTAGTTGCCGGCGATGTAGGCGGCGTCCGCGAAGCGATACGCGGCCGTCACCACGTCCCCATCCGCCAGTGCGCGCTCCGCCGCACTCTCCATGGCGGCACGAGCCCGGCCGTACTGTCCGGAATAGGTCAGCAGCCGGGCGGCCATGGCCAGCGCGTCCACCGCCCGTGGATCACCCGGCGCGCGCATTGCCGCCGACCGCTGGAAGAGCCTGGCCGCCACCGGGTACAGATCCGGGCTGGGGTACAGTGCCTGGGCGCGGGCCTGCAACTGGTCCGCGGTAGGCGCGTTGTCCTGCGCCCGCACGCTCAAGGGAAGCGCAACGGCGGCGACGGCCGCCACGATCACGAAAGCCCGGATCCTCGACATCGTCCCCTCCTCCGAAGCATGGTCGGCAACGCGCCGCCGTTCGGCGCGGGTGGTTGTGCCAGGTCGGTGCTTCGACTGCTGCGGGCCGGTCGTGCTGCCGCCCCTCGTCCTGTCCATGGCGTCCAGTACGAGTGATGAGTCGTCCTGGTTGCACCCATTGGACGAAGCGCATGCGCCAAGGGTTGCACCGGCTGGGGTGACGCGCAGGTGACGGCTGGGACGAACGGAAAAGAAGGGTCGGGAGGGGGGGCTCAGCCCCCAATGACGGGCGGCAGCCGCCGGGCGCCCGTGCCGGGCGGCTCGTCGCGCAGGGCGGCAAGAACCTCCAGCAGCCGCTGGACGTCGGACTCGTCGCTGGCCAGGCCGAGGGACGCGCGCACCGCGCCCACCGGCATGCCGTGCATGCAGGACGAGAACTGCTGCAGGGTGAAATCGGTCGGCGCCATGGTGTGGAAGCAGCGGTAGGACTCGGCGGCGGTGTAGCCGAAGGCGAACTCCGCCGCGCCCGGGTTGCAGAAGCAGCCACCCCGGACCGACACCCGCGCCTCGGCCGCGACCTCCTCGACCCGCTCGTACTCCACGAGCCCACCCTCCGGGTCGAGGGCGTTGAACGCGATGGTGGCACCCCGGCCGCGCAGGTCGTGCGGCCCGTACACCCGCACCTGGGGCGCGCCGTTCGAGTGCCGCAGCGACACCATTCCATCCAGCAGGGCGGCGGTCAGATCCATGACGTGCCGGTTGACCGCCTCCATGCCCAGGGAGCGCAGCAGCTCCAGGCCGAACGGCACCGCGGCGATGGCCAGGAAGTTGAGCGTTCCATCCTCGAACGCCTCGGCCGTGGCCTTGAGCAGGTGCTCCTGGTTCTGGGCGGAGACGAAGCGCACCGTCCCCCCCGCGAACCACGGGCGTCGCAGCTCGAGCAACGCCGGGTGGCGCGCGATGAGCGCCCCCACGCCCGTCGGATACCCGAACATCTTGTAGAACGACACGCACACGAAGTCCGGGTGCACCTCCCGCAGCGACAGCCGGCTGGTGGGCACGAAGGCCGCCGCGTCCAGCAGCACGCGGAACCCGGCGGCCTGGGCCGTGGCGATCCAGCCCAGCGGGTGCTTGACGCCGGAGAAGTTGGACTGCGCCGGAAAGGCGAAGAGACCCGGCGCGGCGGCGGCGGAGCCGAGGTAGGGCTCCAGCGGCCCGGCGCGCAGCTCGCCGTCCAGCGGCAGGTACTCCACCGCCGCGCCCCGCGCCGCGGCGAAACTCCGTATCCCATTCACCGAATTGTGGTTATCTGCCGTCATCAGCAGGCGGGAGCCCGGGCCGAAGGGGAAGCTCTCGCCCACGATCTTGAGCGCACCGCTGGCGTTCGCGGTGAAGATGACCTCGTACTCGGAGGGGTCGGCCTGGAAGAAATCCAGGATGTCGGCTCGCGCCGCCTCCACCCTGCGGGTCGCGGGCAGCGAGGTGGGGCTCTCCGTGTGCGGGTTGCCCAGCACCTCCCGCTGGAGCAGCTCCATGTGCCGTTCCAGCTGGGATTCGGCGTAGAGGCCACTGCCCGTGTAGTCGAGATAGGCGTGACCGGCGGCGTCCAGCCGCGCGAACTCCCTCGAGCGCAGATCCCTGAGCGTGTCGGGCATCCCGGTCATCCTGGTGGCGGGCGATACACCAGAAGGATCGGGCGCGCCTCGCCCGCGCGCAACCACGCCCGGACGCGCCGCCGGGCGTGAACCGGCCCGAGGGGCGGCGGTCCGGCTTCGACGCCGCGTCCCGGCGAGCCGCCGCGTCCCGACGAACCGCCGCGTCCCGGCGAACCGCGGCTCAGCTATGCCCGGCGCCCTGCACGCTGACGTGTACGCCCATGCTCTCGCTCTTGGCGACGGATAGTGTCGCGCCGCACTTGCTGCAGGTGACCGTCAGGGGCAGCTGCAGTTTCGTGCCTGGACTCCCCACGACCTGGTGATTGTTGCAGGCCGGGCAATAGATCGCGCTTCCGCCTCGCATCATGGCTGTCTCCTCTCGAACGCGTTCGACCCGCGGACCATCCGCCGGCATCCACCGGGATCCGCGCACCCGCGTCGGCGCACGTCCACTTTGGCGCTCCCGCCCCTGCCGCGCAACGCCCGTGGGAGCCGCCTGCAACATCGAGCCCATCGCCCGGCCTGGGGGTCGCGCGTACCTTTCCGCCCATGCTCTTCGGTGCCGACCGCCTTGTCGCCGACCCGGGCCTGCTCGGCTCGCCGGGACCGCGCCGCCTGGCGCTGCTGACCAACGACGCCGCCCGGCTGGCCCGCGACGCCGACCGGCACACGCGCGCGGCGCTGCTGCAGGCGGGCCTGCCGATCGTCCGGTTGTTCTCGCCCGAGCACGGTCTGGGCGCCCGCGCCCCCGATGGCGCCGCCGTGGCCGGCGGCACGGACTCCCTCACCCGGCTGCCGGTGGTCAGCCTCTATGGCGATGCCATGCGGCCGTCGCCGGAGGCCCTCGCCGGCCTCGACGGCGTGCTCTGCGACCTGCCGGACATCGGCGCCCGCTTCTACACATACGCCTGGACCATGACGCACGTGGTGGATGCCTGCGCCGCAGCGGGGCTGAAGGTCTGGATCCTCGACCGGCCCAACCCGCTGGGCGGGCTGATGGAATGGGTGGAGGGACCCCTGCTGGAGCCGGCGCACGCGTCCTTCCTCGGCCGCCACACGATCCCGATCCGGCACTCCCTGACACTGGGCGAACTGGCCAGCCTCTGGCGGGCCGAGACCCGGCCGGACGCGGATGTGCGCGTGGTGCTCTGCGAGGGCTGGCGCCGGGATGCCCTCTGGCCCGAGCTGGGACTGCCCTTCGTCCCCACCTCGCCCGCCATCACCCGCTTCGAGGCGGCGTTGCTCTACCCCGGCACCTGCCTCTTCGAGGCGACGAACCTCAGCGTAGGACGCGGCAGCCCGCTGTCCTTCGAGGCCGTGGGGGCCCCCTGGCTGCAGGCGACGACGCTGGCGGCGCGCCTCGTCGCCCGCGACCTGCCCGGCCTGGCACCGGAGCCGGCCCGGTTCACGCCCGCCGTCGGGCCCCACGCCGGCCAGGGCTGCGAGGCCGTGCGCATGCGTGTGCTCGACCCCCAGCGCGTCCGTCCGGTGGCGGCGGGCATTGCGCTGCTGTCGGAGATCGCCGTCCTTCACCGCGCCGAGCTCCGCTGGGCCGGTTATCCCACCGCGGCGAATCCCACGGGCGCCGGGCACCTCGAGCGCCTGGCCGGCACGGACGCGCTCCGCCGTGCCCTGGAGGCCGCGACCGCTCCGCTGGATGCCGCCGCCATCGGCCGGCTGACGGCCGCACCCGGGTGGAGCGAACGGGCGGGACGCGTGGCGCTTTACCCGACCCCGGTATCACCCCCGCAGTAGACGCGCGGCCGCAGCGCCCGACGAAGACAGGCTACCTCCCGCACCCTGGCCCGCGGCGTCCGTCCCGCTGCCAGGCGCACGGGCGGTCCGGCGCGCGCGCGCCGTGACCGTTGACCTCGCCGCCGTCGCCGGAATACGTTGCGGTAGGCGCGCGGGCGCTCTCCCCGTCTGCGCCCAGCTCCGGAGAGACTATGGCGGTCATCGGCTTGGACCTCGGCGACACCCGGGTATCGGCAGCACTGTTCCCGGGTGGGACCGGCGGCTCCGACCCGCTCGTGCGCACGGATGCGGCCCTGGCCGACCGGGATGGCCGTGCCGTGGCCAGGGTCGTGTGCCGCGCGGTTCGCGAGCTGGCCGCGGGCGCGGCCAAGCGCGGCGAGAGCGTGGACGCCGTCGGCGTCTCCGTGGCCGGAACCGTGCAGCCGGGGGGCCTGGTCTCGGTACCGGAAATCCCCGACTTCAGCGACTACCCGCTGGGCCGGGAAGTGGAGGCGGCCGTGCGACGCCGCTGCCCCGTGCGCCTGGTGCCCCGCCCGGGGGCCTGCATGCTGGCGGAGAGCTGGAGCGGCGCGGCGGCGGGCGCCCGGGACGCGGCCTACCTGGAGGTGGGCAAGGGAATCGGCGTCGGGATCCTGGTGAATGGCGCCCTGCTGCGCGGGAGCGCCGACCTCGCTGGGGGCATCGGCTGGATGGCGCTGGCGCGCCCCTGGCTGGAGCCGTACCGGCAGGCGGGCTGCTTCGAGTTCCACGCCTCCGGCAAGGGACTCGGGGAGGTGGCGCGCCTGCTGCTGGCCGCGACGCCCCGCTACGAGGGTCCGCTGCGCGCTGTGGCGCCGCACGCCCTGACCTCGGAGCACGTGTTCGCCGCGCTCGAGATGCGCGACGCCCTGGCGGCGGAGGCGCTGGGCGACGCCGTGGCATACTGGGGCATGGCGGCCGCCAACCTGGTCAGTCTCTTCAACCCACAGCGGATCGTGTTCGGCGGTGACATCTTCGGGCCGGCGCTGAAGCTGCTCTCGCGGGTGCGCGGCGAGGCGGAGCGTTGGGCGCTGCCCGCGGCCATGAGACAGGTGGAGTTCGTGGCCGCCGCCCTGGGGGCTGCCGCGCCCCTGCTGGGGGCCGCCCGCCTGGCGCTGGCCGCGGCTCCTGTCGCGGCGGCGGACCCGCCGGGCGAGCCCGGCGCCGACCCGGCCGCGGATACCGATAGGGCCACCCGCGCGGGCCGTCCGTGACCGACGGCCCGGCCGTCTATTCCCGGCGGCGGGTGTTCGCCGCCGCCTGCGCGGGCATCCTCGTCTTCGGCATCTCCCTCACCGCGCTGGGATCGCTGCTGCCATCCCTGATCGCGCGCTTCGGCCTCGGCAACGCGGCGGCTGGCTCGCTCTTCCCGGTGCTGACCATCGGCATCCTGCTGGGCTCCGTGCTGTTCGGCCCGATCGTGGACCGCTACGGCTACCGGGCACTGCTGGCGGGCTGCGTGGCGCTGATCGCCATCGGGCTGGAGGGCATCGCCTTCGCCCCTTCGCTGCGGCTGGTGGCGGCTTCGCTGGCGCTCATCGGGTTGGGCGGGGGCGTCGTGAACGGCGCCACCAGCGCCCTGGTGGCCGATGTGAGCGACGAAGGCTCGAGGGGGGCGGATCTCAGCCTGATGGGCGTGTTCTTCGGCGTGGGCGCCTTCGGCGTGCCGCTCGTGCTGGCGCTGCTGCTGCGACGCTTCTCTTACGGCACCATCACGGCCGGCGTGGGCCTGGCCGCCGCGCTGCCGCTGGTCTACCTGCTGGCGATCCGCTTCCCGCCGCCGAAGCACCCGCAAGGCTTTCCCCTGGCCCACGGGCTGGCGCTGCTGCGGGACGGGCCGCTGGTCCTGCTCGGCGCCTGCCTGTTCTTCGAGAGCGGCATGGAGATGATCGCCAGCGGCTGGACCGCGGCGTACGTCCAGCAGGTGCTCGGCCTCTCCGCCGAGCGCGCCCTCCTGCTGCTCTCGCTCTACTGGGTGGGCATGATCGCAGGCCGGCTGCTGCTCGGCCTCGCCGGCCGGCGCTTCCCGCCGGCCCGGGTCCTCTACACGGCCATCGGCATCGCGCTCACCGGCGCCATCATCATGGTAGCCGGCACCACGCCCGCGGCCGTGGGCCTGGGCGGGCTGCTGGTGGGCGCCGGCTTCGCCCCCGTCTTCCCCGTCATCATGGGCTATGGCGGCGACCGGTTCCCCGCGCTCTCCGGCACTGCCTTCAGCGTGATGCTGGTCATGGCGCTGGTGGGCGGGACGGCGCTGCCCTACGCCACGGGGCTGCTGGGCGACGCCGTCGGGCTGCGGGCGTCGTTCCTCCTCGTGCCCGCCGGGCTCCTCTCCATGGCCGCGCTCTTCACCCTGGCCCGCCTCGGGCTGCGCCGCCCCCCCGGGAGCCGCACTTCCTGACGATCGCCGCCCCCAATTCAACGAGCTTCCGCGGCCGCGAGCATCCGGCGGCGGCGCATTCCGCATCGGGCACCAGGAGGCGATCCCGTGAAGTCCTATGTCATGACGACCGGCGTGGTCTTCGGCCTGCTCACCCTGGTGCACATCTGGCGCGCGATCGTGGAAGGTCCCCACCTGGCGACGGACCCGTTCTTCGTGATCATCACCCTGGCGGCGGCGGCCTTCAGCGCATGGGCGTTTCGCCTGGTCTGGATCTCGACACACTCGTGAGAGCCACGGGCGGGGGTGCGACGGGAATGGGTGTCAGCTCCCCATCGACGATGGCGGCGATCTCTTCCTCGCGCCGCCAGCGTCGCTCCAGGGCGCCCAGCTCCATGGCCAGCAGGCGGCGCTCGGCCTCGGTGCTCAGGGCGATCTCGAGGGCCAACGTGACCCGGGCCGGCACCCGCCCGATCGCGAGGGCGCCGGAGCTGCCGGCGACGAGACCCGCGGCGGAGCCCGCTCGCTCGACCAGGTCCAGGGCGTGGTGCATGGTCTCCGGGCTGCCCCCCGCGAAGTTCTCCCAGGCGAGCAGGCGGCGCAGCACGTGCTCCGCCGCCAGGCCGGCGAGCCGGTGTCCTCCGTCGTCGCGCGCAGACCCGCACTCGGGACAGGGCCACCACACTCCCAGGCCGCCGCCCTCGCGGACCTCGACCAGGAGGGAGCCCCGCTCCTCGAAGCCGCGGTCCGGCAGCGCCTTACCGCATCGCGGGCAGGCGGGCGCACCGCGCCAGACATACCGGCCGAAGCGCCGGCGCCGGACCCAGCGGAGCCACTTGTCGGGATCGGTGTCGGCGACGAGGGGCCAGCCGCCGAACGCCAGGCTGAAAAGGAAGAGGGAGGTCGTGAGCACGCCATCCGCCGCCTCCCCCAGCCGGTCGAGCCGGTCGGCGCGCGCGCGGCGGGCGGCGAACTCCGGGCCGTAACGCCAGCGGGTTTCCTCGCGCAGGTCCGCGCGTCCGATGCGAACGATCTCGAGGTCCCGGACCGAGAGCAGCGCCATGTGGTCGGTCCGACCCAGGACCCGGGCCCCGGCGACCATGCGCTCGAGCGCCTCCAGCACCTCCCAACGCTCTTCGATGGGGACCAGCGTCCAGCGCCCGCAGGACGCGCAGACCAGCCACAGCCGGCCGCGCTCGGGGTCGAAGGCGACGCGCCGTCCGAGGGCGAGGCCTTCCAGTGACCCGTTCAACGGGAAGGGTCGGTAGCAGAAGAAGCAGCGGCCGAGCACGCTCTGCCAAGCAGGGTGTAGGCGATTCCAGGGGTCGGCGCGCTACGCGCCGACCGGCGCGACCTCGCGCCACTGCACCAGCTGCAGGATCAGCAACCGGGCGTGCTCCAGCGAGATCGAGCCGGTGTTCAGCTGGATCGTGTAGAGGTCGGGGTTGTCCGGGTCACAGGAAAAGTGGTGCCGCAGGTAGCGGTGCCGTTCCGCATCGCGGTGCTCGACCTCCCGCGCCGCCACGTCGGGTGCCACGCCCCGCCGCTCCGCCACCCGGCGGACGCGATTCTTCAGCGGGGCTCCCACGAACACGTGGAGCGCGTCGTCCCGGGCGGAGAAGAGGCATTGCGCACCGTGGCCGACGACCACGAACGGGAGCGAGGAGAGCGCGTCCCGGAGCACGGCGCGGGCCAGCGCCGCGATGGTGTCGGGGTCGGGGATGGGCGAAACGACCGGGGCTTCCGGCGAGCCCCGGGCGAACACGCCCGCGATCCGCTCCACGATGCCCCCCACGTGCTCGTCCATGGCCTCGATATCGGCCTCGGGCGCGTGCAGCCGGCGGGCGACCTCCTCGATCACGGCGTGGTCGATCACGCGCCATCCCAGCGCGTCGCCGACCATGCGGGCGATCTCGCCCCCGCCGCTGCCGTACTCCCGGGAAACGGTGATGATGCGAACCGGGCCGATGGACCCTCGCATGGCGCCCTCCTGACGCACGACCGTTGTCTTTCCAAGATGCAGCGTCGTGGGCGCGCCCGCGAGGCCAGGCCGGTCAGCGCCGGGCCGGCGCCCGCGTCACCAGGGTGACGCCGGCCAGGACGACGGCATTCACCAGCAGCGCGACGATGCCGATGTTCAGGTCCGTCACCAGGGCGGGCCATCCCGGCAGCAGCCCTGGCAGGGTCACGCCGCTCAGCGAAAGGGCCGCCACGGTGGCCTCGCCCGCGAGGATGCCGGCGAAGGCGCCCGCCCGGGTCGCCAACGGCCTGCGCGGCAGCGCCAGCAGCACCGCCGGGAAGAGCTGCGTCACCATGTTGTAGCCCATGAGCAGCAGCGGTACCAGGGCGTTGCCCGGCCGGAGCGTCAGCCACACCCCCAGCAGCGCCACGACCGGGACCAGCCACTTGGCCAGGATGGAGACGGTGCGGTCGGCCGCGCCCGGCACCACGCTGCGGAAGACGTTCTGCGCCAGGATCGTGGCCGCCGTCACCAGCAGCATGGACCCGGGGACCAGGGCGGTGAGCAGCCCGGCGGCGCCGATGACGCCCACCACCGGCGGCGAGAACGTCGCCTTGGAGACCTCCAGCAGCGCCAGGTCGGCGTTGGCGCCCTTGAGCCCGGGGACGCGCAGGATGGCCGAGAAGCCGACCAGGAGGACGAAGAGCATGACCAGCTGGTAGAGCGGCATGATGACGGCGTTGCGCCGGAACACGCCCTCGCTGCGAGCCGTGTAGGCGGAGGCGAAGGTGTGCGGCCACATATAGAAGCCCAGTGCGGTGAGGAGCACCGTAGAGATCAGCCAGGCGGGGCTCATGCCGTGGGCCGGCAGCGTCAGGAACCCGGGGTGGGCCGCCTCGATGGCGACGAACATGGCGCGATAGCCGCCATAGTAGTGGAGCGGCAGATAAAGTCCCAGCGCCGCGGCCACGCCCAGGATCATCACGTCCTTGACCACGGCGGTCCAGGCGGAGCCGTGCACGCCGGAGACCACCACGTAGAATACCAGGGCCGCGGTACTGATCCAGACCGCCTGCGCCGGTGAGAACTCTCCGTAGGACGCCTCGGAGAGGATGATGCCCAGTCCCTTGAGCTGCAGCACGAGATAGGGCACGATGGCGGCCACGCTGACCAGCGAGACCAGCACGCCCAGCCCGCGGCTGGTATACTTGGCCGCGAAGAAATCCGCCTGGGAGAGCAGGTGGTTGGCCGTGGCGTAGCGCCAGATCGGCGGCAGCAGGAAGTAGGAGATGGCATAGGCCACGGCGCCGTAGCACAGGATGTAGAACGCCGGTGCGCCCTTGCCGTAGGCCCAGCCGCTGCCGCCCAGGAAGGTGAAGGTGGTGTAGATCTCTCCCGCCATCAGCAGGAAGACGAAGATGGTACCGAAGCCGCGGCCGCCCACGGACCACTGCTCCAGGTTCATGGTGCGGCCGCGGCGCGCGAGGATGCCCAGGGTGAGGGAGAGCAGCAGGAATGCGCCGATGATGGCCAGGGCGCTGCTCATGAGGCGACGTCCGGTCCGCCGCTGCGGCGGGCCGCCCGCTCGTCCAGGGTATAGATCAGCCCCATGACGGCGGACGTGAGCACGACCCAGAGCAGGATCCAGAACAGCAAAAAGGGGAGCCCCAGCACGAAGGGCTCCAGGCGGTTGGCGAAGGGTATGCCCCCCAGCAGGCAGAGGGCGGGCACCGCCGCCAGCCAGTGGTAGGCGCGCGCCGGCCGCGCGGCTCCCGCTGCGTGCTCCGTCATCGCTCACCCCCCGGACGGTTCAGGTCGACTCGTACCGCTCCCGCCGCACGACCACCTTGCGTCCCTTGATCTTGGTGCCGCGCAGCGCGGCCACGACGTCGGCCGCCGCCGACTCGGGCAGCTCCACCAGGGAGAAGCGGTCCGCGATCTCGATGGCGCCGATGTCGCGGCCGCTCAGCCCGGCCTCGTTGGCTATGGCGCCCACGATGTCCTGCGGGCGGATGCCCGCCGCGCGGCCGGCCCCGATGTAGATGCGGGTGGTGCCCGGCGCCGGCCGGCGCCCGCCGCTGGCCCGCGCCCGGCCGCCCTCGGGCC
>JADGQX010000164.1 GCA_017881445.1 Gemmatimonadota bacterium | reverse complement strand
GAGGGCACCATCGACGCCCGCGTCGCCCAGCAGGTGCTGCGACGCCAGAGCACCCGGGAAGGGCAGGACTGGGCGGTCTGGTGGCCCACCGTGGACGAGGTGCCGCCCGAGTTCTACACCGCCTACGAGGCGGCGCTGGAGCAGGTCTACCGCGTGCGCTCGCACCGGCCAGTGGGCTTCGGCGCCTTCGAGAAGAGCTTCGGCGAGCTGTCGCCGCCCACGTCCGATCCCGCCTTCTACAAGGACGGCTACACCGTATTCCGCAACGGCATCATCGCCATGGGCTACGGCTGGGGCTACTGGACGTGGTGGGCCTTCCTGATGCCGGCCATGGTGCCGCTCATGGCGCTCTTCCCGCTGGCGCTGGCCATGCCGCACGGCGGGAAGTTCCTGACGAATACGCCCGCGCAGCACGCCGATGAGCGCGCCTTCTTCGAGATCGCCATGCTGCCCATGGCCATGAGCACGCTGATCCCCCTGGTCTACGGCTTCTTCGCCATCTCCATGACGACCAGGGGGGTCGAGACCATGGCGGCGGCCGGCGGGACCAGCGCCATTGTCTACCTGCTGGCGACGTTCATGTTCTTCGCTTCGCTGGGGATCGACGACGCGCCCTGGTGGCTGCGCTGGCTGATCATCTTCGGCCTCCCGGCCGCCTTCGGCCTGGTGTTCTCCATCACGGCGCTGGCGAACGTGGGCCACGGCAAGACCGGCCGCCTGGTGCTGGCGCTGGTCTTCGCCGCGCCGCTCATCGTCACCGTGCTCTTCCTGGCGCTCTTCTCCCTCGCGGTATGGCTGCCGCAGGCGATCGCGGGCGGCTCGACCGAGGCCGCGACCATCGTCTTCGGCATCATTACCGGTCTCTTCATCCTGGCCGTCGGCATCACCTGGTTCGTGGCAGCGAAGAAGCTGCGGGACGCGCGCATCCCGGAGCGGCCCGAGGCATTCCCGGCGGACCGCCCGCACTTCGTGCGCGTCTTCGATGACACCACGCTGTTCCACGACCCGGTGAACGCCGTTCCGACGCTGGCGCAGCGTTTCTTCCCCTCGGACGGCCGCGAGCTGGTGAAGCTCTGGTGGGACGGCGGAGGGGACATGTACGTGCGCTCCCGGCGGCTCGACCTCGAGTTCAGCTTCAGCGGCAAGGACGCGCCCGGGCAGGTGGTGCAGGTGCCGGTCTCGCCGCTGACGGCCACCCAGTTCGGCGACTACCTGACCCGCACGGTCAAGGACTCCGGCGCCGCTACCGGGCACCTGAAGTTCACCGTGGTCTACCCGGCGGACCTGGACTACGACCTGCCCTCCGGGGCGACGTTCTCGGACGAGGGCGACGTGGCGGAAGCCGAAAAGCCGGACAAGTACTCGGCGCGGCTCGAGACCGAGGAATCGCAGAAGTACCACAAGCTGGGGACGTCGGCCGACAACACCGACTACATCCTGCACCACGCGCCCAAGTCGTTGCAGGCGATCCGCTTCGGCCATGCCGGGCCCATCCCCTTCGACCCGCGGGAGGAGGGGGTGGTGGACGGCCCGGGCCACGTGCACAGCGATGGCAACAAGGTGCTGGGCGATGGCACCTTCTTCCGCACCTTCTTCCTGCCGGGCGACCGCGTCCAGGCGCGGGGGCAGGCGCGCATCGTCACGCAGGTGCGCTCCGACACGGAGATGGTCGTGTCCTCGGCCTTCAACCCCGGGCTGGACAACGGCACCGACTACGCCCGCGTCGGCTCGGAGACCGAGACGCCGCAGGGCTACTCCTACGTCATGGACCCCTCGGGCGGCGCGGTGGGCGGCCAGGCCATCATGGACTACGCGGCGGACTTCGCCGCGCTGCTCTGCCTGGGGGCGACGCCCCACCTGCTCAAGAGCACCGACCTGACCGTGCCCACGCTGGCGGGGAAGAAGAAGCCGGACAACACGGCCGCCGACCCGGCCGTGGCCAAGGTCTACCAGGTCTTCCGCAACTGGAGCCTGGACCGGCGGCGCGTGAACGAGTGGCGCACCATCGTCCACGGCGGTGCCCAGAGCGAGAAGGGCGCGGTGCCCGCCACCTACGACTCGGCCATGCCCACGCCCAAGGACCCCGGCTGGCATCCGGGGCCGGACGCGGGCGAGCCGGTGCTGCGCGACCTGGGCTGGGTGCCGCTGCTGCGCGGCTGGCTGACGGTGGCAGGCGACAAGACGAAGAACGCCGCCGACGCCACGGCGCCCCTCGGCGGCGGGCACAGCAACCAGGAGCTGTCGCGGGCGCTGGCCTTCCTGCTCGACATGCCCGATCCCGTGGCGGTGCACTGACATGGCGGACGGCATCGGCCCGGGGATCTTCCTCACCGAGGAGCGGGACTTCGACCGCCCGCAGGACCGCCGGCAGGCGCTCTTCGACCTGCTGCGCACCACGCCCCAGGGTTTTGCCGGGACGGTGGATGCCGCCATCGCGTACATCCGCGCTGCGGACCCGGACCCGCAGGCGGAGCGTTGGACGCCGCTGGGCCCGCGCAACGTGGGCGGCTCCATGCGCTCGATCGCGCAGGACCGGCGCAACCCCACCACGCTGTACGCCGGCAGCGGCTTCGGCGGGTTGTGGAAGACCGAGGACGACGGCTACACCTGGACGCAGCTGGGCGGAGCGGAGCTGCTGCTCGCGATCGGGGCGCTGGCGCTCGCCCCGTCCGACGCGCGCACCCTCTACGTGGGCACGGGCGAGGCGTATTTCCGGGGGGCGATCGCGGGGCGCGGACTCTACCGCTCGACGGACGGCGGCGGCAGCTTCGACCGGCTCGCTCCGGCCGGCACGGGCGGGAACGGCGCGGCCGACAACTACGCCCGCATCCAGGTCGATCCCAACGAGCCCCGGCGTTGCTGGGCGGCGTCCAGCACGGGGCTCTGGCGCTTCGAGCCGGGTGGCTCCGTGGTGGCCGAGCCGATCCCCCTGGGCAACGGGATCAGCGACGTCGTGCTGGCCGTCGATCCGGCGAACCCGAAGAAGTACGTCCTGCTGGCGGGCATCGAGGGGCAGGGCATCCGGCGCGGCGTCTACGACCGGGACGCGGGCAGCACCGTCTGGTCGGCGGTGGCGGGCACGGCGCTGCCGGCGGTGCCGCCGCCGGCGACCATCGGGCGGGTGCGAGTCGCGTTCTCACGCCCGACGGCGGCCAACCCCACGCCGATCGGGTACGCGGTCTTCGAGGATTTCGGCTACTCCGGCGCGGTCGCGGTGCAGCAGTTCCCGACCGTCGTGCTGCAGGGCGTGAACTTCGGGCAGAAGTGGGATACGCGGGGCGGGGCCGTGCTGGCGGACGTGCCCACGGCGAGCTCGTCCGGGCAGGCGTTCTACAGCTTGGTGCTCGAGGTGGACCCGTCGAACGCGCTGCGCGTGCTGCTGGGCTACGTGGACCTGCACGTGAGCACCGACGGCGGCCAGACCTGGGCGACGCTGCTCGATTGGCGGCTTTACGACAACGGCGACCGGGCGCAGCACGCGGACTTCCACGCGATCCTCTTCGACGCGCGCAGCGCCAAGGCGCTCTGGGTGTGCAACGACGGCGGGATCTCCTACAGTCCGGACATCCAGAACCTGAACCCTTCGCCTGTGGCGGCGGGCATTCTCCCGCCGCCCACGTCCAAGCCGGTGTGGCGCAAGCGGAGCTACGGCATCACCTGCGCCCAGTTCACGGACATCACCACCCACCCGACGTTCCCGTTCATCGTGGGCGGGGGGATGCAGGACAACGGCACCTTCGTCAGCTACGGCGGCCAGACGTGGTACCGGCTCATGGGCGCCGATGGGGGGGTGCTGGGGATCGACCCCAACAACCCCAGGAACTTCTTCCCGACCTGGCAGAGCGCGAACGAGTTCGTGCAGATCGGCCCCATGCCCGGGCCGCCCCCGCCGCCCCGGCCGCCCCAGAACACCGCCACGCTGCCGGAGGTGCCGCCACCCAACAACATCATGGTGCCGCTGGACACGGGCATGGTCTTCCCCACGAACGCGGCGGGGAACGACTTCCATCCCCAGACCTTCATCGGGGTGCTCGAGAGCGACCCGGTCACGTCCAACCTGCTGCTGCTGGGCCGCAAGGGCGGCTGCTACTACACGAGCGACGGCGTGAACGTCGGGCTGCTGAACATCGCGGCCTTTGGGGGCGACACCAGCTCCCTCGCCATCGCGAAGGGCGCGGCGCCGCGCGCCATGTGGATCGGAACGACCACGGGCCAGGTCTGGCGGCAGCTCGCGGCCCTGCCCGCGGTCCCCGTGACCCCGGCGCCCGGCACCGCGCCGGGCCCGGTCGGCCCGGCCTGGACCAACGTTTCGCCCCCGGGCTTCGGCGCGAACGCGGTCTCCGGCATCGCGGTGCATCCCGCGAACCCGGCCGTGGTCGCGGTCGCGTCCTGGGGCGGCGGCGTCTTCCTGACGCATAACGCGCTGGCGGCCGCGCCCGTCTGGCGCGCCATCGCGGGCACCACGCACCCGCTGCCGCCGGGTCCCACGGCGGCGGTGGCCTTCGACCCGGTCAACCCGCAGGTGCTGTTCATGGGCGCGGTGGCGGGCGTCTACGTCGCCCGGGACCTGCCCGCGGTGGGCGGCGCGTTGCCGGCGGCCATCGACCCGACCTGGCAGTCCTATAGCCTGGGCCTGCCCTTCATCCTGGTGAACGACCTCGAGGTCTCGACGGTCACCAACACGATCCGCTGCGGCACCTTCGGGCGGGGCGTGTTCGAGGCCAACATCCGGGGCGCCACGCCGGCGCAGTTCCAGATCCCGGACGTCTTGCTCTCGATCCGGGAGCACCCGGCGGACGACGCCCGCACGTACGTGGCGCCCAACATCTTCCACACGGACCCGCGGCTGCCGCCGCCGGGCCCCGATCCGGCGGACTTCGACCACACGCACGCCATCGACATCCGGGCGGACGCGCCCTCCTTCGTGCGCTCGGAGGCGTTCGGCTTCGGCGAGGCGATCGACGGCGCGGAGTTCGACGAGACGCTGGGCTCGGACCCGCCGCTGGTGGGCGACACGAACTTCGTCTACGTGCAGGTCCAGAACCGGGGCTCGCAGCCGGCGAACAACGTCCGGGTCTTCCTGTACTTCGCCAACGCCGGTCCCGCGCCCGGCGCGGCACCCGCCATCACCGGCGACCTGAACTTCCCCAACGCACCCGCGCCCGGCTCCGCCTGGCAGCCGGCGGCGCCGCCGCAGGAGGTCGGCTTCGTCCAGCCCGGCCAGCCGGTGGTGCTGAAGTTCGAGTGGATCCCGCCGGTGTCGATCCTGAACACGGTGGCGCTGCTGGCGGTCTGCTCCAACGGCCAGGACAACCTGGCGGCAGTTCCCGCGGGCGATCCCGTGGCGTTCGTGCGGGGCGAGCGGCGGGCGGCGCTCCGGATCACGGCCGTGAACCGGGACATGGTGTTCATCCGCGATGGCGTGGACGACCAGGGCTCCCGCGGGGGCGTGGCCTGGGGCGGGCGGAGCCCCGACATCATCGTGAAGCAGGGCCCGGCGGTGGCGAACCCGGACGACCCGGCGGGCGAGTTCAAGGACCTGGGCGACGCCCGCCTGGGCGACTGGGCGCGGCCGGGCGCGAACCTGGTCTACGTGCGGGTCTTCAACCGCACGGCCGTGCCCGTGAATGCAAACGTGCAGCTGTTCCACCTGGTGCAGCCCGCGAACGTCACAGACACGACCACGGCCTCCTGGACGCTGGTGGGGGGCGCGCCCCTGGCGGTGAACACCATCCCGGCACGGGGCTGGAAGTTCGCCGGCCCGTTCGCTTTCACGCCGCCCGCCGATCCGGAGCCAGGCGCGCCCGATGGCCAGAAGACGGTCGCGCTGCTGGCCATGGCCGACACCACCGATGGCGCCGGTACCGAGCTGGACCCGTTCCCGGACAAGTCCGGGATCACCGACATCGACAGCTTCTGGCGCTTCTTCCTTACGGCGCCCCTGGCCAACAACGCGGCGCTGCGCGCGCTGCGCTTCACCACGGCGGCGCCCTGATGCTGGTCCGCCCCATGGTCGGCGGCTGGGAGCCGCCCCGGATCGAGCGCATTGCCGCGGTGGAGTCGCGCCGGCTGGCCGTGCTGCCGGTGCCCGGCCTATCGGGCGACCTGCACCAGGACCTGGGGCGCGGCGCGCTGGCGGTGGAGATCGTCGGCTCGCTGAACACGGATGACGCGCGCGACGATTTCCTCAAGCAGGTGCGCGAGAAGTTCCTGGCCGGCGACCCGGTGGACTTCGTCGCCGACATCGTGAAGGAGTCCGAGCTGGAGCAGGTGCTCATCGAGCGGCTGGAAGTGGAGGAGGCGGCGGGGGTCACCGATTCGTTCCGCTACCGGATCGTGCTGCGGGAGTATACCGAGCCGCCGGAGCCGCCGGCGCCCAGCGACGACTTCGGCGCGGAGCTGGCGCCGGACATCTCGCTGGACGCGCTGGCGGGGCTGGACACGCTGGACCTGCCCGCCATCGCCGGGGACATCCCGCCCATTCCCGACCTGCTGGCACCGGTCAAGCCGGCGGCGGACAGCCTGAAGCAGGCGCTCTCCGGTGCGGGCGGGCTGCTGGACCCCCTCAAGAACCTGCTGGGCGGCTGAGATGAGCGCGGAGACCACGTTCCTGACCGCGATTGGCGCGTATCTCGGCGCCAGCACGCTGGCGCCCGTGCCCAGGTCCATCGGCATCGCGGAGCCGGAGAACGCGGCCGGGCTGCCGGCGGTGGTCCTGTGGCTGGAACAGACCAGCCGGGCGGGCTCGGGACTGGGCGAGAAGAGCGAGTTGATCACGAATGGCGCCCTGCCGGTGCCGGTCACCATCGACCTGGCCAACCCCGTGCTGGCGTCGGACCCGACCTTCCGCCTGCTGAGCGCCAACCGGCAGGTGCTGATACTGCCGCACGGCGGGCAGGTCCGCTCCGATGGCACCGAGGGTCCCCTCACGGGTGCGGACCTGCATGTGACGGTGGCCGGCACCGCCCGCACGGTCGTGACCGCCCCGCCGGTCGGGACCCAGGTGCAGGGCGACCCGGTGCTGGGGCAGCTCACCTTCGGCGCGCCCCTGCCGGCCACGGGCATCGTGGCCGTGAGCTACTTCCTGAGCCAGTGGGAGCGGCGGACCTCCCGCGTCGGCGGCATCCTGGACGTGGACGTCTTCGGCGCCGATGCGGCGACGACGACGTCGCTCATCCAGGGCGTGGTGGATGCGCTGGTGCTCCCCAGCGTGCGCACGGACATCCACGGGCTGGAGACGCTGGGCCCGATCAGCCTGTCCAGCATCGGGCAGAAGGCGAATGCCGCCCGCAAGTGCTCGGCGCGCTTCGCCTTCGTCTACGAGCAAGAGATCAACCAGCCGGACTCGTCCGGCGGAATCATCCGGCAGATCCCGGTCACGACCGATCTGTCGGTAGGCTCCGTGGACGCGGCGGGTGCGGTCCAGACGACTGTCGTCACGATCGCCGGATGAATCCCGAAAGGAGACGCCGATGAGTGAAACCATCGCCGAAATGATCCTGCCCGGTACCTACATCGACGTGCGAGCCGAAGGGCTGATCGGCGTGTCCGGCATCGCCACGGGCAACGTCGGCGTGGTGGGCTCCGCCAACAAGGGGCCCCTCAACCAGGTGCAGGTGCTCGGCAGCTACTCGGATGCGCTGGACACGTTCGGCGCCTACGACCGCTGGCCGGACGCGCCCGCCGACCAGCCCAAGGCGCTCACGCTGGTGCGCGCCCTGGAGCAGCTCTTCAAGGGCGGCGCCTCTTCGGTGTATGCCGTACGCGTGGCCAACGTGGGCGGCACGCCCATGGCCACCATGAGCTGGGCGGTGCAGTCCGCCACGAACGCCACCCTCTTCACCCTCACGGCCACCTCGCCTGGCACCTGGGCCAACGCGCTGCAGGTCACGCTGGACACACCCGCCGGCGAGCCGGTCACGCTCACGCTGGCCATGGGGCGGGTGAAGGAGACCTTCACGGGTGTGGATGCGGGCACGCTGGCCGCCAGCCTCGCCGACGGCAGCCGCTTCGTGACCGGCGACACGCCCGCCGTCGCCGACGCGGGCACGGTGCCCAAGAAGGTCGCGGCGTCGGCCACCGTGGGCGGTCCCGACGGCACGCCCATCACCAACACCGAGGTGTCGGACGGCCTGGCGGCGCTGGCCAACCAGCCGGTGAACATCGTGGTGGTGGCGGGGGCGGATGCGAAGAGCGGCGCCAGCCCCTTGCTGGCGCACCTGGAGTCCACGGAAAACGACGGCCGCGAGCGCATCGGCGTGATCGGCGCGTCGTCGGATGACCCGGCCACGGTCATCTCCGACGACGTCTCCAAGGGCTCGAGCCCGCGCTTCATCCTGGTCGCCCCCGGCATCGTGGCAGACGATGCGGCCCGGGTGGGCGCCGCCGACAAGAGCGTGAAGCTGCCCTCGGCCTACACCGCGGCGCTGGTGGCGGGGCGGCTGGCGACGCTGGCGCCCCACGTCAGCATGACCAACGCCACGGTCCCGGCCAACGACCTGACGCGGGACTACTCCCGCGCTCAGCAGAAGCAGCTGCTGCAGCAACAGGTGCTGGTGCTGCGCAAGCAGTTCGGCATCCAGGTGGTGAAGGGGATCACCACGGACACGGGCGCGTTCCGCCAGATCAGCGTGCGCCGGATCGTGGACTACGCCAAGGCGGGCGTGCGCCTCGGCTCCAACCCGTACATCGGCCGGCTGAACAACGTGCGCGTACGGGCGGCGCTCAAGGCGACGCTGGACGGCTTCCTCGCCGGCATGGTGCTGGACGAGATGCTCGTCGGCTACACCCTCGACGTTTCCGCCACCCGCGCGCAGGAGATCCAGGGGCAGGCGATCGTGACCATGACCCTGCAGCCCACGTTCTCGATCGACTTCGTGAAGGTCATCATGAACCTGCAGTAGCGCAGAACGGAGCGAGTCATGGCAGCGACGGTATACAGCGGAGCCGACGGCACGATCTCGGTCGCGGTGGAATCCACCCCCGCCGGCACTGAGGCCAAGACCGTGGTGGACAAGTACTCCCTGACTCCCATCGGCCGGGCGACGGGGGTCACGATCCGAGTGACCAACGAAGTGAAGCCGTTCCACGAGCTGGGGCAGCGCTTCGCCACCGACCTGCGCCCGGGCAACATCAACGTCTACGGCACCATCGACCGGGCCTACATCAACGGCGCGCTGCTCCGCCTCATGCTCGGCAGCGCCGCTGACAGCCGGCCGGCGGGCACCTTCCTGGGGCCCTCGTTCAACCTGAGCCTGCAGCTCAGGAACCCGGCCCAGCCCGACGTGACCGCCGGCGTCACCGTCATGGGCGTGCAGATCGAGGAGTGGAACTACTCGGTGCCCGAAGATGACTTCGTCCTGGAGCAGGTCAGCTTCCGCGCGCTCTGGATCAAGACGGAGGAAACCGGTGGCTGAGGAGCGCTGAATGTCCATCCAGCTTTCGGCCGAGGACCTGCTCGCCAGCGCCGGCGCCACCTTCGCCGTGAAGGTGCCGGCCGCCCTGCTGCGCGCCGGCGCCGCGGGCGCGGGAGAGGGCGAGCACGCCTCCAACGGCGCCGGCGCGGCCCCGGCCGCCAACGGCTCCGGCGGCGCCCGCCCCGAGCACTACGCGGGCGAGGTCGTGCTGCGCCCGCTGTTGGTGCGGGACGTGGACCGGGTGGTGCGCGCCAGCAAGGAGCAGCGGGTGCTGGCCAGCGTGCTCATGGTGCAGCAGTCGCTGGTGGCGCCCAAGCTCACGGTCGAGCAGGTGGGCAGCCTGCCGGCGGGCGTGGTCCAGTTCCTTTCCGAGCAAGTGAACCGCATCAGCGGCCTCGCCCTGGACGAGGACGACCTGGAGCGCGCGGTCAAGGCGCCGCTGGCCCGGGCCTGCTTCATCCTGGCCCGCGAGTTCGGCTGGACCCCCGCCGAGTGCTCCGAGCTGACCGTGGGGCAGGTGCTGCTCTACCTGGAGATGCTGGCGCGCGAGGAGCCGCCGGCGGAGGTCGCCCCGGCGTGAGCCAGCGGCCCCCGTTCCCGAGCACGCCCGCGGGCGTCCGTGCGACGGCGGCGCCGCGCGCGCCCGGCGCACCGCACCCGGCGCTGCGCCGCCTGTTCGCCCTGG
>JADGQX010000397.1 GCA_017881445.1 Gemmatimonadota bacterium | reverse complement strand
TGGCTGACCCCCGGCGCGCACGTCAACGCGGTGGGCTCGAGCACCCCCGCCGCGCGCGAGCTGGATGCGGTCGCGGTCGCGCGCTCGCGCCTGTACGTGGACCGCCGCGAGTCGGCGCTGCACGAGGCCGGCGACTTCCTGGCGGCGCGGGCGGAGGGCTCCGTGGACGACCGGCACATCGTGGCGGAGCTGGGCGAGGTGCTGGCAGGTCAGGCCGAGGGGCGTCGCTCGCCGGACGAGATCACGCTCTTCAAGTCGCTCGGCCTGGCCGTGGAGGACGTGGCTGCCGCGCACTTCGCCTATGAGCGCGCCCTGGAGACCGGCGCCGGGGAGCGCATCGAGCTCGGGGGAAAGCGCGTCTGAGGCGGCGCTTCACTGGCTCGGCGGCGGGATGACCGTCACCGTCGCGGTCACGGTGTTGTTGGCCGCGTTCGACTCGGCGATCGCGCCCTGGGGGTTCAGCAGGAACTGCCAGGTATAGCTCCCCGGCGACAGGACCACCGGCCCCACCGCACTCTTCAGCTTGATCAGGGTTCCCCCGCCCGGGTAGGCGTCAGAGCTGAAATTCACGTTTGGATAGTTGTACGTCTTCAGCCCGTAGATTCCCGACAGCGGACTCTGCACATCGCGCAACAGGGCGACGCCCGGACATACCACGACATACCCCGGTCCGGGGTTGTGGAACGAGACCACGATGTCGGCCGGGAAGCCCCTGGGCAGCGTGTTCCTCTGTGCGGGTGGGATCAGTCCGGTGATCCCATCGGGTGGAAAGCGCTGGGACTCCAGCCAGACTTCGGCGCCCTGGATGTCACCGATGAGACTGGCCGCCGGCAGCGTGAAGCCGTTGTTGGTCTTGTCGGTCTCACCCAACGTGTTATCGGGATTCACCCGGAGTGTCACGGCGCCCGGCTTGCCGGCCGGGCACCAGCCGGTCGTGTAGAGGTGCGCCCGGTATCCCGAGCGGGGGAAGAGAGAGAACCCGTCCTGGACCTTGGCCGCGGAGAACGCGATGCGGCCGGCCTGGACCGGGTCGCCCCGGGCGATGATGCTGCCGGCCGGTACGCTGACGGGCGCGGTCCCCGTGTTCGTGATGTCGAGATAGGCGGCGAGCTCGTGCGGGTCCAGCGTCACCTTGACGATCACGAGGTCTCCCGCGGGCGCCTGCGGCACCTGGATCCCCCGGATCGGCGGCTTGGGCTCGACCACTGGCTTCTGCGTCACCTGCGCCCGGAGCGGGAGCGCGAGAGCGCACGTGAGAGCGAGCACGCCAGTGAGACTGGCGGCGGGACCGTGGGGGGGACGGTCGGGGCAGATCATGATGCCTCCAGCACTGGAGACGATGCCCCGCGAATATTCGGCCCCGGCGGGCGATCTGCAAGCTCGCGGCGCGCTGCGCCAGGTCCGGAACCGCGGCTCGCTCGGGAAGTACGCCTGCATGGTCGTGAAGCCGGGAATCCCCCCGCCGTGCTGGATCATGCGGTACGGGCCGCGCATTTGACCGCCTTCCCTCGGCCCGCGTAAGCTTGCCGGCATGAGATCCTGGCTGTTCTGGACGCTAGCGTTCCTGGTGATGCTGGCGGCGGCCGCGTGGCAGCGGCGGACCGGTCCGTCGCATCCGCTCACGGGCGCGGTGCGCGCGGGGGCGGGTACGCTGGCGTACGAGCTGCCCCGCAGCCACGAGACCACCAGTGGCGCGCCCGTGTCGATCCGCGCCCTGCGGCCGGAGGGAGTTCTCGTCTGGCGCCGGTATCCTACGCGCGACGCCTTCCAGGCCATCCCGCTGGCGCGGCAGGGGAACGCGCTGGACGCCACGCTGCCGCCGCAGCCAGCCGCGGGCAAGGTGGAGTACTACCTGGAGCTGTACGGCGCGGGCACGGACACGCTGCGAGTGCCGGAGCGCGAGGCCGCGGTGTTGCGCTTCCGCGGTCCGGTCCCCCTGGCCCTGCTGGTGCCGCACATCCTCATGATGTTCCTCTCCATGCTGATCGCGGTGCGTACGTCCGTGGGGGCGCTCGTGGGACGCAATGAGCCCGGGCTCGCCTGGCTCGCGCTCCTGGGCTTCACCATCGGCGGGCTCATGCTGGGGCCCATGGTTCAGAAGCATGCGTTCGGGGCCTACTGGACGGGCGTGCCCTGGGGCTGGGACCTGACGGACAACAAGACGCTGGTGATGTGGGCGGCCTGGCTCGTCGCCTGCCTGGTGCCGCTGCACTGGCCCCGCGCGCGGCGGACCCTGGTGCTGGCCGCGGCGGCCGTCACCCTGGTGGTCTACCTCATTCCGCACAGCATGCGCGGCAGCCAGCTGGACTACGAGCGACAGCGGCTGCGCGCCGACGTCCGCGCCACGGGCACTCAGCGGCTGGCGCATTTCCTGGCGGCGCTATGACGCGAAATACACCCACCGGGGCTGCCGGCGCCGGGCGCGCCGGTACCGACGGCGATGCCGCGGTGACCTACGTCGCCCTCTGGCGCGGTATCAACATCGTCCGGTCCAAGCGCGTGGCCATGGCGGACCTGCGCCCGCTGCTCCAGGAGCTGGGCTTCGGTCAGGTGCGCACGCTGCTCAACAGCGGCAACGCCGTCTTCACCGCCCATCCTGGCTCCATGGAGGACGCGCCCGCCCGCATCCAGGCTGCGGTGGCGGAGCGGCTGGGCGTCTCCGCCCGGGTCATCCTGCTCACGGCGGCCGAGCTGCGCGCCGCCTGCGCCGGCAATCCCCTCTACGCGCCCGACCGCGATCCCTCGAGGCTGCTGGTCGCGGCCCTGGCGGACGACGCAGCCCGCGCCCTCGTCCAGCCGCTGCTGCCGCAGGACTGGACGCCCGACGCCCTGGCCCTGGGCG
>JADGQX010000163.1 GCA_017881445.1 Gemmatimonadota bacterium | reverse complement strand
TGTCGTGGGGCGGGCGGTGGCAGAGGCGACCGGCACGACGGGGGCGGGCGCCCCGTGGCCGCAGGCGACGAGGCCCGCGGCCAGCAGCGCCGCGAAGACCCGGCGTCGGCGCTCTACAGTCCTATGCGTATTCCCCCCGTGATCTGAGAGAACTTGACCGTATTGCTGGAGACGCCGTGGTGCTTGTGGAACGCACCGATCTGCCCCCACTGCAGGAAGATCGCGCGGCGCATTGAGGTCTGGTACTCGATCCCCCCGCCGTAGCGGTAGGCGAAGTCGGTGGCGGTGGTGGCGGGTGCGGGCATGCCCCAGTACACCGCGCCCACGCCCCCCTGCAGGAAGAAGCCGAGCCCGCCGCCGCCGCCGGTCATGAGCCGGCCGGTGGCGAAGGCCGTGCCCACCTTCGCGTGACCGGAGGTCGTGCCGGCGACTCCCGGATCCGTGATCTCGGCGCCGATGGAGGGGGCGAACGTGGCTTCCGCGCCGATCTGCAGTGCCTGTCCCAGGACGTGCGCGGCCGAAACGCCCAGCCCGATCCCGGAGCCCAGGTTCCAGGTCTCGTTCTGGTTCAGGGCGTCGGTACCGACCGGGTTGTTGAACGCGCCGATGCCGGTATAGCCCACGACGAACACGCTGCCCCAGTTCTGCGCCGGCCCGGCCGGCGGTCTTGCCTGCGCGGCGGCGGGCGCCATGGGTGCCGCGGCCGCCCAGAGTGCCAGCGACGCCAGCGTCGCCTTCAGGATTTCCCTCATATGTCCAACCCCCCGGTGTCCGTGCTCACTGCGCGATGTCACGCAGCGCATGCACGGCGCAGGCCGCAAGGGCGGCCGCCCCCAGGGGGAGGACCCGTTCGTCCACGTCGAAGCGGGGGTGGTGATGCTCGCGCGGCTCGGGGAGCGAAGCCCCCAGCCAGAAGAAGCAGCCGGGCGCCCGGGCCAGCAGCATGGCGAAGTCCTCGGCGCCCATCCAGGGCTCGAGCTCGCCCAGGACCTGGTCGCCCAGCGCCCCGGTGACGGCAGTCCGGACGATGCCGGCCATGCGGGCGTCGTTCACCACGGGCGGGTAGCCGTAGCGCAGCTCGAGCTCGCTGGTGCCGCCCAGCGCCTCGGCCACGGCCAGCGCCCGCCGCAGCTCCCGCTGGAGCGTCTCCCGCACGGGCGTCTCGAAGTAGCGCAGCGTGCCCTTGAGGACCACGTCGTCGGCCAGGATGTTCTCGGCCGTGCCCCCGGCGATCTGGCCGATGGAGAGCACGCCCCGCTGCAGCGGAGAGAGGCGGCGCGCCACGGCGTTCTGCGCCGCCAGGATGACGTGGGCGGCCAGCACCAGGGCGTCCACGCCCTCGTTGGGGCGCGCCGCGTGCGCGCCCTTGCCCCGCACGTGCGCGCAGAAGGTGTCCGTCCCCGCCATGATCGGGCCCGGCTGCGCCAGGAACACCCGGCCGGCCTCGAGGTGCCCGCCGATGTGCATGCCGAAGACCGCGTCCACGCCCTCCATGGCGCCGTCCTCGATCATGCGGGTGGCGCCGCTCTTGTTCTCCGCGTCGGACGACTCCTCCGACGGCTGGAAGAGCAACCGCACGGTGCCGCCCGGCAGCTCGCCCGCCCGCCTCAGCTCCGCCAGCAGCCGGGCCGCGCCCAGCATCATGGACACGTGGGCGTCGTGGCCGCAGGCGTGCATGACGCCCGGGACCGTCGAGCGGTACTCGGCGTCGCTGTCCTCCTGGATGGGCAGGGCATCCATGTCGGTGCGCAGCGCCACGATGGGACCGCCGCCCGGGCCCGCGCCCCCGCCGCCCAGCTCCGCCACCACGCCCGTGCGGCCCACGCCCCGCCGCACGGCGTAGCCCAACGCCTCCACCCGCTCGGCGGCGATGCCCGCGGTGCGGTGCTCACGGAAGGCCAGCTCGGGGTGGCGATGCAGGTCCCGCCGGACGGCGACCAGGTCCGGGGCGAGGGCGGAGGCGTGGTCCAGGAGTGTGCGCATGGCATCCCGTGGTGGGGGCGTGGCCGGCCGCTCGGCCGACCGGGGCGGTGATACCGCCCGCGGCGCCCCGGCGCCCGTTGCCGGGGACGCGAAGCGCGGCTTACCTTGCGGACTTCCGCATATTACCGGCGGCAAAAAACGCCAGCAAGGCCAAGTAAATATATGGGTTCGAAGCCGATGGATCCGCGCTTGACGGAGCAGAGGAACCCGCGCAGCACGCGCATCGACCAGCTCTCGGCCATCGAGATCGTGGACCTCATCAACGCCGAGGACGAGATGATCGCCCAGGCGGTGCACGAGGAGCGCGAGCCGATCGCCCGGGCCATCGAGGGCGTCGTGGACAGCTTCCGCAAGGGCGGGCGGTTGATCTACGTCGGCGCCGGCACCTCCGGGCGCCTGGGCGTGCTCGACGCCTCCGAGATGCCGCCCACCTACCGCGTGGATCCGGAGATGGTGGTGGGCATCATCGCGGGCGGATACGCCGCCCTGGTGCGGGCCCAGGAGGGCGCCGAGGACCACCCCGAGGACGGGGCGAAGGCGCTGGACGAGCGCGAGGTCGGGCCCAACGACTTCGTCATGGGCATCGCCACCTCCGGCACCACGCCCTACGTGCACGGTGCGCTGGCCCGCGCCCGGGAGCTGGGCGCGCGCACGGCCTTCCTGGTCTGCACCTACCCCACCGAGAAGATCGTGGCCGCCGCCGACATCGTGATCGCGGTGCTGGTCGGCCCCGAGGTCGTCACCGGCTCCACGCGCATGAAGGCCGGCACGGCCACCAAGATGGTGCTGAACACGATCTCCACGTCGGCCATGGTGCTGATGGGCAAGGTGTACGGCAACCTCATGGTGGACCTGGAGGCCACGTGCGAGAAGGTCCGGGATCGCTCGCACCGGATCGTGATGGAGGTGCTGGAGGTGGAGCGGCCCGAGGCCGCCCGGCTGTTGCGGGAGTCCGGCGGGCACGTCAAGACCGCCATCGTCATGGCGAAGCTGGGTGTGGACGCGGCCGAGGCGCGCCGCCGCCTGGACGCCGTGGATGGCCTCATCAGCAAGGTCGTGGGGGACCTGGGGGTACGGGAATGAAAGTCATCGGCCTGATGTCGGGCACGTCGCTGGACGGCGTGGATGCGGTCCTGGCCGAATTCCAGGGCCGGACGCCGGAGACGCTCGAGTGGCGGGTGCTGGGCTTCGTCAGCGTGGCCTACACGCTGGAGCGGCGCAACATCATCCACAACGCCATCCTGGAAGGGTCCGCCCAGGCGATCTGCCGGGTACACGCCCGCCTGGGGGAGTGGCTCGCCGAAGCCGCGCTCCAGGTCTGCGCCGCCACCGGGATTCCGCCCGAGCAGGTGGACCTGGTCGGCAGCCACGGCCACACGATCTGGCACATCCCGCGCGCGGGCGAGCCGCGGGCGGCCGGCCTCCAGCTCGGGGACCCGAACACCATCGCCGAGCGGACCGGCATTCCCGTGGTGGCCGACTTCCGGGGGCGCGACATCGCCGCCGGGGGCGAGGGCGCGCCGCTGGTCCCCTGGCAGGACCGCGTGCTCTTCTCGCTGCCGGGCAAGCGGCGCGTGCTCCAGAACATCGGCGGCATCGGCAACCTGACCTGGGTGCCTCCGCGGGGCGAGACGGCGCCGCTGGTGGCCTTCGACACGGGGCCGGGCAACTCGCTCATCGACGCGGCGGTTGAGCTGGCGACGGGGGGCCGGGAGACCTACGACCGCGACGGCGTGCGCGCCGCCCGCGGCCGGGTCCGCGACGACATCCTGGCCGAGCTGCTCGCGCATCCCTTCATGGCGCTGGAGCCGCCCAAGTCCACGGGGCGCGAGACGTTCGGCCGCCCCTTCGTCAAGGAGCTGGCGCAGCGGCACGGCATCGAAGGCGACGCCGCCTGGGACGACCTCATCGCCACCCTCACCATGCTGACCGCCCGCACCATCGGGGACTCGATCCGGCGCTGGGTGGCCAGCCGCGGCGTGGACGAGGTCGTGATCTCCGGCGGCGGTGCGCGCAACCCGACGCTGGTCCTCTGGATCACCCGGGGGCTCGCCCCCGTGCCCGTCGTGACGGGCGAGACGCTGGGCATCGATCCGGACTCCAAGGAGGCGCTCGCCTTCGCGGCGCTGGCCTGGGCCCACGTGAACGGCGTGCCGGGCAACATCCCGGAGGCGACCGGCTCCACCGGGCTCCGCATCCTGGGCTCCTACACGCCCGGGGCCATGGGCCGACCGAACCTTCTGGCAACACGAGGATGATGAACAAGAGGGAATTCCTGACGGGAGTCGCGGCGCTGGGACTGGTCCTGGCCCCCTGTGCTGCCCGTCCCGCCAGCGCGCAGCAGAAGCCGGCCGCCGCCCCGGCCGCGGCGCCCGCCGCGGCGGCGAGGCCGGACACGGCGGTGGACCTGGTCGGGCTGCTCGAGGCGTGGGTCCGCATGCCGCCGGGCCGCCGCGATCGCATGGACAAGCTCGACTACCTGCGCCACTGGCTGGGCTCGCCCATGCTGCGCGACCAGCTCGCGCTGATCGCGGCGGACGCCACCGAGCCGCCGCTCGCCCGCGCGACCGCGCTCATCGCCGTCGGCGAGGAGAAGCCGACCAACCTCGCCCCCTTCGCCTTCGCGCTCGAGGACCCCGACGCCACGGTGCGCGCGGGGGCCGCCGCCGCCCTGCGGCCCGTGCTGATCGACCCCGCACGCGTGCAGACCGCCGTCGCGCTGCTGCGCCGCGCGCTCCTCGACCGGGTGCCGGCCGTGGCCAGCCGCGCCCTCGAGTCGCTCGGCGACCGCGACGCCGGGGCGCTGCGCGACTTCCTGGCCGGCCAGCCGGCGCCGGAGATGGCCACCGTCGCCCGACAGCTGTTGACCCTGGCCGAGAGCCGGGGCGCGCCCCTCGTGCCGCGTGACTCCTCCGGCGCCCTGGAACGGCAGACCGACGGGGTCACGCTACGCTACACGCCCGCTCGGCGCTGGCCGGACTGGGATGCCTCCGCCGGCACCTTGATCGTCGCGCGCGCCGGCGCCGCGCCGTTCGTGCTGGCCACCGACGTGGAGGTGGTGCGCAACGTCATCCCGGCCACCATCTCCGGTGACGGGCGCTACGTGGCCTACGAGACCGGGCGCCACATCCACGTGCGCGATCTCGAGACCGGCGCAGACCGGGACGTGGGCCCGGGCATCGCGCCGCGCATCGCACCGCTGGCGCCGGGCTTCGTCTACTTCCGCCCCACGCGCACCTCCCTCGAGCGCGATCGCGACGCCCTCGCCTATGCCCTGGCCTACGTGCCCTTTGCCGGCGGCGACTCCCGGGACCTCGAGCCCGCCTCGGCCTCCTCGCACCAGGACGTGAACGGCAACGCGTCGCCCGTCCGCTGGGCGCGCATCGTCGAGAGCGATGTCGGCTTCGTGATCACGGGGGAAGGGCTGGACGCCCCTGTCACCATGCCGGACCTGGCGGTCAGCCGCTGATGGCCCGCCGGCCCGCGCCCCGATCCGCCCGCCCGGCCCAGGCGCGCCGGCCTGCCCCCGCCGCGCCTCCGCCCGGCCCCTTCCGGCGGCTGCTGCGGCACCCGCCGGCCGCCGCCGTGGCCATCGGCCTCGGGCTGCTCCACCTCCTCCTCGCCCTGGCCGTGTTCGACCCCACCGTCTTCACGGGCGGGGACAACGCCGCGTACCTGTCGCTGGCCCATTCGCTGCTGGAGCGGCATGCGTACCTGAGCATCTGGGAGCCGCTGACGCCGCCCCACACGCAGTACCCGCCCGTCTTTCCCGGCATGATCGCGATCGGGCTGCTGCTGGGCGTCAAGTCGTGGGTCGGCATCAAGCTCATTGTCGTCGCCTGCTCCACCGTCGCCGTGGCCTTCACCTACCTGTGGCTGCGGCGCCGGCGCCGTCCCGGTCTCGCGTTCGGCGTCGCGGCGCTCGTGGCCATCAGCCCCGGCGTCCTCGCCCAGAGTCACCTCGAGCTGTCCGACGTCCCCTTCTGGGCCTTCGCCATGCTCGCGCTCTGGGCCTTCGAGCGCCTCGGCCGCGGTTCCCGCAGGCAATGGCTGCGTTTCGGCATCGGCGTCGTCGCGGTCGTGCTCGCCTACTTCACGCGCTCAGCCGGGCTGCCGCTGGTCGTCGCCGTCCTCGCCTGGCTCGCCTGGCGACGCCGCTGGCGCCAGCTCGCCATCCTCGCCGCCGTGATCCTGCCGCTCGCCTTCCTCTGGTGGCTGCGCGGCCACCTGCAGGGCGGCAGCGAGTACGTGCAGCTCTTCTGGTACATCGACCCCTACCGGCCCGCTCTCGGGACCATCGGCATCAGCGAGCTGTTCCACCGCATCTTCGCCAACGAGCGCGCCTATCTCGGCAGCTCGCTGCCCGTGCTGCTGACCGAGCAGCCGACCTCGTTCCTGGGCGTCGTCTCCTACGCCATCGCCCTGCTGGCCATCTACGGCTGGGTCATGCGACTCCGGCGGCCGCAGGTCGCCGAGCTCTTCTTCCCGCTCTACGTCGGCCTGCTCTTCGTCTGGCCCGAGGTCTGGGCCGGCGAGCGATTCCTGCTCCCGGCCTACCCCCTCATCCTGGCCTACGCCGGCGAGGGCGGTGTGCGACTCCTTCGCCGGGTCGAGCGGCGCGCCGTCGCCCCCGTCGGTTTCGCCGCCGCCGGCATCCTCGCGCTGCTGACCGTCCCCGCCCTGAGCTCCGATGCCGATGCCGCGGGCATGTGCCGCGACCAGTTCCGGGCGGGAGCCACCATTGCCTGCCTGGACACGCCCTGGCAGGCCTACTTCGAGATCGCGCAGTGGTCCCGCAGCGGACTGCCGGCCAACGCCGCCGTCTTCAGCCGCAAGCCCCGTTTGTTCTTCATCTACAGCGGACACCGCGGCCTCGACGTCCCCAGGACCCAGGACCCGCGGGAGTTCCTCCAGGCCGCCCGCGCCAACCGCGTCGGCTACATCGTCGTCGACCGCCTGGGCGGGCTCACCCTCGAGTACTTCGGGCCCATCCTCTCGGCGCACCCCGATGCCTTCTGCCTGGTCCGGGCGACATCGGACGGCACCGCCGCGCTCCTCCAGCTGGTGCCCGACGCCGCCGCGCGGCTCCTGGGGCCCGCAAGCCCCGCCAGCACGCAGGTCGGGCTGGGGCGGTGTCCCGCGCCCTGACGCTACTCCGGTCGCGGGCTCGCGCTGGCCCTCCCGCCATTGCCGTCCGCGGGCCCGCCCGCGGAACAACTTAGCCGCGACAGATATTCATTAATGAACTGTTCCCGCACCGCGCGTTGGCACGATGCTGGCGCGCGCGGGAGGCGCCCGTGCGAGACGCGCACGGGCGGACGAGTCCGGTGAACGAGGGCGGGACTATGGCGGGCCGAGGCACGTGGAAGTTGGATCCGGTGCACACGACGGCGGAGTTCACGGTGAAGCACCTGATGATCACCACGGTGCGCGGGCGGTTCACCAAGGTGAACGGCACGATCGAGGTGGACGAGGACAACCCGGGTGAGTCGACCGTCGAGGTGGAGATCGACGCGGCGAGCATCGACACGGGCGTGGCGGACCGGGACGCACACCTGAGGTCGGCGGACTTCCTGGACGTGGAGCACTTCCCGACGCTGACGTTCCGCAGCCGGCGTGTGAAGGGCGCGGCGAACAAGGAGGGCGATCGGTTCAAGGTGATCGGGGACCTCACGATCCGGGGCACGACGAAGGAGGTCACGCTGGACGCCACGTACGAGGGCTCGGGCAAGGACCCCTGGGGCGGCACGCGCGCGGGCTTCAGCGGCACGACGCAGATCGACCGGGGCGAATGGGGCCTCACCTGGAATCAGGCGCTGGAAGCGGGCGGAATCGTGGTCGGAACGAACGTGAAGATCCTGTTGGAGGTGCAGGCGGTGAAGCAGTAGTCCGCCGACACGATCCAGTAGAAAGCCCCCGAGCGCGTCTGCGTTCGGGGGCTTCTGCGTAACGCGGCTCCACGGGCGTCCATACGCTCATCTCACGCGAAGACGCTAAGGGCCGAAGTCAGTCGCCCTCGCGGATCGCGGAGATCGCGGCCCGGCGAGCATCCTTCTTTTGTTCAACAGAAAACAACACCGGCTTCCCGGATTCACGGCAGATGATGCGACCGCCCCGATGGATGTCTTCGGCCCTTCGCTCCTTTGTGTGAGATGAGCGTTGGGCCGCCCGTGGAGTCTCAGTCGTCGTAGGGCTCGTCCCGGTAGATCAGGCCCAGTGCCAGGGCCAGCGCCAGTGCACGCTCGATGCGGCGCTCCTCGTCCGAGAGGAGCTGGCGCAGCGGGACGCGCACCCGCGGGGAAACGCCGGTCAGCGTGGCGGCGATGCCGCCGTTGCCCGCCACGGCGACGTCGGCGGCGCCGAAGATGGCGGCGCGCAGCAAGGGCGGGCCGGGGATGCGCGGGTAGACGACGGACGCGTACGCGGCGGCGACGGCCAGGTCGCCCCCCGCGCGCTCGAGGAATCGGCGCACGTCGACCGCGGAACCCTCCAGCGCTTGCCCCGCGGCGCGGGCCCGGCGGGCGGAGTGGGGCCCGGGCTCGGGCTCGAGCTCGACCTCGATCTCGAGGTAGGCTTCGGCCGCCCCGTCCTCCAGCCCGGCGGCGTCGGCGGCCTCCTCGGCGGCTTCGGCGGCCTCCTCGGCGGCTTCGGCGGCCTCCTCGGCTTCGGCCGCGCGGGCGGAGCGGGGGCCGCCCTCGCGCACCTCGCCGCTCACGACCCGTGAACGCCCGGCGGGTAGCGCCCGTCCCCCGCGGCGGCCGACCAGCGATTCCAGTACCTCGCCCAGCACGATGCCCGCGGCGGTAGCCACGAGCAGGCGCGGCCAGTTAATGTGGCGCGGGCGGAGTGCGCGACCCAGGAGCCAGGCCGTGCCGACGCGCTGAGCCTCAGCGATGCGCTCCCCGGCACCCGCCTTGCCGTGCACAACGTAGCCGGTCTCCTCGAGGACGCGGCCGAGGCCCCCCATAACCTGGTCGAACATGTTCCCACGCCGTTGTGCGGCCATGCAGTCTCCTGGATTCGTCGCGCTCCACGGGAACGCGCGGCGTGCAATGGGCGTGCCCTCCCGCGGCGTCCCGCTCCCCGGAGGCCGCCGTGAGCGCCCTCGACCGGGGGATCATCGGCTTCTGCCTTGTGTGCGCCCTCGGAATGGGGTTGTACGTGGGGCGACGGGGCTCGCGCAATATGGCGGCGTTTTTTGGCGGGGCGCTCCGGCTCGCCCGCGTAAGAGGAAATCACAGCCTGACCCGTACGAAAGCGACCCATGCGTACCACCCGCCGTCCATCCGTCCTCGTCCTGGCGCTGTCCGGCGCCGCCTTCGCCAGCGCCTGCGCGACGCACGCACCGCCGGCCGGTCCTTTGCCGGGTCGTGCGCCGGGCGTGTTGCCGTCCATACCGGCGCTGAACGGAGCGCTGAAGATCGACGTGGTCGCGCCGGGCGAGGGCGAGACCATGCCCGGCCGGGACTCCACCTTCGTCTACGGCTCGCTGGGCACCGGCCGCGCTACGCTCACCATCAACGGCGCGCCCGTCACGGTCGAGCCGAACGGGACCTTCCTGGCGTGGCTGCCCACCCCGCCCGCCGGCGCCTACCGGATCGAGGCGAGCGCCAACGGTCAGACGGCGACGCTGGACCGTCACGTGAGGCTGCCGGCGCCGGCCGTCGCGCTGCCGCGGGACCGGGCCCGCATCCTCGAGGGCACGGTATACCCGTCCGGGACCTGGGTCGTGCAGCCGGGCGAGCGCATTGATGTGGGATTGCGCGGCACGCCCGGGGCCCGGGCCTGGCTGGTCCTGCCGGATGGCTCGCGTGTGCCCCTGGTCGAGGCCGCTGCGGTGCAGGAGGCGGTGCAGGGCACGGCCGAGTTCGGCGGGGCGGCCGCCGCGGCCGCGCGGGCGCTGCCGGGGATCTCGAGCTACAGCGGCTTCTTCATCGCCCAGCCGCTCGTTTCGCCGGAGCCGGGCGCGGCGGCGCCGCGGCTGGCGCCCATGCCGCCGATCCAGCGCCTGGCGGCGCCACCGGCCTCGGTTCCCGACACGACCGACGTGGCCACACCGCTGGCCGCGGCAGCGGCCGCGCGGGCGGCGGATGCCCGCCAGGCGGCCCGGACGCGGCGGGCGGCCGCGGTGCGGGCGGCGGCTACGCTCGAGCTGGTGGCGGGCACGGACACGGC
>JADGQX010000162.1 GCA_017881445.1 Gemmatimonadota bacterium | reverse complement strand
CGGTGATCGCGCGCTGCGCGGAATTTTCCGTGAGCCGGAACGGATCGTTCACCTGTAACCGGTGATCGATCACCATGCGCGACAGCAATAGCCGGCGCGCGTCGCCGCGCATCTCGTGGATGCGCCCGCCCTCCCAGACAAGCGCCACTGCGCTGGCGACATGATAGAGCAGGCTGGTGGCGCGCCGCGCCTCGGCTTCGTTGTCGTTGCGCGTCGCTACCTCGCGGGCGAAGCTTCGCCCACCGAGGCCGCGGCCGTGGCGCGCTGGCTGGACGAGGACCGCCGCCGCGCAGAGCTGCTCTCGAGTCTGCAGGCCCCGGTGGAGCGGCTGCGCGCCGCGCCGCCGGCCGGGCTGGACGTCGAGGGCGCGCTCCGGCGCGTGCACGCCCGCATGGAGGCGCCCGGCCTGGTGGTGATGCCGGGCTCTGGCAGGGCGCGCTGGCTGGGCGCGTCCTGGGGGGGGGGCGGGAGCGCGCTGCGGGCGGCGGCCGCCGTGGCCATCCTGGCGGGCGGAGCGCTCATCGCCCGGCAACTCCTGCAGCCGGCGGGCGGGCCGTCGCGGGTGGCGGCCGCCGCCCGGGTCTACCGCACGGCCGTGGGCCAGCGCGACTCGGTCCGGCTACCGGACGGCACGCGCGTGCTGCTGGGCCCGGGGAGCGAGCTTGCCCTGGCGGGGAACTTCCAGGGCAGTCGGAGCGTAAGTCTGTCGGGTGAGGCGCTCTTCGATGTGCGCCACGATGCGGTACGGCCCTTCACGGTCCGGTCGGGCGGGGCCGTGATCCAGGACCTGGGGACGCAGTTCGATGTGCGGGGCGGTAGCGGGGAGGGCGTGCGGGTGGTGGTGATCCGCGGCTCCGTGTCCGTCCGGGCGGCCGCTGCCAAGACGGCGGCGTTGGTGCTGCGGGCGGGCGACGCGGCGCGGCTGGAGGCGGATGGCCGCCTGGCCGCGGAGCGGGTGCCGGACGCCGATGGCGAGCTGGCGTGGACGCGGGGCGAGCTGGTGTTCCGCGGCGCGCCCGTGACGGAAGTCGCGGCGGCGGTTCGCCGCTGGTATGGCGTCGAGCTGCGCATCGCGGACCCGGCCCTGGCGGGACGGCACCTCACGACCTCGTTCGCCTCGGATTCGCGGGAGCGAGTCCTGCATGTGATCGCGCTGGCACTGGGCGCACGCGTGGAGCTGCGCGGCGATACGGCTACTCTGACCTCCTCCGATAGCGGCGGCCGGTAGAGGATGACCACGAAGTTCACCGCGTGGGCGCGGCGGCTAGGCTGCTGCGCCCTCGCTTTCGCGTTTCTGCTCCCCGCGCGACCCGCGGCGGGGCAGACGTGCGGCTCGGCGCCCGGGGCGCCCACGGCCGCGCGCGCGGAGCCGTGGCCGGCGCCGCTGGACCGCAAGGTGACGCTGCATGCCCGCAACCTGCCGCTGCGGGACGCCCTCGACCGGGTGGCTGCCGCCGCCCGTATCCGCTTCTCCTACACCGACGAGCTGCTTCCACTGGACCGCCCGGTGTGCGCGTCGTTCCGGGAAGTGGCGGTGGGCGACGTGCTCGTCCGCCTGCTGGCGGGTGCCCACGTCTCCCCGGTCGCCGCCGGCGCCGACCAGGTGATCCTGGCCCCGGCGCTGGCCTCGAGCGTGGAGGAGCCACCGCCGAGGGACGTGGTGACGCTGGACCGCATCGTGGTCACGGGCAGCGTGTCGGGCGCGCCGCAGCGCGAGCTGCCGGTCGCGCTGACGGTCATCGGCCGGCGCGCCCTGGACTCCGACGCGTCGGGCACCGTGTCGCAGCTGATGGACGCGGGCGTGCCCGGGATGTGGCTGTGGGAGCAGTCGCCGGCGACGGTCGTCGCCAGCTACGGCAGCGTGCGCGGCGCGAGCTCGTTCGGGTTGACCGCTCCCAAGGTGTACCTGGACGGCATCGAGATCGCCAATCCGCTGCTGTTCTCGCAGCTCGCGCCCAGCGCCGTGGAGCGGATCGAGGTGATCCGCGGGCCCCAGGGCACGGCGCTGTACGGCGCCGATGCCCTGAGCGGCGTGGTCAACATCGTCACGCGGCGCGGACACCTGGAGCCGGGGATGCCGCACGCGCACCTGCAGAGCTCGCTGGGACTGGCGCAGAGCACCTTCGTGAACGGCGGCGCCACCACGCAGCTGCATGCGCTCTCGCTGCGCACCGGCTCGGACCTGCACTCCGCGGGGCTGGACGTGGCGGTGGGCACCATCGGCGCCTTCATGCCGGGCGCGTACAACCGGCACGTGACCGCCACGGGCGGCGCGCGCCTGGTGGGCCCGCGCACGATCCTCACGGCCACGGGCCGCTACTTCGCCCAGCAGGCGGGCGTGGCGCTCAGCCCCGTGCTGCGTGACGCGCTGGGCGGCGTGGCGACGCAGGACACGACCCTTCACCTCGACTCGGGCGCGCGGCCGGAGTCAGTACGCGAGTATACGCTGGGCGGGTCGCTGACCTTCGCCCAGGACGCGCGCTGGACCCACTCGGTCGTGCTCGGCCTGGATGGCTACGACCTGAGCGGCGTGGCACAGCAGCTGACGCCTGTCCCCACGGAGGCGGACTCGGTGCTGAAGGCCGCCCGCGGCGCCGCGCAACGGGGCACGCTGCGCCTGACCAGCGTGGGCCGGTTCGGGGATGGCGCTCCCTTCTCGGCCACGCTGACCTTCGCCGCGGAGCAGTCGCTGCTGCGGGAGAGGACGGCGGCACAGCAGGCCGAGCCGCTGGAGCAGTACGCCGCCAGCACGCCGGGTCCGCAGGTCGCGCAATGGCAGACCACGACGGCGGGAGTGGTCCAGGCGCAGGGGTCGCTGGCCAATTCGCTCTTCCTGACGGGTGGCCTGCGGGCGGAGCAGGATGGCGGGCTGGTGGCCACCCAGTCGGCGCTGCTGCCCATGCTGGGCGCGGCGCTGGTGCGCGAATACGGGCCCCTGACGGTCAAGCTGCGGACGGCGTACGGCCGGGGGATCCGGCCCGCGCAGACACCGGCGCGCGAGACCATGTTGACGGGGATCCAGGCGCAGGACATGTACCCCGCCCTGCAGCCCGAGCGGCAATCGGGTATCGAGGCGGGGATCGACCTGGTCTACCGGAGCAACTTCTCGCTGCAGCTCACGCGCTACGACCAGGTGGCGTCCGGGCTCATCCAGCGGGTCTCCTGGCCTGCGGCGGCCTCGGACAATCGCCTGGCCAGCCGCGCCGCCATCTTCTTCCCGGACAGCGGGTCGCATCCGGGAACGAAAATGCCCCGCCTCGAATCCGGGCTGCAGAACGTGGGCTCGATCGGCAACCGGGGCTGGGAGATGCAGGCTTCCGGCGGGCTGGGCGCGCTCGCACTCTCCGGCACGCTCGCATACACCGACAGCCACGTCGACCGCATCGCCGGCAACTACACGGGCGACCTGCGGGCGGGCAACCGCGTCCTGGGCGTCCCCGCCTGGACCGGCAGCCTGGGCGCCTCCTGGAACGCGGGACCGTGGACCGCCTCCATCGCCGGCTCCCGTGCCTACGACTGGATCGACTACGACCGCGTGGCCCTCACCCGCGACTATCTGGGCGGGCTCCGTACCGCCTGGCAGCTCAGCGGCCCGGCACTGCGCTCCTACTGGAAGCACTACGACGGCGTGAGCCACCTGCGCTTCAGCGCATCGCGCGAGTTCAACCACGGGCTGTCGCTGCTCTTCACCGGCGACAACCTGCTCAACTACCAGGTGGGCGAGCCCGACAACGTCACCGTGCTCCCCGGCCGCAGCTTCACGCTGGGAGTGCGGGCGGCGTTCTAGGCGACACCGCATCTCACGCGGAACCGCAGAGTACGCGGAGCCGCAGAGTACGCGGAGCAACGGCAGCAGCGGCGAGTGCCGGCGTACTGCCGGCAACCGGGCGGCAGCAGCATCTATTTGTTGTTGTTGAACATCAAGCAGGATCCGGGCCTAACCCCGATTTCCCGGGCGTCCCGGCGCACGGCCCTTCCGGGATGTCCTCTGCGTTCTCGGCGGCTCTGCGTGAGCCGCCGTTGACGTCGCCGCGTGCACCTACTCGCGCGTGCCCAGCGCCAGCTCGAACGCCTCGATCAGCCCGCCGTCGTCCACGTCCCCGACGACCAGTCCCGCAACGGCCAGCACCGACGGCTCCGCGTTGGCCATGGCCACGGACACGCCCACGGCGCGCATGGCGCCGATGTCGTTGCCGCCGTCGCCCACGAACATGACCCGCTCCAGCGGCACGCCGTAGGCCGCGGCCACGGCCCGCACCGCGCTGGCCTTGTCCGCGCCGGGCGGCGTCATGTTGATGAAGACGGTATCGGGCATGACGGGGGAGCTGGAGGCGGAGAGGGTCAGGTCGCCGTGGGCCTCGGCCAGGATGGGCTCCACCTCGTGCGGCGCCACCAGCCACTGAGCCCGCACCACGGGGCTGTCCAGGGTGAGCGGGTCCCGCGGGTGGAAGGGCACCCCCAGCAGCGCGGCGTGCTGGCGCGAGCGCTCGCCCGTGCCCACCCCGGCGTAGTCACGGTCCGTGTAAACCTCCAGGACCCGCCCCGTCTCGCGCCCCCGCGCCACCAGCCACCGTACCGTCGCCGGGGACAGGGTGCGGGAGCGGGACTCGCCCGTGGCCAGGTTCAGGATGCTGGCGCCGTTCTGGAAGATGTGCCAGCCGGTGGCATCCAGCCGCCGGGCGAATTCCAGCGCCAGGGCGAAGCCCGGCCGTCCCGAGCAGAGCGCCAGGCGCACCCCCCGCGCCCGCACCCGCTCCGCCGCCGCCCACACATCCGGCCGCACCGTGCCCTCGGACCCGACCAGCGTCCCATCCACGTCCACGCAGACCAGGTCCGCCCTCACACCGCGCACCGTGCTCATCGTCCGTTCACCCAGGGGTCCCCGTGCAGCCAGGTCGTGTCGCGGGGCGAGAAGAGGAAGACCAGCGAGCCATCCGACAGGAGGGGAATCAGCCGCCGCGCCCGCGCCGGCTCCATGGCCGGGCAACCCTCGCTGCGGCCCGAGCCCCAAGCCGTCACATAGGGGGCACCGTGCGTCACCACGCCCCGCGCCCGCGCCGCGCTGTTGAACTCGCCCGAGACCCCGTCCAGCCGCATCCCCGGCGAGGCGTAGTGCCGGTCCCCGGCCGTCCCGGTGAAGTCGTAGCGCTCCGCCGCCACGAACAGCCCGAGCGACGACGTCGCGCTCCCCGACTGGTTCGAGAACCGCGTCGGCACGCCGTCGCGAGGACCCGAGCCCCGGCCGTGCGCCACCGTGAAGGGCCCGTCCACCACGGACAGAGACTCCATATCGAAGACGTACCCGCGCGGCGTGCGGCCGTCGAGACCGTAGTCCACGAAGTAGAGGTACGGCTTCCGCACCCGCTCCGGCCGCGCCGCCCGGAACGCGTAGTAGGCCTGGAATGCGTCCCGCAGCGCATCCGGGTCGCTCGTCCGCTCCACCTGCGACGACAGCGCCTCCAGCGCCGATGCCACGCGCAGATCCCGCGCGGCCGCGGTCGCGTCCACCCCCGCCACGACCGGCGCCGGCTCCGACGCCGGCTCCGGCACCACCGACAGTGCTTCCATCGACGACACGGCGTCCTGCCCGCTCGCGCCGGGCGGCAGCACGGCGAACGCGGAAAGGGCGAGCCCGCCCGTCGCGAGCAGGTACAGCTGAAGGCGCATGCAACCTCACAATGCGTCGAGGCGTCGAGCGCCCGAGAGTAGCGGCGCTCCGTCCCAGTTGTCCGGTTTGGATTCCCCGGCTGTAAATCTAACGCAATCGGGGCCTTTTCGTAAACCGTTGGCGCCACGGTACTTCAACAGCAACACCAGCTCACGCGCAGGACTGCGGGCGCCCGACGCAACATCAACTGCAGCTCACACAGAGCCGCAGAGCCGCAGAGGGCATCGACGCCAGCCGCATCCGACCGGGCGTCCGAGACCACGTTCTTTTCGTTCAACGGACAACGGCACCCGGCCCCGCCAGGCACGCGGGGTACGCCCGGAACCGTGCCCGTCCAGGTTTTCAACTACAAATGCACTACACCCGGCCCGGCCGGGCCCCCGGGAATTGGTCCGGAACCGGGCCCGGCCGGGTTGTTAACAAAACAAGTCACGGCACCGTGCCACGCCGACCCCGCGGGGTTCGCCGGTGCCGGTGCCCGCCGGGATTCCTCTGCGGCTCCGCGGCTCTGTGTGAGATGCTGTTGCCGTTGCAGTTGCCGTTCTCAGTCGATGGGCTTGAGGTTCGCCAGGATCTGGGCGCGGCGGGCTTCCAGGAACGGGGGCAGCACGACCTTCTCGCCCAGGGTCGCGGGGTCCTCGTCCACGGCGAAGCCGGGGCCGTCGGTGGCGATCTCGAAGAGGATGCCGTTGGGCTCCCGCAGGTAGAGGCTGCGGAACCAGAAGCGGTCCACGGGGCCGCTGTTGGGGATGCCGAGCGACGCGATGCGCTCGATCCACTGCTCGTACTCCTCGAAGGTGGGCGTGCGGAAGGCGACGTGGTGCACACCGCCGGCGCCCTGGCCGGCGACGGGCAGCTCCGGCTGCACGGCCATGTGCAGCTCCGCGGCGGGACCGCCGGGGCCCATCTCGTAGACGTGAACCGTGTGCGCGGCATGCTCCGGGTGGGGATAGTCGCGGACGGGGCGCATGCCGAGCGCACGCTGCAGCACGGCGTCGGTGGGGGCGAGGACCGGAACGCTCAGGTGGATGGGGCCGAGGCCGCGTACCTGGTGCCCGGCCGGCACGGGACTCCGCTCCCAGGGGTGGGCCTCGCCCGCGCCACCGTCGTCCACCAGCGAGAGCCGCTGCCCCTCGGGGTCCTCGAGGTCGAGGGTCAAGCGCGAATCCCGAAGGGCGACGTCGCCCACGGCGACGCCGTTCTCCCGCAGGTGACCGGCCCACCACTCGAGCGCGGCCGGTCCGGCCACGCGCAGGGATGTCCGGGCGATCGAATGCGTGCCGCGGCGCTCGGGCCGCATGGCGAAGTCGAAGAAGGTCAGGTCCGTGCCGGGCGTGCCCCGGGCATCGGCGTAGAACAGGTGGTAGGCGCTGACGTCGTCCTGGTTCACCGACCGCTTCACCAGCCGCATGCCCAGCGTCTGCGTGTAGAAGCGGTGGTTCTCCCGGATCCGCGCCGATATCGCCGTCAGGTGGTGAATGCCGCCCAGCTCCATGCCGTCTCCTCCGCGTTGCCGCCGCGCCGCCCGGGCGCGTCTCCGTTCGGCGAACGCAGGAGCCCTGCCGCGCGGTTCCCGCCGGGCAGCCAACGTCAACTGCAACAGCGATCTCTCGCTAAGGGCGCAAAGGGCGCGAAGCGGGGCCGCGGCATTCCGGCGTACCGCCGCCGGCTGGCTCCCTCGTGGTTGTCGTTGTTGTTGTCGTTGAAACAACAGGACGGATCCCGGCCGGACCCGGCGCGCGCGGGCGTCCCGATCGACCTGCCCCGCCCGGCACCCTGTGCGCCCTTTGCGCTCTTCGCGCTCTTCGCGCTCTTCGCGAGAAAATGCTGTTGTTGTTGTAGTTTCGCCGCTCAGCTCGCGGCGCGGCGGGGCGCGAGCCAGTGCCAGAGGGCGGCCGTGACCGCCCAGGCGACGAGGGCGCCCAGGGTGACGTCGCTCAGGAAGTGGGCGCGGGCGGCGACGCGGGTGAGGGCGCAGCCGATCGCCAGCAGGTACCAGACCGGCCAGCCCCGCGGGAAGAGCCGCGCCAGGGCGAAGGCGGCGCCGAACGCCACCAGGGCATGACTGCTGGGCGTGGACAGCCCGGCACTGGAGAAGGGATGGTCGGACCAGGGGCGGAACACCCACGCGCCGGCGTGAGCCCAGGGCCGCTCCCGCCGGATCACCAGCTTGAGCAGCTCGCCCACTCCGCCGCTCAATGCCGGGGCCAGCACCAGCGGCAGCGCCCGGGAGAACCAGCGGCGCGCCGGGACGCTCCGAGCAGCGTCGCCCGACGGGGCCGCCGGAGGCTCCGCCCCGCCTGCCGGGACGCCGGCGTCGCTCAGCGCCAGCGCCGCCGCCGCCAGGATCCAGAGTGGGAGGAAGCCCATAACGCGCAGCATCCGGCCCAGGTCGTGGTCGTAGACGCCGGCGTCGTAGACGTGGGCGTAGGCCCAGCCGTCCAGCGCCAGGGCGAGGGCCATCGCCACCGCGGCCACAAGCAGGAACGACAGGACCGTCCGCAGGAGGGGTCGCATGCGGCAAAGAGGCGGCTCCCGGCCCGCGCTGGCAAGGGGAGAAGCCGGCATCCGGCCCGGCCTCCGACAACGTCCATTTCACCACCGAGGACACGGAGGGCACGGAGGACCCCGGCGGAACCGACGCACCCCCGGGGGGCGGGCTCCCGTTTTGTGTACTCCGTGCTCTCCGTGGTGAGACTCGAGCCCGGCGGACGCCACCAACCGCCGGGGCGAGTGCGCTGCACCCGCGCCCGCCCGCGCCGGAACCCACTATCCGCAGATAGGTCTTCAAATTGCGTGGATACGGTGTCCCTTCCAGGGAGGCGAACGGATGGAAGCACGGGCCAAAATGATGGGACACTCGCTGCACCAGATGCTCATCGCCTTTCCGCTGGGGCTGCTGGCCACGGCGGTGGTGTTCGACCTGGCGTACGTGGTCTGGAGAGGTGAAGGCTGGGCCACGGCGTCGTTCTACATGATCGCGGCGGGCGTGATCGGCGGGGTGGCGGCCGCGGTGTTCGGGCTAGTGGACTGGCTGGCGCTGCCGCAGGCGACGCGGGCGTACCGGGTCGGGCTCTGGCACGGTCTGGGCAACGCGCTCGTGCTGGTGCTGTTCGCGGCCAGCTGGCTGCTGCGGCGGGACGCGCCCACCGAGCCGGGCGCGGCGGCCATCGTCCTGTCCGTGGCCGGGGGTGGGCTGGCCCTGGCCACGGCCTGGCTCGGCGGCGAGCTGGTGGACCGCCTGGGCGTGGGCGTGGACGACGGCGCGCACCTGGACGCGCCCAGCTCCCTGTCCGGGCGGCCGGCCGCGCCCGAGGCGCGGCCATGACCGGGGCGTCCTCGCGCAAGCTGCTCCCCCGGGTGGCGGTGCTCGCGCTCTGCTCGGGCGTGTCCTGCGTCCGCATCCCGGTCACACCGCCCGGCCACTCGGCGCCGCTCCCCGCCGCCCTGGTCTACCCCGTGCCGGAAGGCCTGCCCGACGCCGTGGACACGCTCACGCAGGTGGAGATGCACAACGTCAACATGCACATCGACGACAGCATCCACCTGCGCGTCCACCACCTGCGCGGCACCGTCCACGATCTCGAGGGGCACCACCTGATCGTGCTCGACGACAAGAAGCGGCTCCTCTTCCGCATCGCTTACGCCGAGATCGCGCTGACGACGTCGGACCTCTCCGATCTCCTGAACCGCTACGTCTTCGGCTACAAGGGGTCGCCGCTGCGCGGGCTGGTCGTCACCGCCGACGGCAGCGGCATCCGCCAGACGGGCATCCTGCACAAGGGCGTGGACATCCCGTTCGACATGCAGGCGACCGTCTCCATCACCCCCGAGGGACTCGTCCGGCTCCATCCGACGAGCATGAAGATCGCCACCATTCCCGGCCTCGGGCTGCTCAACGCCCTGCACCTCACCCTCGAGAAGATGATGGACCTCAGCGGCGCGACCGGCGTGAGCGTGAAGGGCAACGACCTGCTCCTCGACCCCGTCCGCATCCTGCCGCCGCCCCGCATCGAAGGCCGGCTCACCGCCATCCGCATCCAGGACGGCCAGCTCGTGCAGGACTTCGGCTCCGTCAACGCCGAGGGCGCCCGCCCGATCGCGCCCCCGGTCGCCGCGCCCAACTACGTCCTCTTCCACGGCGGCTCGCTCCGCTTCGGCAAGCTCTACATGGTGCACGCCTCCCTCGAGGCCATCGACCAGAACCCGGCCGACCCCTTCGACTTCTACCTCGACTACTACGCCACCCAGCTCGTCGCCGGCTACCACAGGACGCAGCCCGATGGCGCCCTCGTCGCCTGGATGCCCGACTTCGACCACCTGCCCACCACCGCTGCCGGGCCCGCAGCGCGGTAGGCCGCCCGGCCCGCAGCGCCACGGGCGTCCCCACGCTCATCTCCTAGGAAACAAACCTCATCACGCAGAGGCGCCGAGCACGCGGAGGGCGTCGGGCCACCACCACGGACGACCGACGGCGCCGGGCTCGGCACGGATC
>JADGQX010000161.1 GCA_017881445.1 Gemmatimonadota bacterium | reverse complement strand
GCCTGGGCCGGGCCGCGGACGCGGCCGCCTTCCGCGACGCCGCCTCCCGCCTCTGCCGCGCGGACGCCGCCACCCGCGCGCTGGCGGAGGCCGGCGGCTGGAGCGACTGGGTGGACGGTGCCAGTGCGCCCGCCTTCGAGCGCTGGCGCAGGAGCGCACTGGGCGGGCTCCTGCCCGCGCGGGCGCTCTGGCAGGGAGCCGACGGGCCCGACGACGCGGCGGCCACGGCGGCCGTCGTCGGCGGCGTCGCCTGCGGCCTGCTGGGCATCGAGGCGGATGCGCCGCGCTCGAGGTTGCGCCTGCGGCCGCAGATCCCGGCGGAGTGGGACCGCCTGGAGGTGCGCGGCATCCGCGTCGCCGATGCCGAGGTGGTGCTCCGCTACCAGCGGCTGGGGGGCCTCGCCCGCTTCGAGGTGGAGCAGACCAGCGGAGGCGTACCGCTGCGGCTGGTGCTGGAGCCGGCGCTGACCGGGACCTTCCTGGCCGCGCGGGTCGATGGCGTCGCCGCCGCCCTCGCCCCCAGGCCCTGGGGCGAGCGCACGCTGGCGCCGGTCCAGCTGGTGCTGGACGCGCTGCGGGTGGTGGAGCTGGAGGTGAAGGAAACCGGGTCAGGGCACGGGTAACCCGGGAATCGGCCAAACAAAAAGCGGACCCGCTCCGTCACGGGCCCGCCGGCGGCTACCGGCCGTCGTGCGGCGGATCAGCCGTCCCGGCCTTCGCGGAGCATCTGCTTCAGCTTGGTCTGCCGCTCCATCGGGGCATTGCGTATCAGCGAACGGGCGTAGCTGATCCGGTCATCGTCGCTCAGCTCCTCCACCACCGCAATGGGCGCCCCGTAGCGCAGGAGCAGCCGCTTGGCATCCCTGGCCACACCGTCGTCCATCTTGCCTCCTGTGTCGGGGAATGCGAGTGGTCCAATGTAAGGCCTTACCGTACGTCGCGGCAAGCGCGGGCGGGGGCCATTCCCCCGGGTCGGACGCACCAAAGGCCTTGCGCCGCGTCGCGCTTTGCTCGACACTCGATGGGAACCCCTCCAGCGGCGGTACCCCCTTGCGCGTGCTCTGCGTCGTGCTCTCCACCGCGGCCCTGACTCTCTCGCCCGCACTCGCGAGCGGTCAGGCGATCCGCGGGACCGTCCGCGACCAGACGACCGGCCGCCCGGTCGTGGCCGCCTCCGTCTGGCTGCTGAGCCACCGCAACAAGGACCTCGAGCACGTGCTCACCGACTCGGCGGGCACGTTCACGGTGGAGCCGGAGGACGCCGGCAAGTACGGCCTGAGGCTGCAGGCACTGGGCTACAAGCTGACGACCGTCGGCCCGGTGGACGTCACCTACGGGGAGATGGTGGAGGTGTCGCTGGAGCTGGCGGCGGACGCGGTGCCGCTGCAGCCGCTGACGGTCACGGCGCGCTCGCACCCGCCCAACCGGTACCTGACGGAGACGGGGTTCTACGAGCGGAAGAAGGGCGGCCAGGGCGTGTACATGACGCGCGAGGACATCATGCGCCGGGCGCCCGAGGACTTCTCGGACCTCATGAGGACCACCACGGGGATGGCCATCCAGCCGACGGGCGTGGGTGGCCGCCGCGGCTGGACCACGACGATGCGCTCCACCTCCCAGTGCCAGCCGACGCTGATCCTGGACGGGGTGACCACCAACATCGGCGGCCAGAGCCCGCTGCGGGTGCGCGACCTCCCCCTGGACGATGTCCTGTTGCCCAACGACATTCAGGGGCTCGAGCTTTACAAGGGTCCGGCGACCGTGCCGCCGCAATTCAACGTGAACAACGCGTCCTGCGGCGTCCTGGTGGTCTGGACCCGGCGCAAGTAATCGGGCGCCCGGGGCGCGCCCCCACTTCGGCCCGGCGGCGCCGCCCCGCCGCGGCGCGAGGGTTGCATTCGCTAGCCCGGCGTGAGGAGCCACGAGGTCTTTCCCGGTTCAACGCTGACCAGGCGCTTCCGGCGACGTCAGCTATTGCGCCCGCGCCGTCCCGCGTGGCTGAACGCGACGGCGGCCGTTTCCATCCTGGCCCTGCTCGGCATTGCCCTGGCGGGCACGCTGCTGAGCCGCGCCGGCGGGGGCGGGGACGCGGCCGCTCTCGTCGGCTACGCGCAGCGCACCGCCCTCCCCCCCGCGCAGCTGATCGTCGCCGGGGCGCGCACCCACCGCATCGTGGTGCTGGGGGACGTCCCCGGCTCGGGCGCGGCCAAGCGCGTGGCGGCCGCGGCCGTGGACAGCATGGCGCTGGGCCCGGGGCTGGACGTGCTGGTGCTGGACGTGGACTCCGCCCTGCAGCCCGCCATCGATGCCTACCTCGAAGCCCCGCAGGAAGATGCGGGCATCCTGCTCTCGCGACCCGGCGCCGTGCCCGCCGCCAACGCCGACGACTACCTCGGCATCTACCGCAGGGTCTGGCAGCTGAACCAGCGGCTGGGCGCCGACCGCGCCATCGGCATCCTGGCCGGCGGCGTGCCGGGCTGGCCACCCGTGCGGGCGCTGGCGCCCGGGACGGAGGCGGAGCGGTTCGCGCGCCTCGGCCCGGAGATGGCGCGGCGCATCGAGGACGGGGTCTTCGCCCGCAACCCCGGGGCGCGCGTCCTCGCCTTCGTGGGCGGCTACCAGGCGCTCAAGTCGGGCTACGGCGCGCTCAGTGCCGGCGGGGGCGCGCCCATGAACGCGCGCTGGCTCGCGGCGGTGCTCGACGGCGCGCACCCCGGCGACGTCTACTCCGTGATCCAGGATGGACCGCCGGAGGGGGTGCGCCAGGGCGTCTTCACCGGCTATGGCGGCACGCTGGCCTACGCGGTCTTCCGGGACGGCGCCAAGGTCGCCGCCCCCTTCGGCCTGACCGTGGGTGACCCTTTCCGATTCCTGCGCCAGCCGATCGTCAGCGCGACATCGCCCGGCCTTCGCCTCATCATCGAGCCCGCGAACTACCTGTTGGGCGACGTGGTCGACGGCTACATCTACCTGGGACCTCACTGAGCCGGATCGGCGCCGCGGCGGCCCGGGTCCGGCGGGAGCGACGAACCGATGTCCGGTATTCACCGCAAGTTGTCGCGCCTGGCGCGCGATGCGACGGGGCGCGCTCGGGCGGCCCTGTCCGCGCCGCCGGCCGACGAGGACGCGCCCACCTTCCCCGCGCTCCAATGGATGACGGCCGCGCTCTTCCTGGCCGCCGGCGCGGAGGCCGCCATCCGGCACCGCGGCGCAGGGGACGCCGCCCGCTCGGGGCGGCTGGACGCGCTGCGCCTGGCGTCGCTGGCCGCCGCGCCCCTGGCCGCCGCCGCCCATGGGACGCGCGCCTTCACTTCCGCGCCGCCCGCCCGCCTCGCCACCCGCATCCTGGACGGCGTGGCGGCGGGAGTGGCCATGGCCGGCGTCGCGGGTGCAGCGTACAATGCCCTGCGGCTGGAAAACGGCTCAGGCACCGCTGCACTGGCGCCTGCGGAAAGGGTGCGGCGGCTGGTCGCCGTGGTGACTCCCCTGGGGTTCGGCGCCGCGGCCCTGCTCGGACTGCTGCTGGAGCACGAGGAGGAGCGCGAGGGCGAGGAGATTCGGCGGCTGCACCGCCGCGCCAGCGTGGTGGAGCGGCTGGTGCCCGCGCGGCGCCCGAGATTCGACCACATCGTCGTGCACGTGTGAATGGCCACTCTCAAACTTCGCATCCAGGGCATGAGCGGGCGGGCCGACGAGGACCGCATCGAGACCGCGCTGCGGCAGGAGCCGGGCGTGCTGGGCGCGATCGCGAACCGCGCGGGGGCCTGCGCCGAGATCGAGTACGAGGACGACGAGGCCTCGCTGGAGCACCTCCTCGACCTGGTGCGCCGGCTCGGCTATCCGGCGGAGCTCTGCGGCTGAGAGGGCGGGCGCGGGCGCGCCCGCCACTCCGGCGTCACATCGCCTGCTCCGCGGTGTAGCCCTCGTCGACCACAGCACGCACCAGCTCGTGCGGGCCGGCCTGCGCGGAGTCGTACGTCACCACCGCCCTGCCCGCCTGCAGGTCCACCTTCGCATTCTGTACGCCCCGCACGCCCTGGAGCGCGTTCGAAACCGACATCACGCAATGCCCGCAGGTCATGCCACCGACCTTCAGCGTCATTCTAGCCATGTTCGTCAGTCCTTTCGTCCCACCCCGAAGTACCAGTTCACCCACACGATGGCCAGGATTCCCGCCACCGTTACCACCACCCGCGCCAGACCCATGAGTCGCCTCCAAACGGCTTGTTCACCACGGAGCACACGGAGGGCACGGAGGGCTACCCGCTATCCCACCCGCCACCGGCCGCAGCAGACATCTCCTTGTGTTCAAACCCTCAGCCCTCTCATTCCTTCCGGTCTCTCGCCCTGGCCATCGCCCTCGCCCTAGCCCTTCGCAGTTCTGAGCCGCAGGGAATTCGTCACCACGGTGACCGAGCTGAACGCCATGGCGGCGCTGGCCAGCACCGGCGACAGCAGGATGCCGAAGGCGGGGTAGAGCACGCCCGCGGCGATGGGGATGCCGAGCAGGTTGTAGAAGAAGGCCCAGAAGAGGTTCTGCCGGATCACGCCCATGGTGCGCCGCGAGAGCCGCATGGCGATGGCCACGCCGTTCAGGTCGCCCCCGACCAACGTGATGTCCGACGCCTCCAGCGCCACGTCCGTACCGGTGCCGATGGCGATGCCCAGGTCGGCCTGCGCCAGCGCCGGCGCATCGTTGACCCCGTCGCCCACCATGGCGATGGGACCCGCGCCCGCGGCCTGCAGCCGCTTCACCTCCTCCACCTTGCCCGCGGGGCGCACTCCGGCCAGCACGCGCTCGATTCCCACCTCCCGCGCGATGGCCAGGGCCGTCCGTTCCGTGTCGCCGGTCAGCATGACCACGTCCAGCCCCAGCGCCCGCAGCGCCCGCACGGCGGCGGCGCTGCCCGGCTTCACCGGGTCGGCAATGGCCAGCACGCCCTGCGCGGCACCGTCCACGGCCACGTAGACAGGAGTCCGGCCCGCCGCCGCCATGCGCTCCGCGGCCTGCACCAGCGGCGCCACGTCCACGCCCCGCTCGTCCATGAGCGCGCGGTTCCCGGCCAGCACCGCCCGGCCGTCCACCTCCGCCTCGGCGCCGCGCCCGCCGTAGGACATGAACTCCCGCGCCCTTTCCAGCACCACCCCCCGCTCCTCCGCCGCCCGCACGATGGCCGCGCCCAGCGGGTGCTCGGACGAGCGCTCCAGGCTGGCGACCAGGCGCAGAAGCGCCAACTCGGCCTCCACAGGCGCGGAAACGGCGATGGGGGGATGGGGAGATGGGGGGAAGCCGGCCGCGTCGGGACGCCCGCGATCGTCGACAGTATCCCCCCATCCCCCCATCGCCCCCTCAGCCGTGCAGTCCCCCGCCAACACGATTTCCACCACCTCCGGCTTGCCCTGCGTGATGGTGCCCGTCTTGTCCAGCAGCACGGTGCGCACCTGGTGCGCGGTCTCCAGCGCGGCGCCGCCCCGGATCAGGATGCCGCGCTCCGCGCCCGCGCCCGTGCCCACCATGACCGCCGTGGGAGTGGCCAGCCCCATGGCGCAGGGGCAGGCGATGATCAGCACGGTGACGAACGAGACCAGCGCGAAGACAAAGGCCGGGTGCGGGCCGAGGTCGAACCAGAGCACGAAGGCCAGGATGGCGATGGAGATGACCACGGGCGTGAAGACGCCCGCGATGCGATCCGCCAGTCGCTGGATCGGGGCCCGGGAGGCCTGCGCCTCCTGCACCAGCCGGACGATCTGGGCCAGGGCGGTGTCGCGGCCGACCTTCGTCGCCTGGAAGCGCAAGGCTCCGGCGCCGTTCAGCGTCCCGCCCACGACCTCGTCGCCCGGCGACTTCTCCACCGGCAGCGACTCGCCCGTGAGCAGGCTCTCGTCCACGGCGCTGCGCCCCTCGAGCACTCGGCCGTCCACGGGGATGCGGTCGCCCGGACGCACCAGCACGACGTCGCCCGCGCGCAGCTCCTCCGCCGGCAGCTCCGCCTCCACACCATCGCGCAGCACCCGCGCCGTTTTCGGTTGCAGCCGGGCCAGACGGCGGATCGCGTCCGAGGTCCGCCCCTTCGCCCGCGCCTCCATCAGCTTCCCCAGCAGGATCAGGGCGATGATCATGGACACCGCCTCGTAGTACACGTCCGGCGGCAGCCCCGCGCGCGTGAACAGCCCGGGCGCCACGGTCGCGACCAGCGAGTACAGGTAGGCGGCCCCGGTACCCACGGCGATCAGCGTGTTCATGTCCGCGGTCCGGTGCAGGAAGCCGCTCCAGGCCCCGCGGTAGAACTGGCGCCCCGCCCAGCCGACCACCGGCGTCGTCAGCAGCAGCAGCAGCCAGCGCAGCAGCGAGGGGTCCGCCCGGTACAGCCAGGGCAGCGCCGATGACAGCGCCCGCGAGAGCGGCATCATCACCCGGTCGAACAGCTCCGCCCCGCCCGTGGCGTGCGGGTGCATCATGAGCGGCATAGACGCCAGCATGGCGAAAGCCGCCACCAGCGCCGCCACCACCAGCTTGCGCCGCAGCCGGCCGTACTCCCGCTCCCGCGCCAGCCGCTCCCGCTCCACCGGGTCGCCCGCCGCCACCGGCTCCGCCAGCCGGTAGCCCGAGCGCCGCACCGCCGCCTCCAGGGCGCCGGGCTCGGTCGCGTCCGGCAGGTACCACACCCGCGCCTCGTCCGTCGCCAGGCTCGCCTGTACCCGGACGACGCCGGCCACCCGGCGCAGCTCGCGCTCGATCGGCTCCGCCGTCGCCGCGTATTCCAGCCCCTCGATGCGCAGCGACAGCTCCTCCAGGCGCGCGTCGTAGCCGGCATCGCGAATCGCCTCCACCAGCTGCGCCGCGTCCGTCCGCGCCGGGTCGAACACCACCGTCGCCTGCTCGGTGCCGTAGTTCACGACCGCGTCCTCGACGCCCTCCGACTTCCCCAGCTTGCGCTGGATGCGCGTCGCGCAGGCCGCACAGCTCATCCCCACCACCGGGAAGGTCAGGCGGACCGCCCCCGGCGCCGGCGCCCCCCCCCCGGCCGCCACCGGCCCGGGCGACGACGTCGCCGCGGCCTCCGGCTCCGCCGCCGACCGCGTCTCCTCCACCACCTCGCTCATGCTGCCCTTGCCTCCATCAGCGCGCATGCTTGTACATCAGGTCCAGCACCTCGGCGTAGGCACGCTCCGCCTCCAGCCGGTCCCCCGAGCGCAGCGCATCCGTGACGCAGTGTTCAAGGTGATTGCGCATCAACAACTTCCCCACTCCCCGCAGCGCCTCGTGCGCCGACGCGATCTGCATCAGGATGTCTGCGCAGTAGCGCTCCTCCTCCACCATGCGCTGCAGTCCCCGGATCTGCCCCTCGATCCGCCTCAACCGCTTCAGCGCCGCGTCCCGCAGCACCGGGTCCACCCCCGCCGCCTGGCCGCCCGGCCCCGTCAGCACCGGCAGCGGCACGCGCGGGGGCGGGGGCGGGGGTTCACGGTCCTGCTCGCTGCCGTTGCCGTCCCCGCTCGTGTCCATCGGCCCATTCCTGGCACGCGGTTGCGCCCATAATCTGTACCCCCCTACCCTATTAAGATATGCACCGCAACGGCGACGGTCAAGCCGAGCGGCGGAGCATCGAGCATCGACTGTCGGAATGGGCAGGGACCGCGCCCCCCGGCCGTTCGCAGACGCCCGGGGTCCAGGTTGCTCCCACTCTCCCGTTCTGCCGCTCGGCCGTTCGGCGCGGGACGAAGCGTCGAGATCAGGGGAAGCAGGAGCAGAAGCAGGAGCAGGAGGGAACGGCCCCCTTAACCTCCTGCTCCTGCTTGCCCTTCCCCTGATCTCGCCCCTTCACCCCTGTCCCTTCGCCCTCACCCGCCCTTGCCGTACGTCGCGTCGATCTGGGCGCGGATCTGCTCGAGGGTCTTGCCTTCCTTGTGCATGCGGTAGGCGATGCGGACCTCGTTCATGCAGACGTCGCAGTTGCCGCCGTGGTCGCTCTCGAAGCACTCGAGGAGGGAGTAGTGGCCGAAGTTGTGATGGCAGTCGCAGTAGCAGTAGATGCCATCGATGACCTCGGGGATCTGGGCGGCCATGGCGTAGACCTCGGCGATGTCGGGCGTGCTCGACCACAGGGCCGGGGACTGCACCCTGGCCGCGGTGATTCCGGGTCGGGGTGTGGGGTGCCTGGCCTCGGCGGTGCCGGGGCGGACGAGGCGGTAGCCTATGGCCAGGACGAGGACACCGAGCAGGACCCAGATGAACGCGGGCACGCGGCCGCGGCGCTTGGGGGCAGCGTTGTTGTTCCGGGGCATGACAGAGCTCCGCCAAAGGACAATGATGTGCCTTAATATGACGGCGGCGGGTAGCTGCGGAAGTCGGGGTTTTCTGCACAACGGCGGAGGGTTTTTTGCCGGTGGACGGGCCCGGGCGCACCTTCACCCTGGCCCGGGCGCACCGTGGCGGAGGGGGCGCAACATCGATGGCGAGGGGCAGGCGCACCTTCACCCTCCTTCAGGCGCGCCGCGGCAGAGGGGGCGCAACATCAGGCGGGGCGGCCCGGCCTTCCCTCAGGTGCTGGAGTCCGGCAGGCGCCATCGCGCCAGGGATTGCCGCGCACTTCCGATCGGTCGCTCACGTGCACGCGCAGGGGCTGTTATGCCGGCGGGGCCGCGCCGCAGCGCTTTGGCGCGCGAGCCGCGCCGCGATACGGCGAGGCGAAGACTCGCCGGACCACCCGGCCGAGTGGGGGCAACATCGATGACGAGACCCGGGTGCACCTTCACCCTGGCCCGGGCGCGCCGCGGCAGAGGGGGCGCAACATCAGGCGGGGCGGCCCGGCGCGCCTCCGCGCGATGGCGGTTGCCGGACTCCCGAGCCGGAAGGATCGCCGGGCCACCGTCTTGATGTTGCGCCCCCTCTTCGCAGATGCGGGAAAAGCCAGCGATTCCGCGCCCAAACCCTGCCATCGATGTTGCCCCCCCTCTTCAGGAAAGCGGGAAAGGCCCGCGATTCCGCGCCCGGATTTGGCCAGCGCTGTCGCCGTCTGGCACGAAGCGTGAACCGTGCGCCGGCCCTATGGCAAAAGAGCGAGAGAGCGGCTGGTGGCGCCGGGTCGGGGGAAAGGAGGCGGGCTTCCGTTGCCTGAAGGTGAACGGGAAGCCGCTGGCATCGGAGCGGGCGCTGCAGCGGATCGCGGCGCTGGCGATCCCGCCGGCCTGGACGGACGTGCACATCGCGCCCTCCTCGGGTCGGAAGGTGCAGGCGTGGGGCGTGGACCAGGCCGGTCGCAAGCAATACATCTACAGTGCCGAGCACGTGGCGGGGCGGGACCGGCGGAAATGGCGGAAGGTGCCGCAGGTCGCGCGCATCCTGCCGCGGCTGCGGGAAGCGACGAACGCGCATCTCAGGCAGGAGGGGCTGGGGCGGGAAAGGGTGCTGGCGACGGTGGTTCGGCTGATTGCGCGGGCGTACTTCCGGGCGGGCAGCGAGCGCTACGCGGTGGCGAACAAGACGTTCGGCATCTGCACGCTGGGCAAGCGGCACGTGCGGATCGAGGGGCAGAACCTGGTCTTCACGTACGTGGGGAAGCTCAGCAAGGACCAGCGTCAGTTCGTGGCGGAAACGCCGCTGGTGGAGATCATCCAGGAGCTGATGCGGCTGCCGGGGGAGCGGCTCTTCCAGTACCGCGACGTGGACGGCGAGCTGCGCGAGGTGACGGCGAAAGCGGTCAACCGCTACCTCGACGAGATCCTGGGGGCGCGCTTCACCTCCAAGGACCTGCGCACGTTCGGCGGGACGGTGCGGGCGGCGACGATCCTGGCGGATCTCGGCCCCGCGCCGACAGGCACAGAGGCGAAGCGGAACGTGCAGCTCTGCTGCCAGCTGGTGGCGCTGGACCTGGGCAACACGCCGGCGATCTGCCGGGCGGCCTACATCCATCCGGCGGTGCTGGAGGAGTACCAGCGAAAGGGTCGCACCATCGATGCACTCATGCGCCACACCACGCGCCCGGTGCCGGCCGAGGAGCCGGTGCAGTACTATCCCGAGGAGGCGGCGCTGATGCGCTTCCTGGAGCGCTACGGATGAGCGGCTCCCGGCGCGACCTGCGGGCGACGCTGAGCGCCGCCGGTGTTCCTGCGCCCGCGGCCGCGGCGGCGGCGGCGCCGGGGCAGGTGGACCCCGTGCGCGAGGGCGCGGCGGTGG
>JADGQX010000160.1 GCA_017881445.1 Gemmatimonadota bacterium | reverse complement strand
CCGGCGAGCAGGGTCGTGTCCAGCGGCAGCGCCCGGTCGCCGCGCGGCAGCGTCGCCAGCAGCTGGGGGATGCCGCCCAGCGCGGCGATGGCCAGCACCATGTAGCGGGGGTCCCGGGCGACGATGCGCCGCACGGTCTCGCGCGGCCGCAGCCACACCGTGAGGAACGACTCCGCCAGCCCGGCGTGATCGGGGTCGCCGGACGGGGGCAGAGGCTCGGGCTCGGGCTGGGGCGCGCCGGGCCCGAACGTCGAGGGCGCCGGCGACCCGGGCGCCTCGGGCTCGGGCTCGGGCTCGAACACGGCGGGCCCCGTCGGCCCGGGCACCGCCGCGATGGGCCAGGGGAGTTCCTCCCTGGCCGGGGTCGCCGGCGGCATCGGCTCCGCTGGCGGCGGCTGCCCCGGCGGTGGGACGGGGCCCGGCTCCACCGGGAGCCCGTCGTCGCTCACGCGAACAGCTCGCCCTGGAGCACGGTCACCGCCTGCCCCTCGATCCGCACGCGCTCGCCGCGCAGGCCTACCCGCAGCACGCCTCCGCGAGGCGAGGCCTGGTAGGCGAGCATGTCGTTCTTGCCCAGCTTCGCCGCCCAGTAGGGCGTGAGGCAGGTGTGGGCGGAGCCCGTGACGGGGTCCTCGGGCACCCCCACGCGCGGCGCGAAAAAGCGCGAGACGAAGTCGTAGGGCGGCGCCGACGCCCGCGCCGTCACGATGATGCCGCGCGCGTTGGCATTGCCCAGCCGCTGCATGTCCGGGTGCAGCGAGCGCACCAGCTCGTCGGACGCCACCTCCACCAGCACGTCCGACTTGTTGCGGCCGGTCCAGACCGCCGCCACGCCCAGCGCCTCCAGCAGCCCCTCCGGCGCCTCGGCCGGCTCCGGCGGCTGCGAGGGGAAGTCCATGCGGATCCAGCCGTCGTCGGCCAGCTCGCAGGTCAGCACCCCGCTGCGTGTGTGGAAGACGGCCGGCTCCTCCGCCCCCAGGTGGCCCTCGGACCAGAGCACGTGCGCGCTGGCCAGGGTGGCGTGGCCGCAGAGATCCACCTCCACGGCCGGCGTGAACCAGCGCAGGTCGAACGCATCGCCGTGCCGGTGCAGGAACGCGGTCTCCGACAGGTTCATCTCCAGCGCCACCGCCTGCATCCACTCCGTGGGCGCGGGCTCGGGCAGCATGCACACCGCCGCCGGATTGCCCTTGAAGGCGTCGTCCGTGAAGGCGTCCACCTGCGTGATCCGCTGCGGCATGTCAGGCCCCCGCGCCTGCCGCCGCCTTGCCGCGCCCCGCCATCTCCCGGTCGAGCAGCAGCAGCGCCGTGCGGTTGTCCGCCACCATCTCCAGCTGGGCGACGATCTCGGCCGCGGTCTTCTCCTCCTCGACCTGCTCGGTCACGAACCAGTTCAGCGCGACCTGCGTGGGGTAGTCGTGCTCCTGCGCCGCCAGCGCGTACAGTCCGTGGATCATGGCCGTGACTTCCTGCTCGTGCTTCAGCGCCGTCTGGAAGATCCCCAGCGGCGAATCGAACTTCGACGGCGGGGCCTGGATCGCCTTCAACGCCACCGTGCCACCCCGGTCGGTCAGGTAGTCGAACAGCTTCATGCCGTGCGTCACTTCCTCCCGCGCCTGCACCCGCATCCAGCTGGCGAACCCCGTCAGCGACTCGCTCTCGAAGTGCGCGGACATCGCCAGGTAAATGTACGCGGAGTATAGCTCGTTCTTGATCTGCTCGTTGATCGCGTCCTGGACCTTCTGCGGAATCACGCTCATGCTCCCCCCATTGGCTCGACGTCACCCCCCGCCCGCCCGGCGCCCGGGCCCGGCGGCGGTGCAAATGTGCGGGACCATGGCGCGGCGCGCCAGCGGGGGGCGGACTTCGAGAGCGGGAGAGCGGGAGGAGGGGCGCAACGGCCGCAGGCGCAGGCGCAGGCGTTCACGTCAACGTGCACGAACCCATCGACGCCTGCGCCTGCGCCTGCGGGTGCCGTGAGGCCGCGCCTCAGGGAACCGAGCCGGTATCGCGCACGAAGTCGCGGGCTTGGACTCCAGTGACGCATGTCGGACCTCCACGACGGGTGCGCCAGTGACCTTCGGCCCCTACCAGCCCATGCGCTCCCTCAGCCCCGTGACGTGCGCCACATGGTGCCGGCCGTGCCAGCCGTAGATCTGCAGCGTCTGGTCGAGGGTCAGGGTGCGGCCGTGCTCGGGGTGCACGAAGCCCAGCCCGAACTGCTCCGGCGTCATGCCGCGCAGCAGCGCGACCCAGCGCACGTGCAGCGCTTCCAGCAGCTGCAGCGACGGCTCGACCGGGAGCGCCGTGTCCGGCAGCTCGGCCCAGGCCGCCTCGTCGTAGGGCTTGATCGTGGGCACGTCCTCCGTGAGCGCCAGCTTGAAGCGCATGAAGGCGTTCATGTGCGACTCCGGCACGTGGTGCACCACCTGCCGCACCGTCCAGCCGCCCTCCCGGTAGGGCGTGTCGAGCTGGCGGTCGTCCAGCCCCGCGACGGCTTCGCGCAGCTTCGCCGGTGCCGCCTCCACCTGCGCGATCAGCTCCGCCCGCCGCTCCGAAGTGAGCTCCGGCAGGATCTCCGCCCGCCCGATGGGATATCGCGGATCCACTCTCCCCCCTTTTCGATTTCGCGGAATTACCCTTTCCTTCACCTTCACCTTCACCTGACGCACGCGATCGCCTGGATCTCCAGCGCGAACCCGTGGTGCAGCTCCTTCACCGGCACCACCGCCCGGGCCGGCCGATGGTCCCCCAGCACCCGGGCGTAGGCCTCGTTCACCTCGCCCCAGTGCTCCATGGCGGACACGTAGATGGTCACCTGGAGCAGCCGGTCCAGTCCGCTGCCCGCCGCCTCCAGGATCGCCTGCACGTTGCGCAGCGTGCGCTCGGTCTGCTCGCCGACCGGCCCCGGCGGCAGCGAGCCTTCCCGCCCCAGCGCGGGATCGATCGGCAGCTGCCCGGCTACGTATACGAGTCCCCCGTGCACGATCCCCTGGGAGTAGTGCCCCGCCGGCGGCGGCGCCCCCTTCGTCTCGATCCGTTCCATGCCATGCCTCCCGCTCGTGGTGACGGCACGCATGATGGCAGGAGCGCCGCCGCCTCGCCAGCGGTTCGCCTCGCATCGCCCGGCGGCGACGCAGGATGCCCTCGCCGACGATCGTGCCCGGCCGGGGCGCGCTCCATGTCGTTCGTTGCCTTCTTGGCCTCCACGTGAGATAGGTCGGTGCGTGCAGCACGCTGCGCGAGCTTTCCCAAAAGCATACCTCGAATTGCTCTCCTATCCCTTTCCTAAAGCTTTCCTAAGAGCATTCCTAGCCCGTCTCTCGGGCCGCTCGCCGGTACGGCCGAGTGGGAAAGCTGGTTAGGAATGCGAGCCCGGCTGGCTCTTCTGGAGGAGGAGGAGGAGAGGAACAGCAGCAGCACCAGTGCCGCGGGCCGGGGCGGCGCTGGTAATGGCCGCGGCGGCGGCGCCCCGCGGCGCACGTAGCTTCGCGCACTCGCAACGGGGCCGAACGGCCCTCCGACGAAGCGCGCCGCCGCCGCCAGCCGACTATGCTGGCCCCGGCGTCTACTTACTTCTCGCCAACGCGTCTACAGACTTCTCCGCACCGACAACCCGGGCCCGAAAACGAAGACGCCCGGCGACTCCGAAGAGTCCGCCGGGCGCCCCGAAGAAGCCCGTAGCCCTAGCCCTAGCCTTCGCCCTGCAGTTACGAAACGGGTATCGTCAGCACCTGTCCCGGCGCGATGCGCGACGAGCGCAGGCCGTTCACCCGCTTGAGCAGCGCCACGGTCACGCCGTGACGCGAGGCGATGCGCCGCAGCGTGTCGCCCCGCTGCACGCGGTAGGTCTCGCGGTCGGTGTCGCGCGCCGACGCGAAGCGCGTCGCGGACGGGGCGGACGGGGTTGCCCGGATCCCGGGGACGAACGGCGCCGCACCGGCGGCATCGTCGCCTCCCAGCCGCTCGACCAGCGCCGCGTACTGCTGGGGGAAGACGGCGATGTGGTAGTGCGCGGGACGCCGCTCCTTCGTGACCTCGAGCACGCCCTCGTCCTGCAGCGAGAGCAGGGTCCGCTCCAGCCAGCGGCGGCAGCCGCGGCGCGGCTCGCTGCGGATGTCTACCGCCATCCCCGCCGGATGCACCGACAGCTCCGACGCGTTCTCGGGCTGCTCGGTCACCGGCCGGGTCAGGCTGGTGACCACCAGCGGCTGACCGCACGCCTCGTGGTACTGCCGGGCCAGGCGCTGCACGAAGGTGCGCACCACGGGACGGGTCACGGCGAACGACACCTTGCCCAGTCTCAGGTCACGGCTCGGATCCACCGGCACGAGCACACCCAGCTCCGCGTACTGCTCGACGTCGGCGGGCGTCTCCAGGAAGGGGTAGTCGCTGCTCTCGGCGACACTGTGCTGCCGCAGCATCTTCTCCCGCGAGCCACGCAGCGCGCTCTGCGCCGATGCGGCCGGCGCGGCGGCGACGCAGGCGAGGATCAGCAAGGCCAGGGTGGTGGCTTGACGCTTCACGGCTCCGTGTCTGCCCGGGTGTTCGTGCGATGGGTTGACGTTGCACGGGACGCCGCGGGGAACGGCGTAACCAAACCCATGCCACGTTGCAAGTTCGCGCAACACCGCCCCGCCTGTCAACGCCTGCGGGAAAATGGCAGGCGCGAGGCCGCTTTCCGGGCCGCGCCTCACAGGACGCTCCCCAGGTAGCTCTTCAGCCGCGTCCAGGCATCCAACGCGGGCGCGCTGCGCTTGCCCGGGTCCTGGTCCACCCAGAGCCAGAAGCCGTGGCCGACGTCGTCGTAGACGTGCACGTCGTTGCGGATGCCGGCCGTGCGCAGCGCGCCCACGAACTTGTTGACGGAGTCGGGCGGTATACCCTGGTCCTGGGCGGCGAAGCTGCCGTAGAGCGGGTGGTGCATGCGGGCGAGCACCGCCGGGTCCTGCAGCAGCCGGCCGTAGAACATGGCGGTGCCCTGGTGGTGCGCGCCGCCCACGCCGTAGCTGAGGGCCACGCCGCCACCGAAGCACCAGCCGATGGTCGCGACCTTGCCGGTCGCGCCGGCGCGGGCGCGCAGGAAGCGGGCGGCGGCGTCCAGGTTGGCGATGATCCTGGCGCTGTCCGCCAGCGTCTGGCGCACCAGCGCCATGTTCTCCTGCGGGTTGCTGCCCGTCTTGCCGGAGTAGAGGTCCGCGGCCAGCACCATGTAGCCCTCGGCCGCCAGCGCGTCGGCCACCTGGCGCACCCGGTCGTTCAGCCCGTTCCACTCGTGCACCAGGATGACACCCGAGGCGGGCGAGCGCTGCGGCAGGGCGAGATAGCCTTTCGTGGCCGGGTCGGCGCCGAAGTAGGCGACGTCGTGGCCGCGGGGAGGCGGCGCCTTGCCCACGATGGCCGCCGGCAGCTCGCCCGCGGGCGTGGGTGCGTAGGCGACGTCGTAGGCGCGCGGCGCGGCCGCGGCCGCGCCGCCCGGCGCCGCCGCCTTCTGGCACGCCCCCAACATCGCTACGGTCAGCACGATCCCGGTGAGCCCAGCCCGCATGCGTCCTCCCGAGTTTTGCCGGCGTCCTGGCACCGGTCACGTCTGCCAACGCCCGCCGCGGCGCGCTCGGTTCCCGGCGACGCTCCACGAGCCGAACTTCGCTCTCCCCCGCGGGGCGCCCATGACACTATCTTGCCAACTCTGCCGACGCCGGAGCGACCGGCGCGGCTACCCGCTCCGGAGATCTTCCATGAAGGCGTCCCGCCTCATCCCTGTCGTTCTCGCCCTGACGGCCCTGACCGCCCCCGCGGTCGCCTTCGCCCAGGCCTTCGAGGGCGTGCTGAAGCAGCACATGACCACGGTCATGCCCCCGGGCGTGGCCGCCCTCGCGGGCGCGGACACGTCCGATCGGGGCAAGGTGCTGGCGGCGGTGGCCGCCAAGCTGGAGGGGGTCGATCCGTCGCTCGTGCAGACCATGGAAACGACCAGCTATGTGAAGGGCGCGAAGATGCGCGTGGAAACCGCCGGTGCCGCGGGCCAGGGCTTCTTCGCGGTGCTCGACGCGGCCACCGATTCGATCTTCATGGTCATCCCCGCCATGAACCGGGTGATGGTCGGGACCATAGCCCAGATGGGGGAGTTCCAGAAGCGGAACCGCCAGCGCATGGGCATGGAGGACCTCGCGGCCCTGGTCGCGTCCCCCACGCTGACGGAGCTGGGCGAGAGCACGATCGGCGGCATTCATGCCCGCGGCTACCGCGCCACGACCGCGGGTTCGCTCTCCGAGACCTGGGTCGATCCCTCGCAGAAGGACCCGGACCTGGGGAAGCTCACGGGCATGCTGCAGAAGATGAACGGCGCGACGATGGACTCGTCGTTCCAGCTTCTCATGCGGAGCAAAGGCCGCGTCCTGCGCACCCTGTCCATCATGAAGGCACCCCCGATGCTGGGCGCCGGCTGGATGGTCTCGCGCATCGAGGCGGCGCCGCCGGCGCCGCAGGCCGTCCCGGACAGCCTGTTCGTCCTGCCCACGGAATACGCGCGGGTGAACCTCGCGGACATGATGTCCTCCATGCAGTGAGCCGCCTTTGTTGGGGAGTTGACCATGAACGCTCGGAAATGCCTTGTCGCCGCGGTCGCCTTGCTGGCGTTCGCCGCAACCCCCGCGCTGGCCCAGGTCGCCCAGGAGAAGGTGGACCTCACGGTCGTGCAGAAGATTCGCGACGAGGGGCTGAACCGCTCGCAGATCCCGCAGCTGGCGCACTACCTGACCGACGTCATCGGGCCGCGGCTGACCGGCTCGCACGCGCTGAAGCAGGCCCACGAGTGGACCGCGGCCAGGCTGCGGGAGTGGGGCGCGACCAATGCCGTGGTGGAGCCCTGGGGCGACTTCGGCCGCGGCTGGGACCGCGTCGCCTTCAGTGGCCGGATGGTCGAGCCGTTCGTGCAGCCGCTGAACGGCCAGCCCGTGCCCTGGACGGGCAGCACACGCGGCACGGTGGCGGGCCCGGTCGTGATCGTGAAGGCGGACAGCCTGAGCGAGCTGGCGCAGTATCACGGCAAGCTGAAGGGCGCGTTCGTGCTCACGCGCCCCGCGGCGCAGCCGGAGCCGGAGTGGCGGGCGCCCGCCCAGCGTTACGACGCGGATTCGCTGTTCGCGCCGGTCCCGCCGCGCGCGCCGCGGCGCCAGGGGCCGCCCCTGGACTTCCAGCGCATGATGCAGCAGCGCACGGCGTTGGCCGCCGCCATGGACTCGGCCTTCCTGGCCGAGGGCGTCGCTGTCGCGCTCTCGCCCTCGCCCCGCGCGCTCGCCGTGCTGGGCGTGGGCGGCTCCAGCGCCTCCCGCGACCCCAAGCGCCCCATTCCCGTCCCGTCGCTGGTGCTGTCGCAGGAGGACTACGGCACGCTCTGGCGCGACGTCGAGGGCGGCACGCCCGTCCGGCTGGAAGCCAACGTCCAGAACCGGTTCTACGCCGAGGATACGCAGGCGTACAACACGCTGGCCGACATCGCGGGCAGTGACAAGGCGGACGAATTCGTCATGCTGGGCGGCCACCTGGATTCCTGGACCGGCGGCACCGGTGCCACGGACAACGCCGCGGGCACGGTGGTGATGATGGAGGCGCTGCGCATCCTGCGGGCGCCGCCCGCCCCGCGCGCCGCGGGGCAGTAGCAGCAGAGCGGGAGAGTGGGGGAGCGGGAGAATGCCGTCCGCGGGGCGTGCCTCCCGCGCCCCGCACGCCAACACGGACGGGCTTGTTCAAGCCCTGAGAACGGTCTGGCGATGCCTCTGCAAAAACACTGGCTGATCGACGCCATCGAAGAGGACGCGGCTGCGCTGGAGACGGACGCGGGCGAGCTGGTGCACGTCCCTCGCTCGCTCCTGCCCGCCGGCGCGCGCGCGGGCATGCTCGTGCGGGTCACGACCGCCCCGGGCGACGACGCCCGTCCGCTCACCCTCGACCTCGACCCCGCCGCCACCGCCGCCGCCATGGCGCGCTCCGAGGCGCAGGTCAACCGCCCCCGCGGCCCCGACACTCCCGGCGATATCGCGCTGTAACCACTTCTTACCGCCGAGGACGCCAAGGACGCCGAGGAACGGATCCACCGAGAAAGGATCTGTTGTTGTTAATAAACAGAACCAGATCCCGGTGGCGGCCACGGCGTCGGCGGACCCCCGCCTCGGCGGCCTCGGCGGCCTCGGCGGTAAGATTTGGTTTTCAGGCGCCTGAGGGCGCCTACTGGCAGATCGGCTGGGGCGAGCGGCGGTCGGAGGGGCCGCTGGCGTTCTTGCTGCCGCGGGTGGGGGTGATGGTGAAGGGGGCGGCCACGGGCACGCTGATGACGACGTCGCCATTGGCGTCGGTGCGGTACCAGGGGATGGCGCGGGAGCGCAGCAGCGTCTTGGTCTGCGTGTGCATGTGGTGGAAGGTGTTGTGCGCGGCCACGGAGGCGATGACCCATTTCGGGTGGGTGAGGTCGAGGTAGCGCGCGTCGATGCCGTTGCAGCTGCCGTGGTGGTCGGCCTTGAGCACGTCCACGCCCATCCCGGGATTGCGGGCGTAGCCTGCGGTCTCGAACCAGGACAGCTCGGGGCGCTCGGCGTCGCCGGCCAGCCACATGCTGAAGCGGGCCGAGTCCGGCGCCAGCAGCTTGAGGGCGACGGAGCGGTCGTTCTCGTTGCTGCCGCCCACGCCGGCTGGCGCGGGCCGCAGGATGCGCAGGCGCGCGCCGCCCTTGAGCGTGATGGTGCAGACCGGCGTGCCGTTGGCGCAGGGGTCGTCCGTGTCGCGCCAGACCAGCTCCTTGCGGGCGGCGCGCGCCGACACCGAGTCCCGCAGCAGGGCCAGGCTCACGCCCGGCCAGGCGTCCCCGTTGTCGAAGAAGTAGCGCACCCTGAGCGCGCGCCCCGACCCGAACAGCTCGCGCAGCCCGCCCGCGTGGTCCGCGTGCACGTGGGTCAGGATCACCACGTCCAGCGTCGTGTTGCGCAGGCCCAGCGCGTCCAGCTTCCTGGCCAGCACCTTCGGGTCGGGACCGCCGTCCACCAGCACGCGCGAGCCGCCGTTCTCGATGTAGATGGCGTCGCCCTGGCCCACGTCCAGCACGCGCACGGTCAGCGGCGCCACCGGCACACGCGCCGGAGCCTGCGCGCGGGCGCCCGCCGGCGCGCCCAGCGCTAGCGCGGCCACGAGTCCGAAGGTCCGTCCGGATAGTGATCCCATGGCGCCAATGTACTCCGAAGGCGCGAGCCGGCCACGGACCGATACGTGAGAACCCCTTCTTACCGCCAAAACCCCTTCTTACCGCCGAGGACGCCGAGAACGCCGAGAACGGAAAGAGGACCGGCGGCGATCCAGGCGGTTCCGCCGGACCACGGCCGGGCTGGGATCTGGTTCTGTTTGTTAACAACAACAGCCCTTCCTCGGCGTGGCGTCCTCGGCGTCCCTCGGCGTACTCGGCGGTAAGACGGGGTTTTCGCGTATGCGGCACCCGCGTAGCTTTAGCCTATGACCTCGCAGGCCGCTCCCGGGCCGGGCGCTCTGGCGCAGACGCTGCGGGCGCTCGGCTCCCGCAATTTCCGCCTGTTCTACAGCGGGCAGGCGGTGTCGCTCATCGGCACCTGGATCCAGCAGATCGCCATGAGCTGGCTGGTCTACCGCCTGACCGGCTCGGCCTTCATGCTGGGGATCGTCGGCTTCGTGGGGCAGATCCCGGGCGTGTTCATCACGCCCTTCGGCGGCGTGGCCGCCGACCGCTGGAACCGCCACCACATGGTCATCTTCACGCAGGCCTGCGCCATGCTGCAGGCGTTCGCGCTGGCCGCGCTGACGCTCTCCGGGGCCATCCGCGTCTGGCACATCCTGGTGCTGAGCGCCTTCGTGGGCATCGTGAACGGGCTGGACGTACCGGCGCGGCAGTCGCTGCTGGGCGACCTGGTCGAGCGCAAGGAGGACATCGGCAACGCCATAGCCCTGAACTCGACGACGTTCAACGCGGCGCGCCTGATCGGCCCGGCCGTGGCCGGCTTCCTCATCGCGCTGGTGGGCGAGGGCGTCTGCTTCCTGCTGAACGGCATCAGCTTCTTCGCCGTGCTGGCGGCGCTGCTGGCCATGCGCTTCCCGCGGCGTCCGGCCCGCCCCCCGGGAGCCCCGGTGCTGGCGCAGCTGGGCGAGGGCGTCCGCTACGCCTTCGGCTTCCCGCCCATCCGCG
>JADGQX010000034.1 GCA_017881445.1 Gemmatimonadota bacterium | reverse complement strand
CAGGGCCGGGAGCGCCAGCAGCAGCAGCGGCAGCAGCGCAGCCAGCAGCGCCAGTGGCCGCGCCGGTGCCGCGAGCGCCGAGGCGGAGTCCAGGATCACGCTGGCGAGCAGTCGCCGATGCGCCTCGATCAGGACGAGGAGCACGAGGGCCGTGAGCGGGACGGAGAGGCGAGGACGCATGGCGTGCCGCCCGGCCGGGGCCGGGCTAGGGCCTCCGGACGGCGCGGTCCGCATCGACGGCGGCGAGGCGCACCTGCTCGTCGAGGGACGCGGGCTCCGTCTTCAGGGGAAGACCGACGACGAAGGTCGTGCCCTTGCCGAAGTCGCTCTCGACCGCGATCACGCCGCCGAGCAACATGAGCAGCTTCTTGGTGATGGAGAGCCCGAGGCCGGTGCCGCCGCACTCGAGCACGAGCGACGCCGCCGGGCCCACCCCTTCCACCAGCGCGAGCCGCTGGAGCAGGTCCGCGGCGGCGCGATCGGCGGAGGTTGACCTGGCGGGCACCCGTCACCCCCGCTCTTCGAGTCTCCGGCGCAGCTCCGCGTTGCCCCGCGCCACGATGTCAGGCAAGGTCGTAAACTCGCGTTCCATGGTCATCGGATCCGTTCGGATCGTGGAGGCGCGCAATGTGACGCGCCCGGGCCGGGACAATCCCCATCCTGCGAGGGGACCCGCGGCTCTGAAATCCTGGGCCGACGCCGGTGTTGCACGCCGCATGCCGCGCCTTCCGGCGAGAGCGCTCCGGTAGGGCCCACCGCTTGCATCCAGCGCCGCTGACGTATACAACGTACACCTGGTACGGGCGGGGCGGACAATCGAGGACCGATGATCCCCTGGACAAGAGGCGCGCTGGCTCTCCTGGTGCTGGCGGCGCCCGTTGGTTGTGGGCGCTTCCGGAGCGCGCCCCCGACGCCGACACCGCGCCAGCGCTTCGTGGCGGCGCTGGCCGCCCTCGACAGCGGCCACTACGCACCGGCCACGCAGGCGCTGTCGGCGCTCTCCCAGGAGTACGGGGAGCAGGCCGTGGGACGGCAGGCGCTGCTGGCGGCGGCGGCGGCGGCAGTGGACCCGCGCAACCCGCAGCGGCAGCTGGACGAGGGCGCGGCGCTGCTGGGGCGGTACCTGCGCGAATCCAGGCCGGACGACTGGGTCCAGCCGCTGGCTCAGAGCCTCTATCTGCTGTCCACGGAGCTGGGCGGCGCGGCGGAGCGGGCCCAGCAGGCGGATGCGGCGGCCCGCGCCCTGGCCCGGGCGGACGAGTCCCAGCGCGCGCTGCCGCATCTGCCCGGGGCGCCCGTGACGGCCAGGATCGACGACCTGGCGCACGAGCGCGACCGGCTGGCCGCCCAGGTGAAGGAGCTGGAAACGACCTCGGCGGGCTTGCAGAGGCAGCTCGCGGACACGGTCCAGGAGCTGAAGCGCGTCCGCCGGACGCTGCGGCCGTGAGCGCACCCGCAGTGGGTGGCGCGATCTGCGGGTGCCTATGACCCTGCGCGCGCGACTGGTGGTCTCGATCGGCGGCATCGCCGCGCTGGTGGTGCTGCCGGCACTCTACGGCGCCTCGCAGCTGGCGCGGTTGCGCGACATCGCGGAGGACCTGCACGCGCGCCACGCCGTGGCCTTCCTGGCGCTGGGCCGCCTCCAGGGGAGCCTGGCCGACGTGGACCGCTACGAGCGCAGCTACGTGGCGACGCCGGGCGCGCAGGCGCGGGCGGCCGTGGGCCAGTCGCTGGCCACGGCCGCCGCCGAGCTGGCGCGGCTGGACGCGGCGGGCTACCACCAGGCCACGGCGGGGACACGGGCGCGCCTGGCGCAGCTGCAGCTGTCCACCGCCCGCATCGCCGCGCTGGGGGCCGCGGGGCGGGTCGAGGAGGCCACGCGCCTCTTCGACACGGTGAAGGCGGAGTTGCGGGCCGCGCAGGAGACGCTCGAGGTCATCGCCGCCGCCATCGACCGGCGCAGCGCCGCCGACGTGCTCGAGGCGCAGCAGATCAGTGCCGCGGCCACCACCACCACGCTGCTGGCGACGCTCATCGCCGCGCTGGTGGCGCTCTTCTGGGGCCTCTGGGCGACGGAGGCGCTGACCCGCCCCCTGCGGAAGCTGCAGCGGGCCACCTCGGCCGTGGCGGGGGGCGCGTTCGTGGTGCCGCCCAACCTCCCCTACTCCCGCCAGGACGAGATCGGCGAGCTGGCCCGCTCTTTCCGCTGGATGGCGCAGCGCCTGGCGGAGCTCGACCGCCTCAAGGCCGAGTTCATCAGCATCGCCACCCACGAGCTGAAGACGCCCATCAACGTCATCGGCGGCTACGCCGAGCTGCTGGAGATGGGGGCGTACGGTGAGGTGGCGCCCAAGCAGGTGGAGATACTCGGCTCGATCCGGGAGCAGACGCGGGTGCTGGCGCGCCTGGCCAACCAGCTCCTGGACATCAGCCGGCTGGAAGCGGGCGGCCTGCAGATCGAGGTCGAGCAGGCCGACCTGCCCCAGCTGCTGCGGGAGCTGCAGCACTCCTTCGCGCCCCTCGCCCAGCAGAAGAACATCGACTTCGCCGTGGAGATCGGCCCGGACACCCCCGCTCGCGTGCCCATGGACGCCGCCCGGGTGCGGGAGCAGATCCTGGGCAACCTGCTCTCCAATGCCCTGAAGTTCACGCCCGAGGGCGGCCGCATCCGCGTGCGCTCGCGGGGCGACCCCGAGTGCGCCTGCATCGAGGTGGCCGACACCGGCGTCGGCATCCCGGCGGAGGAGCTGCCGCACATCTTCGACCGCTTCTACCAGGTGGGCAGCGACGCCCGCCGCAAAGGTGCGGGGCTGGGGCTCAGCATCGCCCGCGAGATCGCCGAGGCCCACGGCGGCCGCATCGAGGTGGACAGCGAGCCCGGGCGCGGGACCCGCTTCCTCATCGTGCTGCCGCTCGAGCCGCCCTCCGCCGCCGCCAGCACGGAACTATGAGCGGCCACCCGAGGCGTGGTGGTCGTGGCTCGCTCCTCCCGGCGCAGCCCCGACGGCGTCCAGGGTCCTCTTGCGGCCGCCGCACCGGGGAGGTTGACCGCCCCGGACGCCTTTGGTTAGCGTTCGCGGGCACGGCCGCGTCGCGGTCGCGCACCCGGCAGCGACTCGACCGGTGGGGCCCGGCTCGCGCCCTGTTACCCGGTTGTGGAAGGGACCCGGCGCCGACGACGCGCACCTGGCGGGTCCCTTTCGCGTCCCTTCCCGTTGCCCCGGCTCGTTGATCTCGGGCGGGCGGTCAGCCGCCCCGCCGTTGTCGCAGGACCCCCACGCGGGAGGTTGTATGTGGCTCTTCTCGTTTCTCTCCACGCCACGGATGACGGACGCCGACAGCGAGCTGAGAGCCGAGCTGAAGGAGTTCGCCTACGATGGCCTCGTCCAGCTCGACCTCGACCTCCAGCGCGGCGCGGTGAAGCGGGGCACCTGGGATGGCTGCGTGCTCAGCTACCGGCGAGGCGGCGCCGGCTCCGTGGACTGCGATCGAAAGGGACGGCGCGGCAACGCCTTCACCCGCTTCTGGGATGCCGAGCGCCTCGACGAGGATCACGTCATGGAACTGGTCCGGGCCGAGATGCAGGCCCGCACCGCCGCAGGTGACGCGCCCGTTCGCCGCACACCCGCCGAGCAGCCCGGCGCGAGGCTGGGCGTCTGACGCGCGCCGGGGGCGCGGCCTGTCCGGCCCGCGCCCCCGTTCATCGCCGCGCGCCACCCGGCGCGCGCCGGCTCACTCCCTAGGGCCTGACGGTACCCGCCCGCGGGCGACTGCTCGACCGCACCCGATCCGCCCGCGCATACACCCAGCTCGGGTAGCGCCGGCAGTCCGGCGTGTTCGTCCCGTGCACGCAGCCGTTGTAGCGCAGCAGCGCACTCGAAACGTTCCCGTCCGACTCCTTCAGGTTCTCCCGGAACACGTGGGCACCGTAGCAGATGTTCGTGTCCACGTCGTTCAGGTCCGTGCCGCAGGGATAGTGTCCCCGGTGCTCGGGCATCACCTGCATCAGCCCCTGGGCCCCGACGCGGCTCCGCGCCCGCGGATTCACGTTCGGATTCTCCACCAGCAGCATCCCCAACAGCAGGTGCGAGTTCAGCCGCAGCTGGTTGGAGTGCCGCACCAGCGACACCGCCACGTGCTTCGCCAGCAACGGGTCGCTGCGCTGGTTCATGATCACCGACGTGATCGGGTGCACCGAGCTGTCCACATAGGCCGTCGCACCCGCATACAGCTGCGACACTTCCTGCGCCCGGAATTGTAGCCGGGTCATCTCCCCCATCGTCAACGGCCGCACCGCCGCTTCATCCGGCCCGGCGTACCCCCCCGCCGCCCCCAGTCCGAGGCCCGCCGCCACCAATCCAGCCAGCAGATAGGGCAGCCGCGGCCGCCGCACCGGGAACAACGTGACCAGCAGGTAACGCATCATGCCGTGCATTCAGTCGTCTCCGTCCGGGGACCGGAGCCCGCGTGATACCGCGGTCTCTCGAGATTCCGCCGGAACGCGGGGGCAAATCGCGTTCCCTTTTCGGATTAAAACTGTGGAAAACCGTGCAAATCGCGGCACACGCCCACTTAACCTGGCCGCGTGCCGACCGGCGTTCCAGATACAAACGTATGAAAGAAGACCGCGCCCCCCTAATATGGCAGCCAGACCATAGGCACTGCGACCACGGGATGCAAGACTTGCGCGGAAGGCCCCGGGGCTTCCGGGAACCGAAGCGGCTGCGCCACTGAGGCTTGCGGATTTCGGCGCTGACGGGCACATGGAGGGGGAAGCCGCGAAGGGCGACCGGACGATCGTTCGGGCTCGGCGCGGCCGTTCCCACACCGACCCCGAACCCATACGGAGCCATGCGAATCCGCGTGCAGCAGGGCGACATCACGACGTTCATGGGCGACGCGCTGGTGAACGCGGCCAACAATCACCTGGTGCTGGGCGCCGGGGTGGCGGGAGCGGTCCGGCGGGCGGGCGGGCCCTCGATCCAGCAGGAGTGCGATGCCTACGTGCGGCGGCACGGCCCGATCCGGGTGGGGGAGGCGGTGGCCACGGGGGGTGGGGCGCTGGCGGTGCGCTGGGTGATCCATGCGGCTGCCATGGGCGACGAGCCGGCGAGCGACCGCACGATCGGCGAGGCCACCGCCAGCGCCCTGCGGGTGGCGGAGGGGCTGTCGGCGCGCTCGGTGGCGTTTCCGGTGCTGGGCTCGGGCGTGGCGGGCTTTCCCTTCGCGCGGGCCGCGGGGCTGATGCTGGCGGCCATGGGGCTGCACGTGGGGGCCCAGCCGGAGGAGGCGGTGTTGTACGGCTACTCGGCCGCGGACGCAGAAGTGCTGCGTCGCCTGCTGGAGCCCTGAGCTCAGTCCGGGGGGGGGGCTTCGAGGTCGGTCCAGCGCAGCAGCTCGACCAGGGGTCCGCGCCCGTCGTGGTGCCACTCGGCCGGGGGCCAGGGCGCAGCGGCAAAGGTGGTGATGCGGGTGGCTCCGGCGGCGCCGAGCGCAGAGGCGAGCGCCTGCAGGCGCTCGCCCGCGCCCGCCACGGCGACGGTCTGGAGGAAGGCGCGGTAGGGACTGACGTGGCGGACGACCTGCAGCAGCTCCGGGACGGGCTTCACCCACAGGAACCGGTTCAGGCAGGAGATGGCGAAGGCGGGGTCGGCGTCGTAGGCGACGGTGAAGCTGGTGCCCGGCCCGGCGTGCACCTGCACGGCTGCGCCGGCGATGGCGCGGAATTCCGCGCTGCCGCGGGCCTGGTGGATCGCGGCCGCATCGCCCCCCGAGATGCGGCCGCGGGGCAGCTCGTCCTCGAGGGCGGCGAGCGCGCCGGCGACCAGCCCGGCGAAGGCGGGCGGATCGATCTCGCCACCCTCCTCCGCGTAGACGACGTGGGGCGAGACGCAGCCCTGCTGGTCGAAGGTGGCGACGGCGCGCGCCACCGCCTCCGCCACGGCGCTGGCGCTGCCGCGCCCGAGCGCCTCCCGTCCCACCACCCCGAAGGAGTAGCGCGGCCCGTGGTCGAGGAATCGCGTGCCGGGGCGGGCGCGCGCGCCGAGTTGGCGTAGCGGCTCCTGGCCGCCGTAGACGACGACGGCGTCCGCGGCGGCCAGGGCGACGTCCTCCAGCACGACCGTGCCGCCGGGCCAGCAGGTCACCGCCAGGGCGGCCGCGATGCCGGGGGCGACCGAGTCCAGGGCGCGGGCGAAGAGCGGGGCGAGGACGGGCTCGCCCGAGGTCGTCTTGCCCAGGGTGGCGCTCCGCAGCAGCAGCGAGCGCACGATGGAGGTAACGGCGACGCCCGGCACGTTGCCGGCGAAGACGTGAAACGCGAGCTGCGGCCCCGTGGCGCGCACCAGGCGGCGCGCGCCGGCGCCAGACCCGGGCGCGAAGCCGTCCAGCACCGCCGGGTCGCCGAGCTCGGCGCGGAGCAGGCGCTCCAGCGCCGGCGCGCGCCAGTCGGCGGCCATGCGGTCGAGGACCAGCCGCACCATCGGGGGCGAGTAGCCGGTGACCGGGGGCAATGCCGCCTCGGCGGTGGCGCGCAGCGGGTCGGCGGGATCGGCCAGGCGCGCGGCGGCCGCATCGATGGCGGCCACGATGTCGGCGACGGGCGCGCGGGCCAGCTCGCCCTGACGGGCATCGGCGATGGCGGCCAGGACGCGGCGCAGCGCCTCGGGTCGCAGCACGGGCCAGCGGATGCCCACGTCGCCCAGCTCGCGGGTCTCCCAGGTGGTGACGTCGCCCTCCTGCAGGCCGGGGAGCCAGAAACAGTCGATCATGGCGGCGAGTCCCGCAGCGCGCCCAGCAGGAGGTCGGCGGCGATGGAGCAGCCGCGGGGAGTGGCGCCGGGGGCGCGGCCGAGCAGCAGGAACCCGTCGCCAACGTCGGTTCCCAGGTCCTCGGTCTGCACGGCGAGGACGGAGTCGAGGTTGGCCAGGTCCACGTGCCGCAGGATGCCGGTGGCGCCCTCGGGGAGCGGCTCGAGCGTCTCGGGATCGGTCACCAGTGCGCGCAGCCAGGGTGGCCCGATCTTGCGGCGGGGCTCGCCCGGGCCGTCCAGCACGAGGTCACGCAGTGCGGCATCGTAATACTGCGAGAGCAGCTCGGTCATGCCGTACTCGTTGACCTGATGCGAGGCGGGGATGCCGAGCCGCTCGGCATACGCCCGCCGCATCTCCCCGGGATCGACGTCCCTGGAGCGGCCCTTGTAGCCGCCGGTGTCCATGAGCCGGGAGCCGGGGGGGAGCGCGAAGCGCTCGCCCTGGGCCTGCAGCGCATCCAGCCAGTGGACGAAGGCGAAGGACGTGCCCAGCAGGCAGGCGGGTGTGCCCTCACGCTCGTGGCGGCGCAGAGCCGTCGCGAGGCCGGCATGGTCCAGCGATCCCGCCCGGGAGAACCAGCCGCTCCCGGCGATGCCGAGGCGCTCGAGCAGCACGCCCGCCATGTGCGAGAGGGAGGAGTCGGGAACCTCCGCCGGGGAGGGGATGAGCGAGAGCAGGGCCGGGCGCGCACCGTCCGGCAGCACGCAGGCCTCGAAGGCGGCCAGCAGCGACGCGTGGTAGAGCGCCGGGTCCAGCAGGTGGTGCGCGCCCCGGCGCTCCATGCCGCGGGTGGTGCCACTGGTCCGGAACACCACGCGCGCGGCCGAGGCGTCGCCCGCCACCAGCGCCACTTCCTTGAACGCGGCGGTGGGAACGGCGGGAATGCGGCGCCAGTCGTCCACCGTGGCGGGGGTGAGGGCGCGCTTGCGGCAGTAGGCGCCATAGGGCCGGTTGAGCGCGAACTGGTGCTCGAAGACGCGCAGCGCCAGGGCGCCGAAGCGCTCCTCGGTCAGCTCCGCGCCCGGTCCGGCGCCGGCGGCGAAGAGCGCGATCAACTCCTGGCGGAGCTCGTCGCCGGGCCGCAGCGCCATGGCGGCTAGCGACTGCCGGCGCCGGCCAGGGCGCCGGGGTCGGTCAACGCCGCCGAGGCGCCGTGACGGCCGCAGAGGTAGGCGGCGGGGGTGGGCCGGGCCGGGAAGGCGAGCGCGCCGATCCGTCCGCCCTCGGGCAGGGTCCAGACCTTGAGATCCGCATCCGGCAGCCGGAAGGCGGCCGCGCGCAGTGCCGCCGTCGCCTCGGGGTCGCCCACCAGGACGACCATGCACGGCTGGTCGAAGAACTCCTCCACGCCCAGGGCGAAAGCGGCGCCGGCGATCTCGTAGCGGCCGGCGAGGGACGACAGGGTGGCGAGGATGCGCTCCGCCAGGGCGCGGTAGCTGCGCTCGCCCGTGGCGTGGTGCAGGTCCAGCAGCAGCCGGCCGGCGTCCGCGTTGGCCTCGAAGGGGCGGTCGCGCAGCGCCAGCGCGGCGACGTCGTCCTCGGAGCGGACGTGGTCGTAGAAGCCGCCGGCATCGGCCCAGAGCGTGGCGGTCATCCCGGCGGTGAGCGCGACGGCGTGGTCGAGGAACTCGCGCCGTCCGTTGGCCTGCGCCACCATGATGCAGGCGCGGGCCGCTTCGAGCGGGTCCATGAGCAGGCCGGCCATGGCCGGGGGCTGCCCGGCCGCCTGGAAGTGGAAGAGCAGCCCGTCCGGCGCGGCAAAGCGCTGGAGCAGCAGCGGGAGCGCCCCGGCCGCGCGCTCTACCCATTCCGGGTGACCCAGGCGCGCACCGGCCTCGGCCAGCGCGCGGATCCAGTAGGCGTTGCTCGCGGCATAGACCGTGGAGTCCGGCGCGGGCGGGGTCCGGCCCCGCCGCCCGGCGGCGTCCAGCGTCCAGTACTCCCCGTCCGCGTGCTGGCTCGCGGCCCAGAGGCCGTCCTCACGGCGGAGCGTGCCCTCGACCCAGGCCACGATCTCCTCCGCCCGCAGCCGCCAGTCGGCGCGGCCGCGGATGGCGGCGCCCAGCGCAAAGGCCCGGAGCAGGGTGGCGTTGGGGTCGAGCAGCTTCTCCAGGCGGGGCGCGGTCCAGTCGGCGCCCAGGGCGTAGCGGTAGAACCCGGAATCGACGTCGTCCCAGAGCTCGCCGGCCAGGATGCCGTCCAGCGTCCGCTCGGCCATGTCGAGGAAGGCGACGTCGCCGGTGATGCGCGCCTCCGCCAGCAGCAGCTCCACAGCATCCGGGTAGGGGAACTTGGGTGCCTCGCCGAAGCCGCCGTGGCGCGCATCGAAGGCTTGGCGCACGCCGGAGACGACGTCGTCCGCGGCCTCGCGCCGCACCAGGGCGGCGGTGGGCTGCCGGTTGCGCGCGGCCTCCAGCGCCCTGCGCCGGCGCTGCACCTCCAGGCGCAGCTCACCTCGGCGGCCCTTCCAGGCGGCGACGACGCCCCGCGCCACCTCGTCGAACTCCGCGGGCCCCACGTACGTCCCGGCCCAGAGGACCTCGCCCGTGGGCGTCAGGAAGGCGTTGGTCGGCCAGCCGCCGGCAATGTAGCGCTCCTGCACGTGGGGCAGCCGGTCCACGTCCACCCGGACCGGCACGAACTCGGCGTTGATCGTCGCCGCCCGGGCCGGGTCGGCGTAGGTATCTTCCTCCATCCGCAGGCAGAAAAGGCACCAGACCGCGGTGAGGTTCAGCAGGACCGGCCGGTCACCGCTCACCGCCTCGGCGAAGGCCGCACGTCCCCACGGACGCCACTGGATGGGAGATGCCGAGCCTGAGCCGCCGCTGCGAGCAGTCGGGGCCATGTGTGCCTCTGTTCCTCCCGGGGGCTGTGGAGCGCGACGCCGGAGCCGGCGCCTGCGGGAACGTACGATGGAGGGCCGGGACCGGCCAGCACCCCGGGGACGGGCCCATCCTCCGCGACGGCCGCGGGTTCAGGGCCATGCCGCGAGCGCGGGGGGGGAGAAGCGACGGGGTCAGGGCACGTCGAAGCGGGGTGAGCGGGCCTCGACCCGGCTGGAGGGCATGCCCAGCACGCGCACGAACAGGCGGCGCATGCCGTCGGCCAGGGCGGAGGAGATGGACGACTCGCCGCCCACCGCCGGGCGCAGCTCGCCCCGCAGCCAGTGCTCCAGCTCCTGCAGGTCGGTGAGGGAGAGCGTCTCGATGTCGATGCGGGCCGTGTAGTAGTACCTCCCCTGCCGCGGCGGCCGGAGCGCGAGCGGGTAGCTGCGGGCGAGGTAGGTGGAAGCCGCCTGGTAGCTGGGGAAACGGCGCAGCGGGGTGGATCCCGGCTCACGCAGGGCGAAGGTCTCGTCCAGCGGCTCGAAGAACAGCACCGTGGACCAGGCCTGCGACCCGGTCAGGTCGTCGAAGAAGCGGCCGCTGCGCCACAGCTCGACCGTGGCCCGCAGCCGCAGGGGAATGCCGCTGCGCACGACGTCGCGCATTGCCCCGCTGGCCAGCACATCGCCCAGCTCCAGGAGCGGGCGGTAGCCGGCGGAGGGGTCCGCCCGCACCGCGAGCTGCTGGGTGTTGCGCTGGGGCACGGGCGGCGCCGGCAGCGCCTGGGCGCCGGCCCGGGCGGGGCCCCCGGCCGCGGCCAGCGCCAGGGCGACGGCGAGGACGGCGGCTTTCACAGGCGGGGCCCGATGCGCACGAAGAAGTTGAGCCCCTGGCCGCGGCCGGAGAGGGGCAACGCCCAGTAGAGCCCGATGCGCTCGATACGCAGCCCGACGCCGGCGTCCGCGGCCATGTCGTCCTGCCCGCCTCCGCGTCCCGAGCGCCGGGCCACGTCGGTCCAGGCGCGGCCGGCGTCGTAGAACGCCACCCAGCCGAGCGACTCGCCCGGGTCGCCGCGGAAGCCGATCAACTCGCCCAGCTTGTGCGCCAGCGGCAGCGCGGCCTGGTACTCGAGCTGGAAGAGGATGGCCCGGTCGCAGCCGTAGTACGGGTAGAAGTCCCCGGCCGGATATTGCTGCGCGGACTGCCGGGCGTTGCAGTCGAAGCCGTACAGCCGGTACCCGGGGAGGTTGCCCTCCCCGCCCAGGGCGAGTTGGCGCTGCGGCGGCAGCTGCCTGCCATCCACGGACCCGGCTGCCAGGGCGCGCAGGGCAAAGCGCGAGTAGGGTCCAAGGCGCACGTAACGCCGGACGTCCACCGTCGCCGTCAGGAAATCGGGGTTGGAGGGGATGGGTGGAGCGAAGGCGGTGGGCGTGACGGCCACGGGGTACACCAGGGAGCCGCCGAAGCCCCGCTCGATGCGGCCGTTCAGGTACCACCCCGCCGCGGGGGTGATCACGTCGTTGCGCGTGTCGTACTCCAGCGAGGCGGCAGCACTGCGCAGCGTACCCTCGGCCACGATCGGCTGGTCGCGCCACTTCTCGTCGAAGATGGCCCAGATGCCATGGGGCGAGAGGGTTAGGTCGCGCTCGTCGCGGTACTCGAAGGTGAGATCCCAGGGCAGGTCCCGCCGGGCCAGCCGCGCATACGCCGAAAGTCCCGTGGCCCGGTAGTGGTCACGGTAGTCCCGGTGCAGGACGAAGGTGGCCAGGGAGTTCTCCCGGTCCGAGAGTCCCATGTCCTGGATGGAGCGCACCTCGGAGAACACGCGCACCCCCAGCCGGGCGGTACGCCAGCCTCCAAAGAACTGCTCGGCCCGCAGGGCGTAGCCCACGCGCCCGGCGTCCACGCGCAACCCCGTGGCCGAGCGGTAGATGCCCAGCGCCTCGAAGCGCGTAAGGTTGGTGCGCCCCAGCTCCAGGCGCGGCCCGAAGGCGACCGGCAGCCCCTCGACCCGGTTGTAGCCGCCGCGCATCGCCAGCATGAAGTCGGCGCGGCCGAACTCGAACTGACGCCCCGCCGTGAGCCCGCCCGCCCGCGGCCCGGCATACGCCAGCCGCTGGTTCTCCAGCCGGTAGCGGAAGGTCTCCGGATAGACCACCACCCCGCCGGCCACGCGGGCGCCCGCCAGCCCCCGCGCCGAGCCCCCCACGATGAGCACCGACCCCGTGACCTCGGCCCCGGGCTCGAGCTGCAGCGCGCCGTTCACGACCAGCAGGTCGCCGCGCACCCGGCCGCCCAGCGTGAAGGGGCCGCCCAGGACGGCGACGTCGCCCACCATCTCGCTCCCCGCCGCCAGCGCCGACTCGCCCGTCAGGTGGATCGTGCTCTCGCGGTTGTAGAAGGCGACCACCCGCTCGGCCAGCTCCGGCGGCGTCCCCGGCTCGCGCTCCTCCTGGGCCGCCACGCGCCCGCCGCCCGCCCACCCCCCCCACCCCCCGAGCAGCAGGAGCGCGGCCAGCACGGCGGGGCCCACGCGCATTCGGCTCATCGATCGATTCCCAGCCGCTTCATGCGGCGATAGAGGTTCGGCCGGTCGGTGCGCAGGCGGCGCGCGGCCTCGGCGACGCTGCCGCCCGCCTGGTCGAGTGCGGCCGTGATCAGCTCCCGCTCCAGGGCGTCCAGCCGGTCCACGAGCGACTCGTCGTCCAGCAGCGGTGCGGCTCCGCCCATGGGGGGCAGCGGCAGGCGCGTTCCCCAGCCGGAGAGGAGCGGCGCGACTTCGGCCGCGCCCACATCCCGCCCCGGGCAGAGGATGGTGAGACGCTCCAGGATGTTGGCCAGCTCCCGCACGTTGCCGGGCCAATCGTAGGCGCGCAGGGCGTCCAGCGCATCGGGCTGCAGCCCGGGCGGCACCATTCCGCTGCGCGCCTGCAGCCGTGCCAGGAAATGCGCCGCCAGCTCCGGGATGTCCTGGGCCCGGTCCCGCAGGGGCGGCAGGTGGATGGGTACCACGTTCAGGCGGAAGAAGAGGTCGGCCCGGAAGCGACCCGCCGCCGTCTCCTGCGCCAGCTCGCGATTGGTCGCGGCCACCACGCGCACGTCTACCGTCACCGGCTGCGAGCCGCCCACGCGCTCGACCTCGCCCGTTTCCAGCACCCGCAGCAGCTTGGACTGCGCCTCCGGCCCCAGGTCGGCCACCTCGTCCAGGAAGAGCGTGCCGCCGTCGGCCAGCTCGAAGCGGCCCCGCCGGAGTGCGCTCGCCCCGGTGAACGCGCCCTTCTCGTGGCCGAACATCTCGGACTCCACCAGCTCGCGGGGAATCGCGGCGCTGTTGACCCGGATGAAGGGGCCGCGGGAGCGGCGCGAGAGACCGTGCAGGGCCGCCGCGGCCAGCTCCTTCCCGGTGCCGCTCTCGCCCGTCAGCAGCACGCGGGCGTCCGTGACGGCCACGCGGGCCAGCGTCTCGCGCAAGCGGGCCATGAGCGGGCTCGAGCCCACCAGCCGGTCGCCCGGGCCGAGCTCCGCCGCCAGCGCCCGGGAGAGCTCGCGCGCGCGTTTCAGCTCGATGGCGCCGTGCACCGTGAGCAGCACGGCCTCCGGCGTCAGCGGCTTCTCGATGAAGTGGAAGGCACCCAGGCGGGTGGCCCGGACGGCGTCGCCCAGGGTGGCGCGACCGCTCATCATCACCACGGGCAGCGAGGGCCAGCGCTGCCGCACCTGCTCCAGCACCGCCATCCCGTCCTGACCGGGCAGCATCAGGTCGAGGAGCACCGCGTCCGGCTCGGCTTCCTCGATCGCCAGCAGCGCCGCCGCGCCGTCGGCGGCATCCCGGACGCGGTAGCCCTCGCTCTCCAGCAGCCGGCCGAGCATGCGCCGGATGTTGGCTTCGTCATCGACGACGAGGACGACCGCCATGGCGGGACTCCCTGGGGAGAGGCAGTGGAACGTGACGAACGCGGACGGATCGCGCCGCCGTGCGGGCGCACGACGGCGGATCGGACACGCCCACGGTGCGATTTACGTCGCGCCGCCGCCGCCTGCAACGAGAATCGGCATCAGCCCGCACTCCGTCACTGCTTGGCCCCGATGGTGAAGTGGGCGAAGACCGGCGACCCGACCGCGGTCAGCAGGCGGACCTCGTCACAGCGAATCATGGTTTCCGGGCCGAAAAGGACGTGCACCGGCGAGATGATGGGCGCCGGGGTCTTGCCGTCGCCGCACTGGCGCGCGTCCACGAACAGGGGCCGGATGGCCGTGGCCACGCTGTCGCCGATGGCCGTGCTGGGCGCCACCAGCCCCAGCACTACAGCCGCGTTCTGCATCACGTCCGAGGCCACGTAGGTCAGCAGCGCGCGGGCCGCGGCGCTGGCCGAGGTCGCCGAGTCCACCCGCACCAGCATGAGATCGACGTAGCGCTGCTTCTGCGGCTGGTAGAGCGCATCGTGCACCAGCAGCGGCCGCCCCCCCGCGACAGGGAGCATCAGGGTGGTGTCGCCCACCGGCTTGCCGGCCAGGAAGCCCAGGCGCAGCGGCGGCTGGCCGCTCGGACCGCTCAGGTGCAGCGTGGTGCCCCGGGCGACGCCGCTGAACCACGCGCTGTCCGCCGGAGACACGATCAGCACCAGATCGCCCGCGGACCGGCGCACCACGGACGCCACGCTGTCCGCGCTGGCGCCGGCGGGGGCGGCGAAGACGAGGGCGCGGTACTCCAGCGGCCCGCCCCCTCCGATCCGCCCCCCCGCACACGCCGTGAACGCGGCAGCCGCCAGCATCCACCCCACACTTCTCAACCTCATCTCGCTCGCCTCCCCAGCTCCAGGTCCACCACCAGCGGGCGGTGGTCGGATGCGGTGCTCGCCGGCACACGCGCATCCTTGCAGACCGCACCGCGGAAGAACACGTAGTCGATTCGCTTCACGGGCGCGCTCGCCGGGAAGGTCGGTCCCGCATCGGGCGCGCCGCGCCCATCAGCCGGCGCCGGGGCCGCCATGCCGTGGCAGGCGATCCAGGCATCCTGCAGCGCCAGTCGCAGCGCCGCCGCCTCGTCACTGCCCGCGCTCGAATTCAGGTCGCCCCCCAGCAGCAGCGGCGCGCCCGCCGGCACCTCCCGGGCCGCCAGCGCCATGAGGCCGATCAGCTCCTGCCGCCGGTACAGCTCGGTGCCGGACGCATCCAGGTGCGTCGCCAGCACGTGCAGCTCCCCCGCCGGCGTCGCCAGCACCGCCAGCAGCCCGACCCGCGGCTCGTGGGACCCCGCCGAGCGATCCGGCGGCGGGTCCACGGCCAGCGGGATGGTGCGCGCGGCGCGGATCGGCCAGCGTGAGAGGATCCCGATGCCGTAGCGGCCGCCCTGGAACGACTCCAGCGAGGCGGCGAACGCGCCCTGCAGCCCGGTCAGCCGCTCCAGCTCCGCCAGCTGGTCCACGCCGCCGGAGCGCTGCGTGCCCCGATCCACTTCCTGCAGCAGCACCACGTCCGCCCGCAGCGAGTCGAGCAGCGCCCCGATCCTGGGGACGCTGGGCGCCCGCACGGCATCCGTGCCCGCATGGATGTTGTAGCTCACCACGCGCAGCGGCACACCGCCGCCGGGCCGCGGCCCCCCGGGCGGCGCGCCGCACCCGGCTGCAAGAAGCAGGCACGCCACCGCCCAGCACCTCATTCGACGGCTCCACCCAACGCGGGCAGCCTCACCTCGAAGGCGGCGCCGCCCTCGGGGCGGGTCCACGCCCGCACGCTGCCGCCATCCGCCGTCACCGCCTGGCGCACCAGCGCCAGCCCCAGACCCGCCCCCCGCGACTTCGTCGTGAAGTCCGGATCGAAGATGCTCTCCCCCACTCCCGGCGGCAGACCGGGTCCCGTGTCTTCCACCCGCGCCACCACCTCGCCCCCTCCCAGCGACACCTTCGCCCGGATCCGACGCTCCGCCCCCGCCCCCGCCCCCCGCCCCCCGCCCGCTTCCACCGCATCCACCGCGTTGCGCACCAGGTTCCGGAATGCGCGCACCAGGCCATCGTAATGACCCTCCACCAGCGGCTCACCCCCATCCGCCACCAGCTCGGTCTCGATTCCGGGCGGCACATCGCTCGCCAGCAGCGACCCCATCAACTCCGCCACGTCGATCTCGCTGGTCGGACCCTCCGGCGGGCGACCCAGCGCCGCAAACTGCTGCGCCAGCTCCTCCAGGCGCGCCGTCTCCTCCCGGATCACCTGCAGCGGCTCCTCGGCCTCCGCCACCCCCTGCAGCCGGTGCGCCGCCAACCGCAGCGGCGTCAGCGGGTTCTTCATCTCGTGCGCAACCCGGCGCGCCATCTCCCCCCAGGCCCGGATCCGCTCAGCCTCCAGCGCCCGGCGGCGCGCATCCGACAGCGCCGCCGCCGCCCGCCGCGCCGCCGCCCGCAGCGCCTGCACCTCCCGCACCTCCCCCTCTTCCTCAGGGCCCGGCGCCGGCAGCGCTTCCTCCCGCCCCATCCGCTCGGTCCATTCCACCAGCTCCGCGATGGGCCGCGCCAGCTCCCGCGCCAGCCGGCGGCTCACCACCGCCACCACCGCCGCCAGCACCCCCGCCAGCACCAGGGCGAAAACCGGCAGCAGCGACCTCACCCGCGCCGCCACGAACGACCAGCGCCGTGCCAGCACCAGCGACTCCGACAGGTCCGCACGGTGCCGCGCCACCGCCGCCGCCAGAGCCGGGTCCGTCGCCGAGTCCCGCGTCGCCGCGTCGAACAGCGCGCGACCACTGTCCGCGACCCGGTCCCACGGCTCCAGCATCGATACCCAGCCCAGCGACCCGGCGCCGGCCCAGGTGCCCAGTCCCAGCAGCACGAAGACGGGCACCACGGCCACCACGAGCAGCCAGGCGAACAGCCGGCGCTCGAGGGGCCCGGCCTGCCTGCGCCTTGACACCCATTCCGTCATATGTTTACGTTCCGGCATAAGCGGACCCGACACCACGGTGGCCTGACGACGGTCGGACAGGCGAGCGCCCCCGGCGCGGTCCGCGTCGTATCCAACCTCGAAGGCTTTTTTCCAAAGATACGAGCAGCGCCGTGCCGGCGACTCCGGTGCCGACGGGATTCCCCGCGGCGCGCCGTCGTATTCGTCGCCGGAGTGCATCCGGCATGGCCAATGCAATAGGCGCCGCCCGCTGCGGTAGTCCGGGCGCAATAGTAAGGCGCGCCGGAACGCCCGAGCAAGCGAGCGGCGGGGGCAGGCACAGGGGACAGGTCGCGGGGGCTCGCATGATCCTACCGAATGTGCGCATGTCGTTTGGCCGGGCGGAGGCGGGCCTGGTGATCGGCCTGCTTGCGAAGGGCGAGGATTCCGCCGTCCGGGAGCGGGCGGAGGAGCGGCTTCGCGAGGAGGGTTTCGACAGCCTGCTGGACGATCCGCGGACGCTGAACGCGGTGATGACGGCGGGTGGGCTGGCGTCGCTGCCGGCGGCGCTGGTGTTCTATCTGCTGGTACGGCATACGCTTCTGGAGCAGGGTTTTGGCGACCGCACGGTGGCGGACTACCTGACGGCGCTGCTGATGGAGTACGGCCGGGGCTCGCGGGCGTACCGGGTGGAGGCGGGGGATACGGCCGAGCTGAGGTACCTGGCCGACCATGTGGACGCCCTGTCCACGGCGCAGGGTCGGCGCGTGTTCCTGATCGAGGCGCACCTGGGCGAGCTGTCGCTCTGGCTGAGCGGGCTGTTCCCGGACTGGATCGAGCACCGGCGGAACCGGCGCGGCTCGCCGGGGCTCTCGTATTACGAGGAGATGGGATCCAGTGGTTATCGTCGGGCCGCGGGTCGCAGCGACGCGGATCGCCACGGGATCGCCCCGATTTACCGCAGTTGTGCGGAGAACTTCGGCGTGCTGAGGGTGGCGCTGAATCGTGTCTCCGACCGTCACTTCTTCCCGGGCGCCGGCGACGGCGTTGCGCGGCTGCTGCGGCGGGTGCGCGACGACTATCGCCCCGGCCGTCCGACTTCGTAGGGGCGCGGCCGCCGGGGGCCGCGCGGCGTCGGCCGATGGCGCCGCGCCGGGAACACGGCGCTCGAGCGCCGTGTAGCGATTGAAAGCACTCCCGACAATCCGCACCGGGCTCGTTTTTTCAAAAGGAGCAAGCGCGATGGCCGCCACGGTTATCGACATCATCCAGCACATTCGGGAGCACCAGGACGCCGCCCTGTACCAGGACCTGCACTGGGACGGGACGTTCGAGGATTACCTCGCGCTGGTGAAGGAGAACCCGCAGGTGGCGCGGAACGCGTTCCAGCGGCTGCACGACATGATCATGTCGTTCGGCACGCACAGATACACGGAATACAAGAAGGAAATCACGCATTTCAGCTTCTTCGACGATCCGATCGGCGGGGGCCGGGACGCGATCTTCGGGCTGGACCTGCCGCTGATGAAGTTCGTGCAGGTGATCAAGGCGGCGGCGATGAGCTACGGCCCGGAGCGGCGGGTGGTGCTGCTGCACGGTCCGGTAGGCTCGTCCAAGTCGACGATCGCGCGGCTGCTGAAGAAGGGGCTGGAGCATTACTCGCGGCGGCCGGAAGGGGCGATGTACACGTACTCCTGGGTGGGGGAGGGGTTGTCGTCGCTGGGCGTTCCGCAGGAGCTGACGGAGTCGGGCGCGGAGCGGGTGGAGGAGAGCATGCCCTGCCCCATGCACGAGGAGCCGCTGCACCTGCTGCCGCGGGAGTATCGGGAGATGTTCCTGGAGGAGGCCAACCAGAAGCTGCCGGACGAGCGGAAGATCGCGGTAGACGGGGATCTCTGCCCGGCCTGCCGTCACGTGTACAACCAGCTCATGGTGAAGTTCGACGGCGACTGGACGAAGGTGATCGCGCACGTGCGCATCCGGCGGATGGTGCTGTCGGAGTATGACCGGGTCGGCATCGGCACGTTCCAGCCGAAGGACGAGAAGAACCAGGACTCGACGGAGCTGACGGGGGACATCAACTACCGCAAGATCGCGCTTTTCGGCTCGGAGTCGGACCCGCGGGCGTTCAACTTCGATGGCGAGTTCAACGTGGCGAATCGCGGGCTGATCGAGTTCATCGAGGTGCTGAAGCTGGACGTCGCCTTCCTGTACGACCTGCTGGGGGCGAGCCAGGAGCACAAGATCAAGCCGAAGAAGTTCGCGCAGACGGACATCGACGAGGTGATCATCGCGCATACGAACGAGCCCGAGTACCGGCGGCTGCAGAACAACGAGTTCATGGAGGCGCTGCGGGACCGGACCGTGAAGATCGACATCCCCTACATCACCAAGCTGGACGAGGAGGTGAAGGTCTACGAGCGCGACTTCAACAACCGCCGGCTGAAGGGGAAGCACATCGCGCCGCACACCATCGAGGTGGCGGCGATGTGGGCGGTGCTGACGCGGCTGGAGGAGCCGAAGAAGGTGAACCTGACGCTGCTGCAGAAGTTGAAGCTTTACAGTGGCAAGACGCTGCCGGGGTTCACGGAGGACAACGTCAAGGAGCTGCGCAAGGAGGCGGGGCGGGAGGGGCTGGAGGGCGTGAGCCCGCGCTACATCCAGGACAAGATCTCCAACTGCCTGGTGGCCGACATCGACGAGTCCTGCGTCAATCCCTTCATGGTGATGAAGGAGCTGGAGAGCGGGCTGAAGCACAACTCGCTGATCACGAGCGAGGAGCAGAAGGAGAAGTACCGCGCGCTGCTGGCGGTGGTGCGCGAGGAGTACGAGGACATCGTGAAGAACGAGGTGCAGCGCGCGATCTCGGGGGACGAGGAAGCGCTGCAGCGGCTCTGCGCCAATTACATCGACAACGTGAAGGCGTTCACGCAGCGGGAGAAGGTCCGCAACAAGTACACGGGCGAGTACGAGGAGCCGGATGAGCGGCTGATGCGCTCCATCGAGGAGAAGATCGACATCCCGGAAAGCCGCAAGGACGACTTCCGCCGGGAGATCATGAACTACATCGGCGCGCTGGCGGTGGACGGCAAGCGCTTCCGCCACGACACCAACCAGCGGCTGCACAAGGCGCTGGAGCTGAAGCTGTTCGAGGACCAGAAGGACTCGATCAAGCTGACCAGCCTGGTGTCGAACGTCCTGGACAAGGACGCGCAGGAGAAGATCGACGTGGTAAAGGGGCGCCTCATCCGGGAGCACGGCTACTGCGAGGTGTGCGCCACCGATGTGCTGAACTTCGTGGCCAGCATCTTCGCCCGCGGCGACGTGCGCGAGGGACGGAAGTAGGCGCATGTCGCTCGAATGCGCACGCATCTCGGCGCGGAATCACTGGCTGATGGGGCGATGGGGGGATGCGGCGATGGGGCGACCCGGGCGTCCGCACCTGGCCCGCGATCCCATGGTTCGGGGACCGGAAGCCTCCGTCGCCCGGGGGCAGAGGGTCGCGAGCTCCCCATCCCCCCATCGCCCCATCTCCCCATCGGCCGTTGGGCGCGTCACGCATCGCGCCGGCCCAGTCACAGGCAGGTTCTAGACCATGGTACGGCGCATCGAGCGGGACCGGCGGCGCTTCGAGGAGATCGTGCGCGGGCGCATCAAGCAGGACCTGAAGCGCCACATCACGCGGGGCGAGCTGATCGGTCGCAAGGGGAACGAGATCGTGTCCATCCCCGTGCCGCAGATCGAGCTGCCGCACTTCCGCTACGGCCGGCGGGAGACGGGCGGGGTGGGTCAGGGCGAGGGGGAGATCGGCCAGCCGATCGGCGGCTCGCAGGGCGACGAGGGGGCGGGCCAGGCGGGCGATGCTCCCGGCCAGCACATCCGCGAGGTCGAGCTCACGATCCAGGAGATGGCCGAGATCATGGGCGAGGAGCTGGAGCTGCCGCGCATCCAGCCCAAGGGCTCCAAGTCACTGACCACGCCCAAGAACCGCTACACGGGGATCAAGCGCGCGGGGCCGGAGAGCCTGCGCTCGTTCAAGCGCACCTACAAGGAGGCGCTGAAGCGGCAGATCGCCAGCGGCGTCTACGACCCGCGCCGCCCGCGCATCGTGCCGGTGCGGGAGGACCTGCGCTACCGCTCCTACCAGCAGGACCCGGTGGCGGTAGCCAACGCGGTCATCGTCTACATGATGGACGTGTCCGGCTCCATGGGGAACGAGCAGAAGGAGATCGTGCGGGTCGAGAGCTTCTGGATCGACACCTGGATCCGCGCCCACTACGACGGGCTGGTCACGCGCTACATCATCCACGACGCGCAGGCCCACGAGGTGGACCGGGAGACGTTCTACACCACGCGGGAGAGTGGCGGCACGCGCATCTCCAGCGCCTATCAGCTGGCGACGGACATGCTGGCGCAGGACTACCCGACGGACGAATGGAACGTCTACCTGTTCCACTTCTCCGACGGCGACAATTGGGGCGGCGGCGACGACGAGCGCTGCTTCCAGCTGCTGCAGGAGCGCCTGCTGCCGGCGGCCAACCTCTTCGGCTACGGCCAGGTGGAGAGCCGGTATGGCAGCGGCCAGTTCCTGCACTCGCTGGAGTCGCACCTGAGCGCGGAGAACCTGGTGCTCTCCAGGATCGAGGACCGCGACGCCATCCTGCCGTCGATCAAGGCCTTCCTGGGCAAGGGGAAGTAGCGTCCATGCAGCACGAGCTGACTCCCGAGCTCCGGACCCTGCAGGCCGAGATCGAGGGCCACGCCCGCGACCACGGGCTGGACTTCTTCGAGATCGTCTACCAGGTGCTGGACTGGGAGGAGATCAACGAGGTCGCGGCCTACGGCGGCTATCCGGTGCGCTACCCCCACTGGCGCCACGGCATGCAGTACACGGAGCTGTCCCGCTCCTACGCCTACGGCCTGTCCAAGATCTACGAGATGGTCGTCAACAACGACCCGACGTACGCTTACCTGCTGGCCGCGAACCACCTGGTGGACCAGAAGCTGGTCATGGCCCACGTCTGCGGCCACGGCGACTTCTTCAAGCACAACTTCTCCTTTGCCCACACCAACCGGAAGATGATGGACGGGATGGCGAATCACGCCGCCCGCGTACGGCGCTACATGGAGCGCCACGGCGAGGACGAGGTGGAGCGACTGCTCGACCGCTGCCTTTCCATCGACAACCTCATCGACTACAACGCGCCTCACATCAAGCGCCATCCCAGCGTGCCGCAGACGACGGAGGAGCCCCGGCGCGCGCCCAGGAAGCTGCGCGCCAAGCAGTACATGGACTCCTACATCAACCCCGAGGCCGCACTGGAGGCCGAGCAGGAGCGACTGGACGAGGCGCAGCGCCGGGACGAGCATTTCCCGCCCCATCCCGAGAAGGACGTCATGCTCTTCCTGCTGGAGCACGCGCCCCTCAAGAACTGGGAGCGCGACGTGCTCGGCATCGTGCGGGAGGAGGCGTACTACTTCGCACCCCAGGGCCGAACCAAGATCATGAACGAGGGCTGGGCGTCGTACTGGCACTCGACCCTCATGACCACGCGCATCCTCACGCCCGACGAGTTCATCGACTACGCCGACCACCACTCGGGCACCATGGCGCCGTATGCCGGCAGCCTCAACCCTTACAAGCTGGGCCTCGAGCTGTGGCGCGACATCGAGGAGCGCTGGAACAAGGGCCGCTACGGCGCCGCCTGGGACGAGTGCGACTCCTACCAGGAGCGGCAGGGCTGGGATACCGGCGAGATGAAGGGACGCGGGAAGATCTTCGAGGTCCGGCGCCACTACAACGACCTGACCTTCATCGACGAGTTCCTGACCGCCGATTTCGTGCGCAAGCACGGGTTGTTCACCTACGAGTTCAACCCCATAAGCGGGGAGTACGTCATCTCCGACCGCGACTTCGGCGCGGTCAAGGAGAAGCTGCTCTTCCAGCTCACCAACTTCGGCCAGCCCTGGATCGAGGTCACCGACGGCAACTTCCTGAACCGGGGCGAGCTGGTCCTCGGCCACCGCTACGAGGGCGTGCCGCTCAAGCTCGACTTCGCCCGCGAGACGCTGGAGAACGTGCAGTCCCTCTGGAAGCGCCCGGTCCACCTCGAGACCTACATCGAGGACGAGCCCCGTCTGATGAGCTACGACGGCGAGGAGCACACGAGCGAGAAGCGGACCGAGGGGTAGCCGGAACGTCTTACCGCCGAGGACGCCGAGGACGCCGAGACTACGCCGAGGTCATCCTTACCCGCCAACCCCTCGCCACCCCCGAGTTGTTTGTTTTGGTTCTTCCGGCGGCCGCGGGACTCCGGCGGCTGCGCCGGTCGCCGACCTCGCCGGAGGAAACAACAACAAAGCCGTTCTCGGCGGGGTGTTCTCGCGCGTCCTCGGCGCCCTCGGCGGTAAGAAGGGGCTTCAGCCGGCGGGTGTCCCGCAGGCGGGGCAGCACTTCCAGCGCTCTTCCAACAGAACGCCGCAGGCGCACTTCCTCCGGAGCCGCGAGCCGCAGGCGGGGCAGGCCATGAAGTCGCGGCGGATGGGCGCGCTGCAGCCGGGGCAGGCGGGGGCCTCGTCCGCGACCAGCGCCAGCAGGGGGCGCACCTCGTCCAGGGAGGTGGCGCCGGCGGCCACCTTGCGCCAGGCATCCTGACCGAGCGTGGTGCAACCGGCGTCGCGCGCGGCCTCTCGCAGCGCGTCCGACGGCGCCCGCCGCAGTACCAGCTCGCGCACGCGCGCGTCCGCCGTCAGCAGCTCGAAGATTCCCAGCCGGCCGCGATAGCCGTGGCCGCCGCAGCGGGGGCAGCCGCCCGGGGCGAACACCCGGGTCCGGGCGGCGCCGAGCCCCAGCAGGGCCAGCTCGCCCGGGGGGATGGCGCTCTCGCTGCGGCAGTCGGGGCAGAGCCGTCGCGCCAGCCGCTGGGCCAGCACGCCCACCAGCGCGCCCGCGACCAGGTAGGGCGCCGCGCCCATGTCCAGCAACCGGGCGACCGCGCCCGCCGCGTCGTTGGTGTGCAGGGTGGAGAGCACCAGGTGGCCGGTCAGCGCGGCGGCCAGCGCGACCTCGAGAGTGGCGCGGTCGCGCAGCTCGCCCACCATGACCACGTCGGGGTCCTGGCGGAGCACGGCACGCAGCGCCTTCGCGAACGACAGCCCGGCGCGCGCGTGGACCTGTACCTGGGTGATGCCGGGGAGCCGGTACTCGACTGGGTCCTCCAGCGTGATGATGTTGCGCCGCTCCCGGTCCAGGATGGAAAGTGCGCCGTAAAGCGTCGTGGTCTTGCCGCTGCCCGTCGGCCCCGTGACCAGCAGCAGGCCGTGGGGGCGGGAGAGCAGCCGGAGCAGCCGGTCGCGGTCGTCGGGGAAGAGGCCCATCTGGTCCAGCGGCCGGGCGGCATTGTCGGGGTCCAGCACCCGCAGCACCACCTTCTCCCCCAGCGACGACGGCAGCGTCGAGACCCGTAGCGACAGGTCCCGCCCGCCCACACGCACCGCCGCCCGGCCGTCCTGCGGCCTGCGGCGCACCGAGATGTCCAGGTCCGCCATCACCTTGAGCCGCGAGACCACGGCGGGCGCGGCGTGCTCCGGGATGCGCAGCACCTCGCGCAGCACGCCGTCGATGCGGGTCCGGACCCGGGCCGGCGCGCCCGCCTCGAAGTGCACATCGCTCGCGCCCAGGGCGACGGCTCGCTCCAGCACCAGCTCCACCAGCGCCACGATAGGCGGGGCCTCCGCCGCCCGCCGCAGCTCCCCGTCCTCGGGCGCGCTAGCCGTCGCCGCCGGCGCCCCGGGCAGGCGCGTGAGCACGGCATCGACTTCCCGCTGACCGAAGGCCAGGGCCAGCCCCCGCTCGATGGCGACGGCGGACGCCACCTCGGGCTCCACCCGCCGGCCGGACTGGAACTGCAGGTCGTCCAGCCCGTTCAGATCCAGCGGCTCCGCCGTCGCCACGCGCAGGCCGCGCGGGCTCAGCCCCAGCGGCAGGACGCGCAGACGGCGCGCCAGCTCCGGCTGGATCAGCCGCACCGCCGCGGCCTCCGGCGTCAGGGGCGGCGGCGCGTAGGGGAGCTGAAGCTGGCACGCCAGCGCCCGGGCCACCTGCTCCGGGTCCAGACCCCGCCGCACCAGCACCTCGCCCAGCCGCTCCCGCGTCCGCAGCTGCTCCTCCAGCCCCGCCGCGACCTGCGCCTCCGTGGCGGCGCCGGCGGCGACCAGTAGCCGGCCGAGAACGCGGGTGTCGGCGGAGGGGCGCATGGACTCGAGGGTGGGGGATCAGACGGGGCGGAGGAATAGCGGGATGAGACGGCGAGGCAGAGACAGCGAGGCAGAGACTGCGAGGCAGGTACTGCGAGGCTGACAAGGGTCAGGGCGGGGCGAAGGGGCGCGCAGAGGTCGGGGTCCAGGCGTTGGGACGATGAGGAACTTCACATGCCGAGCGGATAGTATTATGCGGTGTTGTACCCGTCCGATTCCGGCGCGCCCCCGCCGGGGATCCTCACCCACGCCCCGTGGGAGCCAGTCATGCGAACGGCCTGTATGGTCGCCGCCGCCCTGCTCGTCAGCTTCTCCGCTGCGAGTCGCCTGGCCGCCCAGGCGGGTAATGGGCTCTCTCCGTTTGCCGCGCTGGAGGATTCCCTCGCTGCGGTTCCGAGCATGGCTCGGCTCGCGCGGGCGCCCGAGCCCGGGAGGAACGCCGGGGCCGACGCCTGGACCCGGCGCGGGCTCGTCCTGCTCCGGCACTACGAGCTGACACGCAACAACGACGTGTTCGACTCCGCACGTGCCGCGCTGGAGAACGCCACGCGCCGGGACGACCGGAGCGCGTGGGCGGCATACGCGCTCGGCCGTGCCCTGACGGAGTCCCCGGAGCTGCACCCCAAGGCGAATGACGTCATTACGTTGAGCGTGGTCCGGAAGATCCTGCACATCGATCCGCGAGCGCGTGGCCGCCAAGCGCTGCTTCGGGCGCTCGCGCTGGACGGCACGTTCACGCGCGCCGCGCTCTGCCTCGTCGGGTCCGCCCTCGAGACACAGGAGCCATCGCAGCTCGGGGAGGCCGAGGACGCGCTGGGGCGCATGGACGCGGCCGGCGCTGCGGACCCGTCGGTGCTCGCCGCGCTGGCGCGCCTCCAGGCGGCCCGCAGCGAGCTTCCGGCCGCCGAAGCGACGGCGCGGCGAGCGCTCGCGCGGGACTCGACGGTGGCGCTGGCGCACCTCGCCCTGGCCGAGGCGCTCCTGCGCCAGCCCGGCCGCCAGGCGGAGGGCGCCGGCAGCTACTTCACCGGGCTCGACAAGGCCGACGCCGTCGCGCTCGATGCATACCTTCTCGACGTCGCCGTGTACCTCGACCCGGCGCGTATCGATACGCTGCGCGCCGCCGGGCCGGCCGAGGAGAGGCGGATCCTGCGCGGCTTCTGTGCGATCCGGAGCGCGAGTGCGACGCTGGGCGTCCCCGAGCGCATGGCCCTGCACTACGGGCGCCTCGCCTACGCCCGCTCTCACTATATGCGCCGGAGCATGGTCGCGGTGTTTGGTTGGGGGGTCGCCCGGATGC
>JADGQX010000396.1 GCA_017881445.1 Gemmatimonadota bacterium | reverse complement strand
AACGCGGCCTTCAACCTGGAGGCGGTGGAGCGGGTGGCGGCGGGCGAGCCGGCCTGGCTGCGCGAGCTGCGGCTGGAGGCGTGGAGCGTCTACGAGCGCACACCGCTGCCCACGCGCGCCCTGGAGGAGTGGCGCTACACGGACGTCGGCTCGCTGAAGCTGAACGAAGTCCGCCTGGCAAGCGCCCTCGCCGATGCCGCCCCGGCCTCGCCCGCGGCCGTCGCGCTCGAGGGCAAGGAAGCGTCGGCGCGGGTGGTCCAGGTGGGGAACGCGCCCGCGCAGATCTGGCTGGACCCGTCGCTGGCGGCGCGGGGGGTGGTGCTGATGGACCTGCGGCAAGCGGCATCCACGCACCGCGATCTCGTCGAGCGCCACCTGGCCACGCGCGCCGTGCCCGCGAGCGCGGGCAAGTTCGCGGCGCTCTCGGGCGCGCTCTGGCAGTCGGGGATCTTCCTGTACGTGCCGAAGGGCGTGCGCATCGACGCGCCCGTGCGGGTGGTCCGCTGGATCGCGGACGCGGGCGTCGCCGTGCTGCCCCGCACGCTGCTGATCGCGGAGCAGGGCAGCCGGATCGCGCTGGTGGAGGAGTTCGCCTCGCCGGACCTGGGGGCGCCCTCGCTGTCGCTCGGGGCCGTCGAGGCGTATGCCGCCGACGGAGCGGAGGTGCAGTACGTCGCCCTGCAGCAGTGGGGCAAGGGCGTGCGGCACCTGTCGATCCAGAAGACGATCGCGGGCCGGGACGCCAAGCTGGACACGCTGGTGGTGAACCTGGGTGCCAGCCTGGCCCGGGTGGACCAGGCGGCGTCGCTGGAGGGTCCGGGCGCGCGCAGCGACATGCTGGGGCTGTATTTCGCCGTGGACGACCAGCACTTCGACATGAACACGCGCCAGGACCACGTGGCGCCGAACGCCAGCAGCGACCTGCTGTACAAGGGCGCGCTCTACGATCGGTCGCGCACGATCTTCCGCGGCCTGATCAAGGTGTTCCCCAAGGCGCAGCGGACGGACGCCTACCAGACCAACCGCAACCTGCTGCTCTCGGAGCATGCGGAGGCGACGTCGCTGCCCAACCTGGAGATCGAGGCCGACGACGTGCGCTGCTCCCACGCATCCACGGTGGGCCACCTGGACGACGAGGAGCTGTTCTACATCATGAGCCGTGGCGTCCCGGCGGCGCTGGCGGAGCGACTCGTGCTCTTCGGCTTCTTCGGCGATGTGCTGGATCGGCTGCCGCTGCCGGGCGTGGTCGCGGAGCTGAAGACGGCCATCGAGAAGCGGATCGGCTGACGCCGCCATGTCCGACTTCGTCCGCGTGGCCGTGCTGGAGGAGGTGCCACCCGGCACACTCCTCGGGGTAGAAGTGGGCGAGGAGCGCATCTGCCTCGCCAACGTGGAAGGCGAGGTCTACGCCCTCGCCGACAACTGCACGCACCAGGAATTCCCGCTCTCCGCCGGCATCCTCGAGGAGGACCAGCTCGAGTGCGGCTGGCATGGCGCCCGCTTCGACGTCACGGACGGGCGCGCCCTTTGCCTGCCCGCCATGCGGCCGGTGAAGACGTACGAGGTGCGGCTGGACGACGGCGCGGTCTGGGTGGCGGTCTCCGGTGCCGCCGCCGGTGCCGCCCCGGGCGCCCCGTCCGCCCCGTGATCGCAGGAGGCAGCAGCATGTCCATGGATGTGGCGAGCGGCCCGGGAACGCTCCGGCCCCCGGCGCCGGCCAGCGCGGCCGGGGCGACGCTGGACCTGGAGTGGGTGCGCGCGCAGTTCCCGGCGCTGCAGCAGGACGTGCAGGGCCACCGCCTGGTCTACCTGGACAGTGCGGCCACGGCACAGCGGCCGCGGCAGGTGATGTCGGCGATCGTGGACTTCTACGAGAGCGACAACGCCAACGTGCACCGGGGGCTGCACGAGCTGGCCCGGCGGGCCACCGAGCGCTACGAGGCGGCACGCACCACCGTGGCGTCGTTCCTGGGCGCCGCCGAGGCGGCCGAGGTCGTGTTCGTGCGCGGCACCACCGAGGCGGTAAACCTGGTGGCGGCGAGCTGGGGCGGCGCCAACCTGCGGCCCGGCGACGAGATCGTGGTCACGGTACTGGAGCACCACTCGAACCTCGTGCCCTGGCAGCTGGTGGCGCAGCGCACGGGCGCCGTGCTGCGCTCGGTGGACATCGACGACGACGGCCGGCTGCGGCTGGAGGAGCTGGACGCCATGCTGGCGGGCGGCCGCGTGCGCCTGGTGGCGGTGGGCCACATCTCCAATGCGCTGGGGACCGTGAACCCGGTGCGCTCCATCGTGGAGCGGGCGCACGCGGCCGGGGCGCTGGTGTTCGTGGACGGGGCGCAGGGCGCGGCCCACGCGCAGGTGGACGTGGCGGCGCTGGGCTGCGACTTCTACGCCTTCAGCGGCCACAAGCTGGGCGGCCCCATGGGGATCGGTGCCCTCTGGGGCCGTCGCTCGCTGCTGGAGGCGATGCCGCCCTGGCAGGGTGGGGGCGAGATGATCGCCCGCGTCGAGCTGCAGCGCTCCACCTACGCGGAGCTGCCACACAAGTTCGAGGCCGGCACGCCCAACGTGGCCGATGCCGTGGGGCTGGCGGCGGCCATCGACTTCCTGCGCGCCCTGCCGCCGGGCGCGGCGGCGGCGCACGAGGCGGCGCTCATGGCCTACGCGCTGGAGTGCTTGCCGGCGGTGCCCGGACTGCGCATTATCGGCCCGCGCACGATCGAGGCACGGGTGGCGGTCTTCTCGCTGGAGCTGGAAGGCGTGCACCCGCACGACCTGGCCACGATCCTGGACAGCCGCGGCGTGGCCATCCGGGCGGGCCACCATTGCGCGCAGCCGCTCATGCGGCGCCTGGGAGTCCCGGCGACGGCGCGGGCCTCCT
>JADGQX010000395.1 GCA_017881445.1 Gemmatimonadota bacterium | reverse complement strand
TGCCCGAGCGGCAGCGCGACGCCGTCGTACTGAGGCTCATCGACGGTCGGAGCACCCGCGAGACCGCCTCGATCATGGGGTGCGCCGAGGGCACGGTGAAAGCGTTGCTCCATCAAGGCGTGACCCGCCTCCGTTCGACCCTGGAGAGCCGCAATGGTCCCTGACTGCCCCGAGATGGACACGCTCGCGTCGGTGGCCGCCGCCTTCGACTGGGATGTCCCGGCCGCGATCGACCACGTCGCGAGCTGTCCCCAGTGCCGCGCGACGTTGCACGACCTGTCAGCGCTGCAGGGTGCGTTTCGAGATCTGCCCGAGGTGGACCTGGCACTCCTGGAAAACCCGGCGCTCGCGCCGCGCGAACCCGCCCGGGCGAGGCCGTCGCGAGGGCCCCGGCTCTTGTTGGCGGGTGTCACCTTCGTCGTGGTGACCGTGACGACCATGGCGGCGCTGCTGATGCTTGCGGGTCCGCCCCGGGACGGCGCCTCGACGAGCTGGGTCGTCTTCGGGACCCTTTCTGCGCTGGTGGGAGCGGCGGTCTCCTGCCGGCCGACGCGTGTCGGGGCGGCCACGCCGGACTTCAGCGCGGCCGGTCATGCGACGAGCTGAGCGGCCGCTCTACCCCCCGACGATGCCCGCCAGCACGCGGCCCAGCGCCAGCAGCGCGAGGCCCAGGGCGCCGTAGCTCAGGATCGCCGCCAGGGCGAAGAGCGCCAGCGAGCGGCGAGAGACCACGCCTTCCCGCAACGCACCCCGGAAAAGATAGAGTGACAGCGGCAGGTTGACGGCCAGCGCCGTCACCACGCCGGGGGTGTAGCGCCGGAGCCAGAGCGTGACCGCCAGGTGCGGGACGAAGACGTTGAGCAGGAACATCGCCTGCAGCCAGATGGCGGCCGTGGTCCAGCCGCTGCGCGGGCCGCGGGCGGCCGCCAGCCAGTAGACCAGCAGCGGCACCGCCGTGGCCAGCGCCGCCGCCCACCAGAACTGCGCGGCGCCGGGCGGCTCGAACCCGTACAGCACGTTGGCCAGCGGCGGGGGCAGCGCATCCGCGGGCAGGGCGTCCCGCGCCCGGGCCAGCAGCCCGGGCAGCTCGCGGGCCGTCCAGCGCGCCATGGCGACGCCCTCCTCCGCGTTGTGGATGGCGAAGAGCGGCGGCGCCAGCCAGAGGGCGCGCCGGAGCGTGGACCCGGGGGCCCAGCGCTCCGGGCTCGGACGATCAGCGCGTGTAGGCGGACGCATCCCGCAGCGCCTGGCCGCACTTGGGCCACGCGCCCTGCTGCCCGGTGCGGGGGTCGCGCCCCGGGACGCGCTGGTCGCGGGGCAGGCGGCGCGGGTCCTCCGAGGCCATGTAGGTCAGCATGGCGGTGAGCGTCGCGTTCCGCTGCACCTCGTCGAAGACGATCTTGTCGTACGTGTCCCGGTTGGTGTGCCAGGTGTAGACGAAGTAGTTCCAGGGCAGCGAGCCCAGGGAGAAGCCGGGGGCGCCCGCGCAGTCGAAGGAGGCGTAGTCGCTGCCCCCGCCGCCCGGGTTGCCCGGCACGTTGAAGCGCAGGTCGCTCTTGAGGTCGTCGGGCACGCGCGACAGCCAGTCGGCCAGCAGCCCGCCCGCACCCACGAAGCCGGACGCCGACAGGCTGACGACACGCCCGGTGCCGTTGTCCTGGTTGAAGAGCGCCTGCAGTCCCTGCACGATGGCGGGGTGGTCCTCCACGAACGCCTGCGAGCCGTTCAGCCCCTGCTCTTCGCTGGCCCAGTGCCCCACCAGGATCGTCCGCTTGGGCTGGGGATACGCCTGCCGCAGGATGCGCACGGCCTCCAGCATGGTGATGGTGCCCGTGCCGTTGTCCGTGGCGCCGGTGCCGGCGTGCCAGGAGTCCAGGTGCGCCGAGAGGATCACGTACTCGTTCGGCTTCTCGCTGCCGCGGATCTCGGCGATGGTGTTGAAGATGGGCACGTCGCCCGTGAGCTGCGCCTGCGCCTCCACGCGCACCACCGGGTGCTGCCCGGCCTGCGCCAGCCGGAACAGCAGGCCGTAGTCCTCGCAGGAGAGGTCGATCTCCGGGATGCGGCTGGCGTGGGCGTTGAACACCTTGTCCACGCCCCAGCCCTGCGACCAGCGGTTGGAGAACACGCCCTTCGCGCCCGCCGCCTCCAGCTTCACGGCCAGGTCCCGGGGCACGACACCGGCATTGGAGAGCCGCCGCATCCAGGCGCTGTCCGCCGCCGCCCGCTGATGCTGCATGGCCTGGAACTCCCCCGGCAGGCCGCTGCCGATGAAATCGCTGTCCGGCCTGCAGGTGGGCTGGGCGAAGGACACGAGCACGTACTTCCCCTTCACCTGCGGCAGCCACGCCTCGAACTCCGCCGGCGTCTTCACCTCCGGCAGCAGGGCGACGTCGCCCTGCATGGGGCCGTTCGTCCCCGGGCTCCACCCCAGCAGGTGCGCCTCCATGGTGTGCACCCGCGGCTGCACCAGGTCCACGTGCAGCCAGCCCTCGCGCCAGCCTCGCCATTTGCCGTACTGCTCGTTGCGCGCGCTCACGCCCATGGCGGCATACGTCTTCACCAGCCAGTCGTTCGCCGAGGTCAGCCCGGGCGAGCCCGTCAGCCGCGGACCGATCGAGTCCATCAGCGGCTGCGCGAAGCGCTGCAGCTGCGAGTTCTCCATTCCCTCGTGCCAGATCGCCCGGATCACCGGGTCCGGCGTCGGGAACGACTGAGCGGCCACCGCCGCGCCCGTTCCCAGCAGGGCGGTCACGGCCGTCAGAGCCGCCAGGGCGAGCCCTCCGCTGGCCAGCATGCGCTTCATTGCGTCTCTCCACGCTTGGGGTGGGTCGGGTGACCGCTCGGGTCCCGGCCAATGTAGGATTGCCACCGTCCGCGCGGAAGCGCG
>JADGQX010000159.1 GCA_017881445.1 Gemmatimonadota bacterium | reverse complement strand
GCTCGGTCTCTACAACGAGAAGGACATCAGCGGCACCTACTCCACTTCCGGCGGAAGTCCGACGCCGGACCCGGTCATCCTCGATGGCTATTCGCTCCTCGCCGTCGACGGCAGCTACGCCGGTTTCGACTGGGAGTCCTTGATCACGCAGCCCAGCCTTGACGTCACGACCGGCGCCGTTTCCGGCGATGACTTCGTCGTGACGCTGCCGGGCGGCGAGACCCACCGCTTCAACCGGGACGGCCTGCTAACGTCCATCCGGGATCTGGACGGCAACCTGACTACTCTTGAGTGGAGCTACGACTTCGCTTCGCTGGTCGGTGGTTCCAAGGCCTACAAGCTGGTCGCCATCCACGCCCCCTCCGAAGGGATGACTACGGCATCCGGGGCTTCTGCCGTACGGCAGATCGACGTCACATATGGCAGCGGGACTGTCCGTTTCACCGAGAAGCTCGGCACCGCGTCGGCCTCGACCGGTCGCACGGCCGAGTTCGATGTCAATGCCTCGCAGAACCTGACCAACGTCATTCCGGCGCGGCATGTCGGCGCCTGCGCCTCCGCTGGCACCGCCTCGGGATGTATCGGCTACGCCTACGACGCCAACCACTACCTGACCCGAATCTACGATCCCCGATACGACGGCTCCAACAGCAACTACACATCCATCGGGTACAACAGCGGCGTTGCGACGACCATCACGCCTGCAACGACGAACTCGCCGCTGCTGCGGGTTCTACGAAGCAACGCCACGCCGACCGGGCTCTACCAGCGCCCCGAATGGCAAGACGCAAGTGCCGTCGCCTCGAACTACGCCTACTACGCTGACGTCACGGCCAACGGCGGCGTCTACACGGCATTCCGGGCCATTCCGTGCGCGGCCGCAGACTGCGCCGGCGGCGGTGCCCCCGGACACGGCGGCGGCAGTGATGCTGCAGGGGATGACGGCGCACTACCTGTCGCACAGCACCTATCCCCTGGGGCCGGGCGACCGCTGCCTGGTGCACGCGGCGGCGGGCGGAGTGGGGCTGCTGCTGGTGCAGATGGCCAAACGGCTGGGGGCGTACGTGATCGGCACCGCGGGCAGCGAGGAGAAGGCGGCGCTGGCGCGGGATGCGGGGGCGGACGCGGTGATCCTCTACCGCCAGCAGGATTTCGTGGTCGAGACGCGGGCGCTGACCGGCGGAGCCGGGCTGAACGTGGTTTACGACAGCGTGGGCGCGACCACGTTCCTCGGGGGGCTGGACCTGCTGGCGCCCCGGGGCACGATGGTGCTGTTCGGCGCATCGAGCGGCGCGGTGCCTCCCCTGGACCCGCAACTGCTGAACCAGAAGGGCTCGCTCTTCCTGACCCGGCCGACGCTCGGGCACTACATCCTGACGCGGGCGGAGCTGCTGCAGCGTGCGGGCGACGTACTGGCGTGGCTGGAAGACGGCTGGCTGCGGGTGCGGATCGACCGCGCCCTGCCGCTGGCGGATGCCGGCGCGGCGCACGAGGCGCTGGCGGGGCGCCAGACCAGCGGCAAGGTCCTGCTAGTGCCGGGCGCGGGCTGAGCCGGCTCAGCCCGCTTCCTCCAGGGAGCGATAGCCGCGGTCGAAGTAGATGAGCGGCGCGGAGGCGCTCCCGCGCTCCAGTCGCTCGACGCGGGCGACCACCAGCCGGTGGTCGCCCGCCGCGTATGTGGCCTCCACCCGGCAGACGAGGGCGGCGATGCAGCCGGCCAGGATGGCGTCGCCCCCGGGGGCGAAGCCGGACAGGTCCACGGCGTAGATGTCGGCGAAGATGCCGGCCCAGCGGCGCTGGTCGGCCGCGAGAATGCTCAGGGCGAAGGTCTCTCCCTCCAGGAGCAGGGGCGCGAGAGCCGTCTGCTCCCCCACCGCGACCACGACCAGCGGCGGCCGCAAGGACACGCCGGCGAAGGCGGTGACGGTCAGGGCGTGAATGGCGCCGTCACTGCGCAGAGCGAGCACGGCCACGCCGCTGGCCCAGCGGGCGAGGGCGTCCCGGAGCTCGGCTTCACCTGCGGGCGGGTGCGCGGCGCCGCCGGCCTCGACCTGTGCGACGATGGGCCTGCGAGGCATCGTCTTCTTCCCTTCCCCGGCGCGCTCAGCCGCCGGCACTGGTGTAGCATGGTGGGCTGCACGTGCCTCGCGTTCCGCTGCCGGGTTGCAGAGCCCGCGCCGGACGCTCGGGCGCGCGGCGACCGGGGCATGCTGCGCGCCGCGGGCCCGCCACGCAAGGCGCCGGGCGGGCGGCCGCCGGGGCCGGACGCGGCTCTTGCCACCAGGCCGTGCCGAAGCGCACTTTGGACGCAGCCCCGGATCTCCCGGGCCGCCCAGGCTCCGCACGGCACAAGGAGAACGCGCGCATGTTCCCGATCGGCTTCGCCCTTCCGGCCGTGGTGATCCTGCTGGTCGCGCTCTTCGTGGCCACGCGCGAGCTGCTGGATGCGGCCGGCGCGCGGGCGCGGGCAGGCAACGGCCCGCTGCTGACGGCCACGGGGGAGACACTGCTGATCCTGGGGGCACTGGCGATGTTCCTGCAGGGGTGGGTCGCCGGGCTGGTTCTGGTCCCCATGGCCGCCCTCGTGGTCTTCCTGGGGGGCACGACGCTGACGTTCTTCGGCATGGGCATGGAAAGCGTACGGGCGCAGCGTCGCTGACGGCGGGCCATGCCCCGAACGGGCGGAAGCGGTCGAGGCCCGGCGGAGAGTTTCCGCCGGGCCTCGACCGTTTCCCGGCCGTGCCCTGCGCCCGTGTAACAAAAGGCACAGCCGCGGAGCTGGGCGGCTCTTTCCGCGCGCCGCGCCGAGTGTAGCTTGCTAGGGGCTTGCTAGGGCGGTCACGATGGCCGGTATCCGATCTCGTCCTCAACCAGGAGCCTGCATGCCACGAATTCGTGTCCGGGCGCTGCTGCTCGCGTTAGTCGTCGGCGGGCTGAGCGGCGCCCTGTCCACTAGCGCGCTCGCCCAAGCCACGGCGCCGGCGCGCGCCACGGCCGCCAAGGCGATCCCTCCGGCGACGTACGTGCCGGAATTCGGCACGATGTGGACCTTCGACGCGCCGCCGCTGGACTACTGGAAGACCCGGTACAACTTCGCTCCGGACCAGGCCTGGCTGGACCACGTGCGCATGGCGTCCGTGCGGCTGCCGGGCTGCTCGTCGTCCTTCGTATCCGCCAACGGGCTGGTGATGACGAACCACCACTGCGCCCGCAGCTGCATCTCGGCTGTTTCGACTCCAGAGACGGACTACCAGCAGCTGGGCTTCACGGCCGCGGCGGCGGCGGACGAGCGGAAATGCCCGGGCACGTATGTCGATCAGCTGCAGTCGATCGAGGACGTGACGGCGCGCGTCCAGGCCAAGTCGACGGGCGCGACCGCCGCGGCGCAGGTGGCGGCACGGGATGCCGAGATCTCGGCGATCCAGGCGGAATGCTCGAAGACTTCCGGGCTGAACTGCCAGGTCGTGCCCTTCTACCAGGGCGGCAAGTACTCGCTGTACAAGTATCGTCGCTTCAACGACGTGCGCCTGGTCATGGCGCCGGAGGAGGCCATCAGCTTCTTCGGTGGCGACCCGGACAACTTCACGTATCCGCGCTTCGACCTCGACCTGACGCTGTTCCGGGTATACGAGAACGACAAGCCGTTCCAGCCCAAGGACTATCTGAAGTGGAGCGCCGCCGGGGCCAACGAGGGCGACCTGGTGTTCGTGGTCGGCAACCCCGGGTCGACGGGGCGGCTGCTCACCATGGCCCAGATGGAGTACCTGCGTGACGTGCAGTACCCGGCCACGCTGGCCAACTACAAGCGGCAGATCTCGATGCTGAAGACGCTGTCGAGCCAGAGCGAGGCGAATCGGCGCCAGTACGAGAATGCCATCTTCGGTCTCGAGAACTCGCAGAAGGCGGTCATCGGGTACTGGGCCGGGTTGAAGGACTCGACGATCATGGCCCGGAAGCGCTCCTTCGAGCGCGATTTCCGCGCCCGCATCGCGGCGGATCCGAAGCTGAGCACGAACTACGGCGGCGCCTTCAACGCCATCGCGCTGGCCGAGAAGGAACTGACCACCATTGCGGCCAGGCAGCGCTATTACGGCCTGGGCGGGGGCACGCTGCTGCAACTGGCTGGGGCCATCGTGCTCATGCCGGGACAGACCGCGCTGCCCGAGGCGCAGCGGTTGCCCCAGTTCCAGGGCAGGGCCGCGAACCAGGTGCGCTCCCAGCTGGCCGGCGCGCAGGTGGACCCCGAGGTCGAGCGGATGCAGCTCACGGCCTGGCTGACGGCCGCGAAACAGGAGCTGGACCCCAAGGACCCGGTGCTGGTGGCCCTGCTCGAGGGCCGTACTCCCGAGCAGGCGGCGGCGGACTGGGTCACGAAAACCCGGCTGGCCGATCCGGCGGTGCGCACGGCGCTGCTGGAGGGCGGGGCGCCCGCGATAAAGGCATCGACGGACCCGCTGATCGTGGCCGTACGCACGCTGGAGCCCACCGCTTTGCTGCCGCTGCTCGAGCGCGCGGCCCGGCTGAACGCGACCATTTCCGCCAACGCGGAGAAGATTGGACGCGCCATCTTCGCGGCCTACGGGACGGCGCTGCCGCCGGACGCGACCTTCACACTGCGCATCAGCGACGGCGTGGTGAAGGGCTATCCGTACAACGGCACGTTGGCGCCGTACAAGACGAGCTTCTACGGGCTGTTCGCGCGCTCGGCTGAGTTCGACGGCAAGCCGCCGTTCGTGCTGCCCAAGCGCTGGCTGGACCACCGGTCGGCCCTGGACATGGGCACGCCGCTGGATTTCGTCTCCACCAACGACATCATCGGCGGAAACTCGGGGAGCCCCGTGGTGAACCGGGCCGGTGAGGTGGTGGGGCTGATCTTCGATGGCAACATCGAGCAGCTGCCCAACCGCTTCATCTTCACGGACGAAGTGGCGCGCTCGGTGGCCGTGCATTCGCGGGCGATACCGGAGGCGCTGCGGAAGGTGTTCGAGGTTCCGCGCATCGCCGACGAGCTGGAGGGCCGCACGCCGACCCCGTAAGGAGTGCGTCGGTTGACGCAGGTCGCAGGGGAGGGCGGCGGGACCGGGTCCCGCCGCCCTCCGTGCGTAAGGGCGGGATCGGTCCGTGCTTACGCGATGGCCAGCCCCCGGGCGTCGGCCGAGCGGGCGACCAGCTCGCCGATGCCCTGGCTCTGCACGATCTCGATCGCCATCTGGGTGAGCCCGACCCGCATGGGGATCCTGGTGTGGCCCACCCGCTCCGGGGGCACCGTCCAGACGATGCCCGCGCGGGTCAGCATGGCAATGGCGCGGGACACGGCCTGGGTGCCCGTGTGCTTGCGGCCGCCCTCCAGGGCGTGGGTCTGCAGCTCCGTGATCGGCAGCTCGTAGCCGTGTTCCCCGCGCCGGGCAAGCGCCCGCACGATGCCCGTCGAGAGACTGCCGCGCGGCAGCCGGTCTTCCATCATCGAGGCCTCCCCTGCGGCGAGCCGGAGTGCGGCTCGCCGATTCGGTTGACCACCGCCGAGAGGAGCTCCTGCGGAGCCGCCGACTTTTGCAGCCGGTCGCGGTAGATGTCGCGATACGCGGTACACGCCAGCACCGGGATATCCGTCGTACGAGGATCGCTCGCCAGCTGTTCGACGGCTTCCACTCCGAGCTTGGAGTCCTGCAATCGCGAGTCCCTCCGTATGCGCGCAATCGAACGTGGCCCAACGAGATAGCCGCAGGGCGGACAGCCTCCGTCAATGCATGTTTTGCGCCACCCGTGCCCCGGCTGCGGGACAGTCCAGCTGGCACGGCCGGCAAGGGGTCGGCGTACACGTCCATCCGGGAGGAGCAAGGCGAAAGTCAGCTTCGTCCTCCAGCCCCAGGGCCAGGCGCACCAGGTCCACGTCGCGGGCGACTTCAACGAGTGGCAGAGCGCGACGCCGATGAGGAGGCAGCAGGATGGGAGCTGGAGCGCGACGCTCGAGCTGGATCCCGGCCGGGAGTACGAGTTCCGCTACCTCGTGGACGGCAAGAGCTGGGTCAATGACGATGCCGCCGACGCATACGTGCCCAATCCGTTCGGTGGGGACAACTCGGTGGTGCGCGTGGAGTATGCGCCCAGGATGCAGCGGTCCGGCAGGCGGAGCGCGTTCGGCGAACGCAACCGGGGCCGGGAATCCGGATCGCCGGAAACGGGCGGGACGGACCTGTCCTCCCGGCGGGGCGGAACGGGCGCCTCGAAACGCGGAACGGAGGCCGGGCGGGAAGGTGGCTCCGGCACGCGCAAGCGTGGGGGGCGCGATGACGAGGGCGGCGCGCGGCTCCAGGCGCTGATCCGCGGGTGCGGCCGCCGGCGGGCGGAGTGGGCCCGCCCGCCCGCGCAGGGCGGCCGCTAGCGGTGTCCCGCGAAAGCCGGCAACGCCTCGAGCCGGCCGGCTCCAGCCACCCAGGGCGAGCCATCCCCGAAGGGGACCTCGTCGTGCTCGTCCTGCCAGCGGCCCGGCGCGCACAACTCCCCCGGCCCGGCAATGGTGTGGACGAATCCGTCCGCCACCCACCAGCAGCCGTGCAGGGTCGCGACCGGCTCGGTGCAGCGCAGCGAGAGCGCGCCAAAGTGCCCACCATGGCCACCTGCCAGGTGCACTTCCACCGAGCGGGTGTCGGCCCGGAGCCCCTGGCGCCGGACCTTGAGCGCGCTCTCCTTGGCACTCCAGAGCAGCGTTGCCAGGAACGGGCGCGTGGCCGGCGGTGAGCGCTGGATGAAGGCTGCCTCCTCGGCGGTGAAATAGTCGTGCACGAAACCGGGGCTGCGGGGCTCGACGCGCTCGATGTCGCAGCCGAGGGGCACGGAGTCCGTGCCGGCAACGGCGAAGCCCAGGCCACCGGAGTGGCTCAGCGAGACACCGAGCTTGAGGCGGGTGCCCGCGATCTGTGCCTCCGGCGCGCCATCCTGGGCAGCGAGGACGACGATGTCGGCGAGGCGCGGGAGGACGCCTGCCTGCCGGAGGCACTCGGCCAGCGCTTGCTTCGCGGCCCAGCGGCCGACGCGCCAGTCGGCGCGCCGCTTGGGCAGTCGCAGCCGGGCGAAGACTGCCCGCTCGGCCGGGGCCAGCCAGTCGGTCCCCGGGGGGACCTCCGCCTGTGAGCGCACCGCCCAGTGATACGTCGGCGACGAGGTCATGGGCGCCTCAGGCGGTGACCGCGCGCAGCGGCTCGAGAATGTCCATGTCCACCGGGCCGGGCAACGCGGCGGTGCCGTAGCCGCGCAGCGTGAGACAGAGCCGGCCGGCGCCGTTCACCACGTCGACGTCGTAGCGGCCATCGGCGCGGGCGGCCGCGACGGCGTGGAACGGGCCGTCCACCTCGGTCGGCGCAGCGAACAGCTCCAACCGCTCGATGGACGAGGGCAGCCCCATCCGGCCATCTCGCGCCATCTCCGCCAGCCCGGCCGTCTGGAAAGCCAGCTCGATCAGGCGGGGCGCGATGAGGAGCGGCCGCTCCCCGGGCACGTGGTTGCGGGGCAGCTCCGCGGCGAACCGGCCGACGAACTCGTCCCCCGCCCTCCAGGCGCACTCCAGCACGCGGTAGGCCGGCCCGTGGAAGAACACGCGGTAGATGGCCTCCGCCGTCAGCAACTCCTGCCCGGCGGGGACGTCGCGCTCCGGGGCCGCCCCATCGGCGTCCGCCGGGCGCAGCCGGACCCGCGCCGTGAAGTGCGTGGTCGTCTCCGGCTCGCTCTGGCCGTGCAGCAGCCGTGAGCCCAGCAGCCGGCAGTCGGCGGCCACGCCGTCGCCTTCCATGCACGCCTGGGCCCGCAGCTCCACCTTCCGCGGCTTCGAGCGGTGGAACTTGAAGGGCGCGAGGAACTTCACGTCCTCCAGCAGGGCGACGCGGCACTCCGGGAAGAGCAGCGCGGCCGCCTCCGCCATGCCCTCGAGCCCCATCACGCCGGGGAGGACCGGAGTCTCGTCGATGCGGTGGTCGAACAGGAACGGCTGCTCGGTCGGGTCGAGGGGGGTCTCGATGGCCAGGCCGCCGAAGATGCCCATGCCGCGCACACGCCCCAGCATGGGTCCGGGCGGCGACGTCGCCGCGGCGAGGCGGTCAAGGTCCAGGCCGCCGGTCTCGTCCTGCTCCGTCAGCATCCCGCCCAGCCCCTTGGCGATCACCACCTCGCCCCGGAAGGCCCCCCCGGTCAGCTCCCGGCGGACGATGGCGACGCCTTCGTCCGGGGGCAGCAGCTCCATCCCCGCCGCCTTCAGCAGTACCGGGATCGAGCCTCGGGAGGCCATGCCGATTCCCTCCCAGCCGGTCCAGTCGATGGCGATCGCCCGGGTGTCCGGTCGGCTGGTGCGCAGCGCCGAGAGCAGCTTGCAGAGCAGGTCGTTGGCCGAGGCGTAGTCCGTCTGGCCGGCGTTGCCGAAACGCGCCGCGACCGAGCTGAAGGCGACCGCTGCGCCCAGCCGGGCCTGGCCCAGAGCCGCCACCAGGTTGTGCCAGCCGTCGGCCTTGACGTCGAAGACGCGGTCGAACTCCGCCGGAGGCTTGTCCGGCAGCAGGTGGCTGGACTCCATGCCGGCCGCGTGCAGCAGCACGTCGATGCCGCCGTGGCGCTCGACCACTTCGCGGACCACGGTGGCGACGGCCGCCGCGTCCAGCAGGTTGACCGCGCGGTACTCGGCGGTGCCGCCGGCGGCGCGCACCGCCTGAATGGCGGCCAGCGCCGCGGCGGAGCGCTCGAGCCCCGCCAGCCGGCGGTCGATCAGCGCCGGCGTGGGCCGCTCGCCGCTCGCCTTGATGCGTTCGGCCAGGTCGCGCTTCAGCCCGCCCCGGTCAGTGGTCAGCCGCTGGATGTCGGTGTCGGCCGGGTCGGGCTCGGGCGTCAGGTCCAGCAGGTAGAAGGTCCCACCGGAAGCCGCCGCCAGGTCCGAGACGATGGCCGAGACGATGCTGCCGGCCGCGCCCGTGACGACGAAGGTGGTGTCAGGGCCGAGGGCGAGGCCGGCGCCATCCTGCGCGGCGCACTCCTCCAGCCCCACGGTCCAGCGCTGCCCCTCGGCGTAGCCGAGCTCGACGGCGCCGGGGTCCGCCAGCGTCTCCTCCATCAGCCGCGCCGCGATGCTGCGAGCCTCGGCCCGCGCCTCGAAGTCGAGCGCCTTCACCATGAGGGGCGGACGCTCCCGCTTCAGCGTCTTGGCGAAGCCGGTCACGGCGCCGCCCAGGGGCTCGAAAGCGCCGGCCGGGTCGTAGCCGTGACGACCGCCCAGGCGCGTGGCCGCGACCACGAACTGCCCGGGCGCGCCCAGGCCCGGCAGGGCGCGCAAGGCCGCATAGAACAGCTTCACCCGGACGCGCAGCGCCTCCGTCCACTCCCCGGCGCCGAGCGACTCGGGCGCCTGCACGGGGTCCAGCGCCGGGAGCCAGTACATGCCCTGGATCGGCGCCTCGGCGCTCCAGCGCTCGATGCGGCCCGCCAGCTCCTCCGCCGTCGGGGGGGGGGCATCGTCCACGCGCAGCACCACGGCGCCCAGCTTCTCCAGCTTCTTCGCCAGGGCGTCGGCCACCTTGCCGCGGTCGGCCATGAGCAGCACGCGGCTGCCCGGGCCCAGCTCCACGCCCGTGGGCTTGCACAGCCGGAGCGCAGGGCGCAGCCGGGGGACCGGCACGCGCCTCGGCACCCGCGCGGCCGCCGCCAGACTGGCCGCGGAATCCGTCCGGGGCGCCGCCGGCGTCGGCCCGGCATCGGGCCCCCTGGTCACGACGGCGCTCTTCACCACCGGCTCTGCGGTTACGTCGTCGGCGCCAGCCCGCAGCTCCGGCCGGTGCGCGTACACGAACTCGATGGCGTGGGCAAGCGTGGGATAATCCCGCAGCTTCACGCTCTCGTCGCGCGGGATGTCGTAGGCGGCGCGGATGGCGGCGGACATCTCCGCCTGCTTCACCGTGTCGATGCCCAGGTCCGCCTCGAGGTCCAGCTCCACGTCCAGCATGTCCGCGGGATAGCCGGTCTTCTCCGCCACGATCCGCAGCACGGTGGCGCGCACGCCGTCGTCCAGGGAGGCTGGCGCCGGTGCCACGGTCGCCGCCGGAACCGCGACTGGCGTGGCCGGGGCGGCCGGGGCGGCAGTGGTGACCGTGGGCTGCACGAGGTCCGGGCGCCGGTCGTAGACGAAGCGGATGGCGTGCGCCAGCGTCGGGTACTCCCGCAGCTTCACGCTGTCGTCGCGCGGGATGTCGTAGGCGGCGCGGATGGCGGCGAAGGTCTCGGCCTGCTTCACCGTATCGATGCCGAGGTCGGCCTCGAGGTCCAGGTCCAGGTCGAGCATGTCCGGCGGGTAGCCGGTCTTCGCGGCG
>JADGQX010000394.1 GCA_017881445.1 Gemmatimonadota bacterium | reverse complement strand
GTGCTGGCCCGCTCGCCGGCTTCCGCTTGCTGGTACGGCCGCGCCTCGAGCTGCGCCTCCACACCGTGGGACCGGGCCTGGCGCCGCCAGCCCAGCTCGCCGATCAGCGTGTAGCCGACGGCGGGGACCAGCGGTCGCGCCATGAGCTCCACCGCCTTGTCCGGCACCGGGCGCCCCGCCAGCAGGGCCTCGGCGGCGAGATCGAGGGAGCGCGTCACGTGGCGCGCGAGCCAGCCCATGCGATCGGGCGCCCGCCCCCGCAGCGCCTCCCCGCCGCCGAGCCCGAGCGTGCCCGCGCACTCGAGGCGCGCGCGCCGCGCGAAGGCGCGGCAGATGGCCCGGGGCACCTCGGTGTGCACGACCTCGGGGAAGCCGCAGTTGGTGATGGCCAGGAAGCGCACCGGACGCGGCTCCGATAGAGCCTCGCGCGCCGCCGCGATTCGCTCCAGCGCCAGGGTCACGAGGTACGGCAGGGAGTCCACGTAGACCGGCGTCGCCAGCAGGAAGATATCCGCGGCGTCCACGGCCGCGGCCAGCTCCGCCAAGGCCTCGTGGCCGCGGCAGTGGCTGACGTAGCGCACGTCCGAATCCATGCCGCCCGCTTCCAGCTGCCGCAGCACGTGCCGGCCCAGCGCCTCGGAGGTGCTTTCGCCGCGCGGCCGGGCACTGCCCACCAGGAACAGCACGCGCCCGCCGCTCATGCCGCCCTCCCGATCTGCTCGAGCAGCGGCCGGATCAGCTCCAGCCGCGTGGGCCCGTCCTCGCCCCGGTACAGCACCCGCACCGCGTGCCAGGGCGAATGCATGTTGCGGGCATTGCGCGCCACCAGCGCCTGGAAGATCCGCTCCTCCTCCGCTCGCGGCTCCGGCAGCACGCCCACGGCCAGCAGGGCGGGGTAGCGATCGTAGCGCGGCCGGTGATGCACCTCGCCCTCGATGCGCGTGAAGAACGGCAGCACCAGGCCGATCGATCGGTCCAGCGCCTTCTTGATCTCGGACGAGTAGCCGCCGAACGTGATGGGCGTGAGCAGCACCAGCAGGTCGCTGCGGATCAGTGCCGCGGCCACGTCGCGCCCCGCGTCCTGGGTCTTGCACATGCCCGGCGTCTTGACCCAGCACTCGAAGCAGCCCTGGCAGTAGGCGATGGGCGTACTCCGCAGCACCACCGAGTCGGACCGGCAGCCGGCCGCCGACAGCTCACGCCGGAGCATCGCCTCCACCCCGTCCAGCTCGGCGTCCCCCGCCAGCGCACCATTGAGGATGAGCACGTCCAAATGCCCTCCCGTGATTCACGGAGGTTCCGGGGCGCGGGTTCAAGTAGGCGCGATGTCGCGCGGGGCGCAAGGACTTCAACGGATGCCTCACACAGAGCCGCGGAGAGTGCCGCGGGTTGGGCCGTGTCCGGGGCCGCCCGACGCCACCGGGTCGGGCCAGATCCCATTTTGTTGTAAACAACAGAACGACATCCCTGCCGTGCCGGCAGCGTCGGAATCGCCGGTCACCCTCTGCGGCTCCGCGGCTCTGCGTGAGATGGCAGTTGTCCGTTCCCGAGGTGCCGGGAATGTAGCGGCTCTTGCGCCTCGCGAAGACCCGGAGCCATCGTGGGCGTATCCCCCTGATGACCGGGTGCCCATGTCCGCACGTCGCTTCGCCCTGCTTTCGCTCACGCTCCTGCCGCTGGTCGGCGCCTGCCAGGCATCCGCCGGGCCGGACCGCGGCACGCGCCCGGATCCGCTGACCGCGCTGCCGCGCGCCCTGACCGCCCCGGAGCAGCGGGTGGTGGCGGGGAGCAATGCCTTCGCCTTCGGGCTGCTGCGGGAGGTGGCGCGGGACGATGCGGCGGGGAACGTGTTCCTCTCCCCGCTGAGCGCGTCGCTGGCGCTGGGCATGACCATGAACGGCGCCCGGGGCGAGACGCTGGACGGCATGCGCTCCGCGCTGGGCTTCGGCGGCGCGGCGCTCACCGAGGTGAATCCCGCATACCACGACCTGATGGCGCTGCTGCTCGGCCTGGACCCGGGCGTGGACCTGCGGCTGGCCAACTCCATCTGGGTGCGGCAGGGGTTCCCGATCCTGACCTCGTTCAGCGACGACGTCAGCCGCTACTTCGACGCGGAAGCGAACGTCCTCGACTTCAACGATGCCGGCGCGGCGGGGCGCATCAATGAGTGGGTGAAGCGCGGCACGGGCGGGACGATCCCCACCATCGTGGACCCGCCCATTCCGGCCGACGTGGTGCTGTACCTGATCAACGCCACCTACTTCAAGGGCTCCTGGAGCGACCGCTTCGACCCGGCGGAAACGCGCGCTGCGCCCTTCCACGCCGACGACGGCTCCGTCCCCACCGTCCAGATGATGCACCGCGCGGGCTCCGCCCGGTACTTCGAGGCGGCCGATGCCCGCGGCGTCGAGCTGCCCTACGGCCGGGGCGCCTTCGTCATGGACGTGGTGCTGCCCGCGACCGGTAGGACGGTGGGCGACGTCGTCGCCTCCCTGGACACGGCCCGCTGGGCCGGCTGGCTGGGCGGCCTCCGCACGGGCGAGCTGGACGTGTCCATGCCGAAGTACCGGCTGGACAACGATCGCGTGCTGAACTCGCAGCTCATCCGCCTGGGTATGCAGGTGGCGTTCACGCCGAACGGCGCTGATTTCACCGGGCTGTCGCCTGAGGGTAGGAAGCTCTTCATCAGCAAGGTGCGGCAGAAGACGTACGCGGACGTGAACGAGGAGGGCACGGAGGCGGCGGCGGTCACGTCGGTGGGCGTGAGCGTGACCGCCATGCCCGTGCGCCCGACCTTCGTGTTCGACCGCCCCTTCCTGGTCGCGATCCGCGAGCGCTTCAGCGGCACGATCCTGTTCCTGGGCGCGGTGCGCGCGCCCTGAGCCGGCTGCCGCCGCGCGGGTCGCC
>JADGQX010000393.1 GCA_017881445.1 Gemmatimonadota bacterium | reverse complement strand
TCCACGTCGAAGAAGTCGGCCAGGAGGCCGGTCTCCCCGTGTCGGATGACCTCGCGGACTGGGGCCGTGTCGGAGGTGAGGACGACGCACTCGCAGGCCAGGGCGTCGAGCAGCGACTAGGAGAGGACGAAGGGAACCGTCAGGTAGATGTGCAGATCGCTCAGCGATAGGAGCGCGGCCAGCTCCGGGCCAGGCAGCGTCCCCAGGAACCGGAACCGGCGCAGGTCGGGTCGCTCCGCCTGCACGACGTGCTCGCGGAACGTCTTGGTCAGGATGTGGTGCAGATCGTTCCCGTAGCAGATCCGGTCCGAGCCGACCACCACGAAGAGCACGTCCGGCATCTCTACGGCAATCCGGTTGGCGACCCGGACGAAGATGTCGAAGCCTCGCATCGCCTCCAGCCCGCGCGCCACGTAGGTGATCACTCGCACGTCCTCGGAGAGCGCCTCGTCCCCCAGACTGCGCGGGACCGCCCGCCGGGACCACAGAGTTGTGTCGAGACCGTCGGGGATCACCGCGACCTTCGGCTGCCAGACGGATGGGAGAAGCCCGTGCTGCCAGAGGGTTGGGGTGTAGCCGGCGGCGCTGGCCTCCAGATCGAGGAGGATCATGGCGTTGCGTGTTCGCACGCGGAGGAAATCCATCTCCGACGGTGGGAAGTCGGGACGGAAGTCCATGTCCGAGCCGCGGGCATGGTAATAGTACTCGAAGTAGTTCACGATCGGGCAGTCATACAGTTCGTGTAGGAAGGCGGTGGTCCTGAAGCCGCTGTGCCCGACGATCAGATCCGGCCGGAGATCCCGCGCGCCCCCCTTGCACACCTCGTACATGCTGTGTGCGTTCCAGACGGCATTTTCAAATGTCCGGGACAGAAGTGCGCGGTGTAGGCTGCCCCGCCGCGCACGGGATGTTGCAGACAGCGGACCCCGTCCCGCCTCCCGGCCGGCGTCCGGGACACGAACGCGCGCGCGCGACACCCTGACGCTCGACCAGCCGGGCGGCGAACTCTCCCGGCAGCGGATCAGCGCGATCGAGCGGAACGGGGACGGAGGAACTGCAGGGCGCGGGCGAAGGTTTCCGGATCGCCGAACCCGCCCGCCTTGGTGACGGCCGGAAGGTCCGCGCAGTCGCCGCCCACCAGCCGCCCCCAGGGCACGCCGGGCTCGACTTCGCCCTGAAGCTCGACCCCGTTGGCGCCGAGCGCCGAGCACGCGGCGATGGCGATGTCCCCGCCGCAGAGGAGCAGTCCACCCGGCCGGACCTCGCGGGCCAGCAGACGCGCCGCCTGCCCCAGGAACTCGCTGAGGGTCTTGCTGGCCGAAGGGCGCAGGGGCCGCCTGCCCGAGGCGGACGCCTGCTGTGCGAGCGTGAGGACCGTATGCCGGTCGGCGAGCATCTCGGCGCGCGCCTTCTTGACCACACGCGCCATCTCTTTCCGATAGCGCTTCTCGTCGGCCACCACCTCGCCGAGGGGGGCGCGCACCACGCTCGCCTGGCCACGATCCTCGATCCAGGCCACCTGCTCCAGGCTGGTCGGGTTCGGCGAACCCACCACGAGGAGCACCGGCGCCGTCGCCCCCGGGGGGGTGCGGCGCGCCCGTCGGGGCCAGGGCAACACCTCGGAGAGGGCCAGCGCCAGCCCGGCCGAGCCCGCCGCCACCCCGAATAGCCCGTCCCGCACGATCAGGCGGGCCAGGCGGTCCAGGTCCCGGGGCGTGACGGCGTCGGCCAGGACGATGCCGGGCGCCGCCGCGCGCCAGTCTCCGAGCGTCCGGTCGAGCCGCGTCGCGGTCCCACGCAGTACGGCCAGGCCGAGCGCATAGACGGGCCGCCGGGTCTGTCGCCCCAGCAGGGTGGGCAGGTGCGACTCCTGGACCGGCGTCACCGGGTCGCGCCCGGTGGCCGTGCGGTGGACCGGCACGCCGCGCACCAGCAGGACCCCGTCCCGGACGACCCGTCCCGCCGGAGGGAACGTCGGCGTGAGGATGGCCAGGGGCGACGGAAACACGTCCAGGATGGCGTCCAGTTCGGGGCCGATATTGCCCCGGAAGGTGGAGTCGATCTTCTTGTAGACCGCTTCGACCCCCGCCCTTCGCAGCGCCTCGGCGGCGACGCGGGCCCGCTGGGCGGCAACGCGGGCCGGCACGGCCCGACTGTTGGTGTTGAGCACCAGCACATCGGCGGTGCGGGTCAGCGATTTCAGGTCGTGCCAGTCCAGCGGGACGAGGGTCCGGGCCCCCCGCAGGGCGAACTGCACCCCGGTGTCGTTGGCACCCGTCAGATCGTCTGCGATGATGCCGAGACGCATGGGTCTTTGCTCCTCCGCCGCCGGCCCGATCCTGTCGGACCGCGGGGCGGTCTCACGTGCGGCGCTCCCAGGGGGTAGGGTCCGAAGCGGTCGCGGCGCGGGTCGGCCCGCCGCCGGCCAGCGGGGGGAAGATCGCAAGCGTGTCGTCTTCCCGCATGACGGTGTCGGGGGCGGCCTGCTTGCCGTTCAAGAGCAGGATGCCCGGCAGATCGTCCGGCATCCCCAGCTGTCGTTTCACATCCAGCACGGTGACGCCGTTCGGCGCGTCAATCGTCCCTTTCCGGTTCTGCGCCCCGGGCGGGAGATATCGGGACAGCCCCGCGTACAGCACCACGTGGACGTTCATCGCAAGCCGGTAGCCAGGGTATTGCACAGTGGAGAACCGACACCAGACAACCGGGCGGCCGGGATGCCAGTGAACCGGTTTTCAATCGTCGGTTGTCGATTTTTCATTGCAGGCGAGCCGCTGCGCCGGCGAGCCGGTTGTCTCGCAGGATGCGGCCCCAGGCGACGGGGCCCGCCGTCAGTTGCTCCGGGGTCACGCCGAAGGACTGGCGGGTCCGAATCATCATGGAACAGGCAAGCTCGCAGGCCCGGCAGGCC
>JADGQX010000158.1 GCA_017881445.1 Gemmatimonadota bacterium | reverse complement strand
GGTCGGCGCCGGAAGCCGGATGCCGGATGCCGGAAGCCGGATGCCGGAAGCCGGAAGCCGGAAGCCGGATGTCGGATGCCGGATGTCGGATGCCGGAAGCCCGTGATCGGCCGTCCGTGTGGGGGTTTCCCTGCCTTGACACCCCCTGGATGCCGTGCAATGATCCAAATATTCACAAGATCCGCACATATCCCCCCTGAGGAGGTGAGTAATGGCGGCCGCCAAGGAGTTCAGAACGGAGCAGATTCGCAACCTGGCGGTAGTCGGCCACGGCGGTTCCGGAAAGACGACACTCATCGACGCGCTCTGCTTCGCCACGGGCACGTCGCGCCGGCACGGGAACGTGAAGGACGGCACGGCGCTGACGATGTACACGGACGAGGAAGTGGCGCACGGGATCTCGATGCAGGCCGCCGTGGCGCACGCGGAATGGAAGGACACCAAGCTGAACCTGCTGGACACTCCCGGATACCTCGATTTCACCGCCGAAGCCCTGGGCGCCGTACGGGTGGCCGATGGCGCCATCGTGGTGCTGGGTGCGACGGCGGGTGTGGAAGTCGGCACGGAGAAGGTCTGGGAATACTGCAGCGCGCGCCGGCTCCCGGGCTTCTTCTTCATCTCCATGATGGACAAGGAGCACTCGGATTACGGCCGCGTCTACGAGCAGATCCGGTCGATCCTGACGGACAAGGCAGCGCCGCTGGTCATCCCCATCGGTGCGGGCGAGCACTTCCGCGGCACGGTGAGCCTGCTCTCGGGCAGGGCGCACATCTTCAAGCACGGCGCGGTCACGGGCGAGTACGAGGAGACCGATGTCCCGGCGGAGGTGCAGGCGGACGTCGATCTCTGGCGCACGCAGCTGCTGGAGACGATCGCGACCACGGACGACGCCCTGCTGGAGACCTACCTGACGGACGGCACCATCACCACCGAGCAGGCGGAGCATGCCCTGAAGGCCGCCATGCTGCGCGGCGAGATCTTCCCTGTGCTCTGCGGCGCCGCGGACCGCACCTGGGGCGTGCGCGCCCTGCTGGACGAGCTGGTGGAGCTGATGCCCAGCCCGGCGGAGTGCGCGCCCGAGACGGCGCAGCGCCCGGGGCTGGACCAGGCTGTGGAGCTGAAGGCCAACGATGATGGCCCGGTCGCGGCGCTGGTCTTCAAGACCACCAGCGAGCCGCACGTGGGCGAGCTCTCGCTTTTCCGCATCTTCAGCGGCTCCCTGTCGAACGGGCAGGACGCGTTCAACGCCGCCCGGGACATGCCGGAGAAGCTGGCGCACCTGTCCATTCCCCAGGGCAAGGAGCGGCTCGAGGTGGACCGGCTGCATGCCGGCGACATCGGCGTCATCGCCAAGCTGAAGAACACGCACACCAACGACACGCTCTCCAGCAAGGATCGGCCCCTGGTCGTGGAGAAGATCGCCTTCCCGACGGCGGACATCTCCATCGCCATCCTGGCCGCGAGCCGGAGCGACGAGGACAAGATCGGCGCCGCCCTGGTCAAGCTGCACGAGGAGGATCCCACCTTCTCGCACGAGTACGATCCCGAGATCAAGCAGACGATCGTGCGCGGGCTGGGCGAGCTGCACCTGGACGTGCAGATGGAGCGGCTCAAGCGCAAGTACGGCGTCGAGGTGATCACGGAGCAGCCGAGGATCCGCTACCGCGAGACCATCCGCAAGACGGCCGAGGCGCAGGGGAAGCACAAGAAGCAGACGGGCGGCCACGGCCAGTTCGGCGACTGCTACGTCCGCCTCAATCCGTCAACTCGCGGCGCCGGCTACAGCTTCAACAACGCCATCGTGGGCGGCGTGATCCCCGGCAAGTTCATCCCCTCGGTGGACAAGGGCGTGCAGCAGGCCGCCGCCCGCGGCATCCTGTCGGGTCACCCGGTCGTGGACTTCGAGGCCGAGCTCTACTTCGGCTCCTTCCACGCCGTGGACTCGAGCGACATGGCGTTCCAGATGGCCGGGATCCAGGCGTTCCGCAACGCCTCCGAGAAGGCCGACCCCGTCATCCTGGAGCCGATCATCCAGGTCGAGGTCGCCACGCCCGACGACTTCGTGGGCGACATCATCGGCGACCTCAACCACCGGCGCGGCAAGGTCCTGGGCATGGAGCCCACGGGCCACAAGACCGTGATCCGCGCGCTGGTGCCGGAGTCGGAGCTGTACAAGTACGCGACGACGCTCCGCTCCATCTCCCAGGGCCGCGCCTCCCACAGCCGGTCCTTCTATGCCTTCGAGGAAGTGCCGCCGCACGCGGCGCAGAAGATCATCGAAGCCTACGAGAAGGAGCGGGAAGAGGTGCACGCCTAGCTTTCCGGGGCGATGCTCGGGACCGCCCTGACCCCTCCGGGCGGTTCCGGGTGCTTCTGCGCCCGGCCGGCAGAGCGGGAGAGTGGGAGAGCGGGAGACCCCGGGCACCTCGGCGTGTCCGGGGTCTCTTGTATCGGCGTATCCGAGCGTCGCTCGGGACGCCCGGCACGCACGCTCCCGCTCTCCCGCTCTCGCCTCACCACACCCCCGGCACCAGCCTCGCCCGCACCCGTCTCGCGTAGTCCATGTAGCCCGGCAGGTTTACGCGCAGGAAGCGGTCCTGCGCGATCGTGCGGGGCAGCAGCCAGAGCAGCGTCAGGGCCGCGGGGATCACGGCCCGGAGCGAGCCGAAGAGCAGGGGAATGCCGAAGTAGTAGACGATGAGCCCCGCATAGCCCGGGTGGCCCAGAATCGCATATGGCCCCCGGTCGATGACGTGGTGGCCGACGTCCTCCTGCAGCCGGATGGTGCCCTCGAAAAAGGCGTTCGTGCCCATGGCCCACGCCACCAGCCACTGGCCCACGCCCCAGAGCGCGAGCCCGGCCAGCCAAACCGAGGGTGGCGGGAAGCCCGGGTAGCGGCGGGCGCCGTCCCACCCCGCCACCAGGAAGAGGGCGATGGTGCAGAGGTGCGCGTAGGCCATCAGCGCCCGGTCCCAGCGGGGCGTGCCGACGCCGGCGCGGGTGCGGCGCTCCATGAGCCCCGGGTTGCGCCGTCGTACGTACATGTCCTGCCCGATGATGCCCCCCCCACCAGCACCACGCCCAGCCAGCCCCCGGGCCAGCGCAGCGTGCCCGCGGGAATGAAGGTAGCGGCGCCGATGCCCAGGGCGGGGACCAGGCGCAGCAGGCTCAGCCGCAGCGCCGAGGTCTGTGGCGCCTGCGCCCCGGGCGAGGGCGGCGCCGCTTCCGCGGCCGGATCCATCACGGAGTGCGTGCTCGATCTCCAGGCAGGGGCGATGCCCTCAAGCTGTCCCCGGCGCCCGGGCCCCGGCAAGCGGAGGGGCGGCGGCGCGAGCGGGCCGAGCGGGCCGGCCGGGGGAGTGGGAGCTCACGGCGCCAAACCGGTGCGCGTGCCCGCCCCGGAGGCTGCCCGACTCGGACCCGGGAGGAAACGCCGGGCCGCCCCGCCTGATGTTGCGCCCCCTCGGCAGAGTGCGCCCGGGCGCCGGTGAAGGTGCGCCCGGGCCTTGCCACCGTTGTTGCCCCCCCTCCGCCGGCGAGTCCGCGCAGAGGCGCCGGTGAGTCCGCGCGAAAGCCGCGCGGGCTTGATCTATCGCGCGCCGCCAAGGATATTGCCCAAGCGTCTTGTTCGACGCGGCTGTCGGCGCTGGGCCGGCGGTTTCACCACAGCATACAATGAGAGCGATGTTCCAGCGCGCCTGTCCCGTTACCCGGCGCGCGGCCACAGGGCCGCGCGCGCGCTCCGCACGGGTGGCGTCGGCCGCCCGTCCGGCGGTTTGCCAGGCGCGGGACGTCATACGGGCCGCACCCGCGAGGGAAGCGGCCCTGCTCATTTCCCCGACAGGAGGATCCATGACTCGGAAGCACGACCGGACCCGGTCATTCGTCGCGGCGCGGCGAGGACGTGGGGGGGACGTATGAGCCTGGGCACGTTCCCGCTACTGGCGCTCATGCAGACGAGCGTGGCCGGAGGTGAGGCGAGCCTGACGCTGCCGGACCTCTCGACCGTCTCGTTCATGGGCATGAACGGCCGCGCGCTGCTGATGATGGGTCTCGGGGTCTGCGTGCTCGGCTTCGTCTTCGGGCTGGTGGTCTACGAGCAGCTGAAAGGGCTGCCGGTGCACCGCACCATGCGCGAGGTCTCCGAGCTGATCTACGCCACCTGCAAGACCTACCTCTTCACGCAGATCAAGTTCATCGCGCTGCTCGAGCTGTTCATCGGCATCATCATGGTGGTGTACTTCGGCGCGCTGCGGCACTTCGAGCCGATCAAGGTCGTCATCATCGTGCTGTTCAGCCTGGTCGGCATCTCGGGCAGCGCCGGCGTCGCCTGGTTCGGCATCCGGGTGAACACCTTCGCCAACTCGCGCAGCGCGTTCGCCTCGCTGAAGGGCAAGCCGTACCCGACCTACGCCATCCCGCTCAAGGCGGGCATGAGCATCGGCACCATGCTGATCAGCACCGAGCTGATCATCATGCTCTTCATCCTGCTCTTCGTCCCCGGCGACTACGCCGGCCCCTGCTTCATCGGCTTCGCCATCGGCGAGTCGCTGGGCGCGGCCGCGCTGCGCATCGCGGGCGGCATCTTCACCAAGATCGCGGACATCGGAAGCGACCTGATGAAGATCGTCTTCAACATCAAGGAAGACGACGCCCGCAACCCCGGCGTGATCGCCGACTGCACCGGCGACAACGCGGGCGACTCCGTCGGTCCCACGGCGGACGGTTTCGAGACCTACGGCGTGACCGGCGTCGCCCTCATCACGTTCATCCTGCTGGCCGTGGGCACGGCCAACACGCAGGTCCAGCTGCTGGTCTGGATCTTCGCCATGCGCGTCATGATGATCGTCACGAGCGTGGGCTCGTACTTCATCAACCAGGCGATCCAGGGTCCGCGCTACCGGCACGTGGACAAGATGAACTTCGAGACGCCACTGACGTCGCTGGTGTGGCTGACCTCGATCGTCTCTATCGCCATGACGTTCTTCGTGTCCTACCTGATGATCCCCAACCTGGGCGGCGACCCGTCGCTCTGGTGGAAGCTCTCGATCATCATCAGCTGCGGCACGCTGGCGGGCGCGGTGATCCCCGAGCTGGTCAAGGTCTTCACCTCGACCGAGTCCGCGCACGTGCGCGAGGTGCTCACGGCGTCGCGCGAGGGCGGTAGCTCGCTCAACATCCTGTCGGGGCTGGTCGCGGGCAACTTCAGCGCCTACTGGATGGGCATCACCATCGTGGCGCTCATGGGCATCGGCTACGCCGTCAGCACCACCGGACTGGGCGCGCTCATGCTCGCCCCGGCGGTCTTCTCCTTCGGCCTCATCGCCTTCGGCTTCCTGGGCATGGGCCCCGTCACCATCGCCGTCGATTCCTACGGCCCGGTGACGGACAACGCCCAGTCGATCTACGAGCTGTCCATGATCGAGGAGCAGCCGAACATCAGCCAGGAGATCGAGAAGGACTTCGGATTCACGCCCGCTTTCGAGACGGGCAAGCTCTACCTCGAGGCCAACGACGGCGCCGGCAACACCTTCAAGGCCACGGCCAAGCCGGTGCTCATCGGTACCGCCGTGGTGGGCGCCACCACCATGATCTTCTCCATCATCGTGCTGCTCACGAAGGGGCTGCGCCCGGAGCTGGTGGTGAACCTCTCGCTGCTGCACCCGCCCTTCCTGCTCGGGCTGGTCACGGGCGGCGCCATCATCTACTGGTTCACGGGCGCTTCCATGCAGGCGGTCTCCACCGGGGCTTACCGGGCGGTGGAGTTCATCAAGGCCAACATCCACCTGGAGGGCGTGGAGAAGGCCTCCATCGAGGACTCCAAGAGGGTGGTCGAGATCTGCACGCAGTACGCGCAGAAGGGGATGTTCAACATCTTCCTCACCGTCTTCTTCTCGACGCTCGCCTTCGCCTGCCTCGAGCCCTACTTCTTCATCGGCTACCTCATCTCCATCGCCATCTTCGGCCTGTACCAGGCGATTTTCATGGCCGATGCGGGCGGGGCCTGGGACAACGCCAAGAAGATCGTGGAGGTCGAGCTGATGGAGAAGGGCACCGAGCTGCACGCGGCCACGGTCGTGGGCGACACGGTGGGCGACCCGTTCAAGGACACCTCCTCGGTGGCCATGAACCCGGTCATCAAGTTCACCACGCTGTTCGGGCTGCTGGCCGTGGAAATGGCCATCGAGCTCAGCCGCACCACCAGTGCGGTGCTGGCCGCGATCTTCTTCGGCATCTCCATGGTCTTCGTCTGGCGCTCCTTCTACGCCATGCGCATTCCCGTGGAGCTCAAGGAGGCCGCGCCCGAGCGCGTGCCGGTCGGCGTCGGCGACTGAGCGCGGCGCGGACCGGGAGGAAAGAAGGCCCGGGCGGGAGCAATCCCGCCGGGGCCTTCCTCTTGGAGCCAGGACGCCGGCGGGGCGGGGCCCGCTCCTTGCCATCGATAGTCCGCAAACCGGATCGCCGCGCGTGCTCGTGTCGCCGCGAGCCCGGATTTCCAGCGGCGGCCGCCCCGCGGCCGCCGGCCAGTCTCCATCGCCATCGGGAGTCGGCTCATGCGAAGTGTGCGGCCTCTAAGTGTTCTGCTCCTTGCCGGTTTCGCGGCCGCCCTCGTGCCGGCCGTGCTCACCGCGCAGGGCGTCACGGTCAAGAGCAGCTCGAGCATCAAGGCAAGCGGCGCGCTCGGGATGGTGTTCCGCATGGCCGGCGGGGGCAGCAACATGACCGCCACATATGTGGCGGGCCACAAGATGCGCACGGATGCCAAGGACAGGTCCACGATTATCGACGTGGACGGCGGCCGCATCACGAACATCGACCAGAAGCAGAAGACGTACTCCACGGCGACGTTCGAAGAGATGGCCGCGGCCATGGAGGCGGCCCAGGAGAACATGAAGGCGGAGCGGGCGAAAGATGCGCGCAAAGCCGAGAACCAGAAGCCCAGCGACGTCGAATGGCAGGCCGACGTGAGCGCGGAGCACACGGGCGAGCACCAGCGCATCGCGGGGTACGACGCCCAGCAAATGCTCGTCACCGTGACCGTCACGGCGCACGAGAAAGGGAAGCCGGCCCCGCCGAACCAGGGTGCGCTCGTGGCGTTCATGGACATCTGGACTTCCTCCGACGCCCCCAATGCGGCCGCCATGGAGGAGTTCGGCCGTGCCTATGCCCGGCGCATGAAGACGGAGTTCAGCTCGCAGATGAAGGGGCTGGAGGCGGCCTTCAGCGCCGACCCGCGCATGAAGACCGCGCTCGAGGGCACGGCGAAGGAGATGGCGAAGGTCAAGGGTGTGGCGTTGAAGAGCACGACCAGCATGATCGTCGTGCCCGAGGGCATGAAGTTCAACCGCCAGCTCGCGCTGGGCGCCAGCGACAAGGCCGATGCGGAAGCGAAAGCGGACGAGGCCAAGCCGAAGCCGAAGGGTGGCTTCTTCGGCAAGCTCAAGGCCGCCGCCGAGCAGGCGGAGCAGAGCCAGTCGAAGAACGCCAACGCACCGGCGGCGCAGGGCACCCTGCTCTCCTTCACCAGCGAGGTCCAGGACATCCAGAAGGGCGTGCCCGCCGACGCCTTCTCCGTCCCGGCCGGCTATCGCGAGGTGAAGAACGATCTGAACAGGACCCACTGAACCATCCAGCGGGCATCCGGCGGCCGCGGGCACTCCCCGCGGCCGCCTCGTCGTTTCAAGGGTCGGCGCTCGGGTCGCCGGGCGGCCGGGTCGCCCCATCGCCCCATCGCCCCGTCGCCCCCTCAGTTTGCCCCGCGCCCTGGCCCGTGCGCCTCCGCGCCCGGTCCTCGCCAGCGCATCGTCCCCTCGTAACGTGATTTTGCGCCTTGAGTTACGTGCTTCTGCGCCCGGGAACGGTCCGGCTCTTGCTTTCGGTGTTTGTTCGGTAGTAGGTTGGCTAGGCGGCCCGGGAGCCGGGACGCCACTTCCGCAGGGAGCCCCCGGTATGTCCACGCAGGTCCTCGAATTACGCAAGCTGCTGGAGGAGCGCTGGCCGGACGCGCAGCCGCTCCGGCACGCGACGGCGGCGGGGCTACCGACGGGGGTGTCGGCGCTGGATGCCATGCTGCCGGGGGGCGGCCTGCCCCGGGGTCGTCTGAGCGTGTGGTCGCCCGCGGGGGTGGAGGTGGGGGCGGGGGCGGGGGCGGGGGCGGTAGCCGGTTGGGGCGCGCCGGGGGCGACGGCGGTGCTGCGCGCGGCGTGCCGGGAAACGGTGGCGCGGGGGGAGCGGGCGGCGTGGGTGGATGGGGCGGGGGTGGTGCTGGGGGATGCGTGGGTGGGGGGCGGGGGCGGGGGCGGGGTCGGCCCGCTGCTGCTGCGGCTGGGGCCGTCGGCGGGGCAGCTGGAGGCGCTGGTGTGCGCGGAGGAGCTGGTGCGCTGCGGTGGCTTCGGCCTGGTGGTGGTGACGGGGGTGGGCCGGGCGCTGGCGGTGGAGGCGGTGCGGCTGTCGCGGGCGGCGCGGGAGGGCGGGTCGGCGCTGGTGGCGGTGATCGCGTCCGGGGCGACCGGGGCGACCGGGGCGGCGGGGTCGTCGTCGTGGTCCGGGGCGCCGTCGACGCCGGTGGCCGGACTGCGGCTGGCGTCGCGGCTGCTTCCGGAAGGCATCCGCTGGCGGGCGGGTCCGTTCGGCGAGCCGGCGGAGCCCGCGGCGGTGCGGGTGCGAGTGGAGGCGACGTCGTTGGGACTGGAGTCGCGAGCAGAGATCATGATCCCGGTGGTGCAGCATGCGTTTCGTCTGTCTATGGAGCCCGGGCTGGTCGACCGGCGCGGGGCTGGGCGCTGACAGCGGCCTGGCCCGGGCGCCCGGCGAGCGGGAAGCGGGGGAGAGGCCCGGGCGCCGTGTGGCGGAAACGGCGATGGGGAGATGGGGGGATGGGGGGATTCAGGCGTCTGAAGACGCCGGTGTAACCTCGGCTTCATCGAAGTCCGAGGGATCTTCGGCGCGCGCGGGGTCGGGTGTCGTCGCCCCATCGCCCCATCTCCCCATCGCTGTGGCTTCCGCGGAGATGCTCTCCGCCGTGCTGGCGGAAGTCGCGCCGCGGGTGAGGGTGGAGCGGGAGCGGGTGTGGGTGGATGGTCGGGGTCTGGATGCGGCGGAGCTTGCGCAGTCGCTTCTGCGCGCCCTGGCGTCGGTGGGGGTGGAGGATGCCCGCGTGGGCGGCGCCGAGGTGCCGGTGGTGGCCTGGGCGGCGGCGCGGCTGGGGGCATCACCTGGCCAGGGCAATGCGGGGGATGGGCCCGGGCGCGTCCAGGCGGAGCGGGACAGCGGGAGAGTGGGACAGTGGGAGAATGCGAGGTCCGCAGGCGCCGGCGAGCCTTCGACTGCATCGAAGTCCGAGGGAATTCCGCGCGCTGTGACCGGCAGGTCCCACTCTCCCACTGTCCCACTGTCCCGCTCTGGAGATGTGACGATCGTCGCGCCAGGCCGGGAGCGCGCCTTCCTCGCGCCCTTGCCGCTGGCGGTGCTGGACGCCGAAGCCGCGACCGCGCGGCTGCTCGAGATGCTGGCGGCGGTGGGGGTGGAGACGTGCGGGGCGCTGGCGTCGCTGGAGCGGGAGGCGGTGGAGGTGCGCTTCGGCGAGGAGGGGCTGCGCCTCTGGCGGCTGGCGCGGGGCGACGATGCGCGCTGTCTCTTCGACGCGACTCCGCCCGAGCGGCCGCAGGCGTCGCTGGACTTCGTCGATTACGTGGTGACGGACCCCGAGCGGCTGGCTTTCACGCTGAACGCGCTGCTGGGCTCGATCTGCGACGCGCTGCGCGAGCGGGGTGAGCATGCCCGTCGCATGCGCGTGGTGCTGGAGCTGGCGGGCGGCGGGCGCTGGGAGCAGGGGCTGCGGCCGGGGCGCGGCACGGCCAGCCGGGCCGTGTGGCTGCGCCTGGCCCGGGCCGCGCTGGACCGGGCGACGCTGCCCGACGCCGTCGCCGGCGTCCATGTGGAAGTGGAGGCGACGGAGCCCGCCGCGGTGCGCCAGGGCGACCTCTTCGATGCGGGCTTCGCCAGCGCGCCGGCGGTGGAGGCGGCGGTGCTGCGGCTACTCGAGTCGCAGGGCGAGATGGTGGTGCGGCCGGTGGTGGACGGCCACCCGCTGGCGGAGCGGCGGGTGACCTGGACGCCGGTGGGCGTCGATGAAGCCGTCTCTGGCGCGACCTCACCCGGCGGCGGGACGCCCGAGGCGGAGGGGGAGAGTGGGGGAGTGGGAGAGCGGGAGCACTCGGCGACCTCCGCCGTCCGGCGTTCCTGGGCCGCCGGGCTGCCGAAGGCACGCCGGAATCGCTCGGATGCCATCTCCCGCTCTCCCACTGTCCCGCTCTCCCGCTCTGGTGGTGAGGCGGGAGCCGTGGCCATGACTCTCCAGCTCCTCA
>JADGQX010000392.1 GCA_017881445.1 Gemmatimonadota bacterium | reverse complement strand
GGGCGCTGGCGGGCGTGCCGGCGGGACCGGGGCAGCCGGGTCGCCCGGGGCGACCCGCCACGTTCTACGCCGGCTTCGACAACGGTGGCGTCTGGAGAACGACCGACTATGGCTCGACCTGGCAGCCGATCTTCGACGACCAGCCGACGGGCTCCATCGGCGCCATCGCGGTGGCGCCGTCGGATCCGTCCATCATCTACGTGGGCAGCGGGGCGGGGATCATCCGGCCGGACCTGGCCACGGGCGATGGCGTCTACAAGTCCACGGACGGCGGCAGGAGCTGGACGCACCTGGGGCTGCGCAACAGCCAGATGATCGCCGCCATCGCGGTGGACCCGCGCGACGCGAACCGGCTCTTCGTAGCCGCGCTCGGGCATCCCTACGGTCCCAGCGCGGAGCGCGGCATCTTCCGCTCGACGGATGGCGGGCGGACCTTCGAGAAGGTGCTCTACCGCGACGAATACACGAGCGGCAACGACGTCGTGTTGGACCCGGCGGACCCGAACACGGTCTACGCGGGGCTCTGGCGCCAGCAGCAGTCCTTCCGCGAGGGGGCCGAGTTCGGCGGCACGGGCGGCGGCATCTTCAAGTCCACGGACGGCGGCACGACCTGGCGGCCGCTGACCGAGGGGCTGCCGCCGGTGATCGAGGCCAACCTGGCGGTCGCGCCCGGCGACCCGAAGCAGCTCTATGCCATGGTCGCCGGCACGCCACCGGCCGGGTCCAGCGAGCGGGCGGGACCCACGACGGGCGTGGTCGGCCTCTACCGCTCGACCGATGGCGGGGAGCACTGGCTGCCCGCGGACGTGCCGGCGGCGCCGCCGGCAGCGGCCGCGAAAAAGCCGGACCCGCGGCCGCTGGAGCGCATCGGCGGCGGCGACCTGCCCACGCTGGCCGTGGACCCGAGGAACCCCGACGTCGTCTACAGCGCGTCCATCGTGTTCTGGCGCACGGAGGACGGCGGCGCGACCTGGTCGGCGGTGCGGGGCGCGCCCGGCGGCGACGACTACCAGAAGGTGTGGATCGACCCGACCGACCCGAACATCGTTTTCGTGGTCTCGGACCAGGGCGCCGTGATCTCGAGCAACCGCGGGCAGTCGTGGAGCAACTGGTACACGCAGTCCACGGCCGCCATGTACCACGTCTCCACGGACGACGCCTTCCCCTACCGCGTCTGTGCCGGGCAGCAGGATTCCGGCTCCGCCTGCGTCGCCAGCCGCTCCATGGACGGCGAGATCACCTTCCGTGACTGGCACCCGGTCAACATCCAGGAGTACGGCATCGCGGCGCCCGACCCGAAGGACCCGGACCACGTCTACGGCAGCGCGCGGACAGGCGTGTCGCTCTACGACCGCCGGACGCGCCAGACCGCCTCCGTCGGGCCCGGCCCGGAGCAGCGCGGCACGGACTTCGGGCGCAACGTGCGCACCATGCCCATCGCCTGGTCGCCCGTGCGGCCGGACGTGCTCTACTACACCTCCAACGTCGTCTGGCAGAGCACGGACCGGGCGCACAGCTGGACGCGCATCAGCCCGGACCTCACCCGGCAGAGCTGGGCGGTGCCCGCCAGCGCGGGCAGCTACGCCACCCAGGTCACGCCCTCGCCCCCCCCCCAGGGCGCCATTACCGCGCTCTCGCCCTCGCCTCGCGACGCCGGCGTGATCTGGGCCGGCACCGACGACGGCGCCATCCAGGTGACGACCGACGGCGGCGCCAGCTGGCGGGACGTAACGCCGCCGGCGCTGAAACCGTGGACCCGCATCTTCAACATCGAGGCGGGGCACTTCGACGCCGGCACCGCCTACGCCGCGGCCAACACCATGCGCATCGACGACGCCAACCCGCACTTCTGGCGCACGCGCGACGGCGGCAGGAGCTGGACGGAGATCGACGAGGGCATCGCGCCGGGGGCCGCGGCCAACTCGATCCGCGAGGACCCGCGCCAGCGCGGGCTGCTCTACGCCGCCACCGAGACGCAGGTCTGGGTCTCCTTCGACGACGGCGACCACTGGCAGTCGCTGCGCCTGAACATGCCGGCCATCTCCGTGCGCGACCTGCAGCTGAAGGACGACAGCACCTGCCTCTGCTCCGATCTCATCGCCGGCACCCACGGGCGAGGCTTCTGGATCCTGGACGACGTCACCCCGCTGCGGCAGGCGACGGCGGCGGCCGCCGCGACGCCGGCCTACCTCTTCCGTCCGGCGACCGCCCTGCGCGTGCGCTTCGGCACCAACGATCCCACGCCCTGGCCGCCGGAGGTGGCGGCGGGGGAGAATCCGCCGCCCGGCGGCATCCTCGACTACACCCTGGCCCGCGACGCCACGGGCCCCGGTCGCCCCGTGCGCCTGGAGATCCTGGACGCGGGTGGGCGGGTCGTGCGGGCGTACTCGAGCGACGACCCCGCGCTCCAGCCCGATCCGGGGCTCGACCCGGAGGCGTACGAGCGCGTGTGCCAGCAGAACCCGCAGGCGCCCGACTGCTCGGTCCCGCTCTACTGGGCGGCGCCGCAGCTCCAGCTCTCCGCCCGGGCCGGTATGCACCGCTTCAGCTGGGACCTGCGCCTCGACCCCCTGGGCGGGCAGGCTGCGGCGCCGCTCAGCGACGGCGGGGCTGCCATCCCCCACCACACCTATCCGGCCGGTGTGGCGCCCTGGGCGCCGGCGGGCGCCTACACCGTGCGCCTGACCGTGGAGGGGCGCAGCTACACGCAGCCGCTCACCCTGCGCCTGGACCCGCGCGTGCGCACGCCGGCGCCGGCACTGGCGCAGCTGGACGCGCTCTCGCGCGAGATGTACGACGGGGCCGTGGCCGCCCGCGCCGCCCAGGCGCGGGCGCGGGCGCTGGTGGCGCAGCTGGACCGGCTGCAGGGCAATGACGTGGCCGCCTTCCGCGCCCGGGTCGACTCGCTGGCGCCC
>JADGQX010000157.1 GCA_017881445.1 Gemmatimonadota bacterium | reverse complement strand
GGTGAACAGGCCCGTGCCGGAGTCGATGGTCCCGCCACTCGCCACGATGAACCAGGTCAGCCCCGGGGTTGGAACCACCAGGCCGGTGGCGTCGAAGCCCGTGGCCGTGAACGTCGCGGTCGCTCCGGCGACGACGCTGGCCGGGTTGGGTGTGACGGCGATGGCCACCAGGGCACTCGTCGCCTTCACGTTGACCCGCGCGGAGCCGAAGATGCTGCCGCTGGTCGCCCGGACCGTGTCGAACCCGACGCCGACCGCCGCCGGCGCGGTATAGCCGCCCGAGCTGAGGATGGTCCCGCCCGCGTGACCCGCCAGGACCGACCAGGTTGGGGCCGGCAGGATTGGAACCACGTTGCCGCCGGCGTCCCTGCCCACGGCCGTGAACTGCTGGGCCGCATTCGTTCCCAGGTCGATCGGGTTGGGCGTGACCGTGATGCTCGCCAGGCCACCGGCGGTCACCGACACCGTGGCGAAGCCCGCAATGCTGCCGCTGGCCGCCCGGACTGTATTGGCGAACGTCCCGGCCAGCCCGCCCGCGGTGAACAGGCCCGCGCCATCGATGGAGCCGCCTCCCGCCTGGATCGTCCAGGTGGGCGTGATCGCGACCAGGTTGCCGCTGGCATCCCTGCCCGTGGCCGTGAATTGCTGGGTGGCACCGACCAGCAGGACCGCCGGGTTCGGAGTCACCGTGATGCTCGCCAGGACGGCGGGAGTCACGGTCACCGTTGCCGAGCCCGCAAGAATGCCCACGCTCGCCGTGACCGTGTTGACGAACGTCCCGGCCACGGTGCCCGCGGTGAACAGACCCGCGTTGTTGATGGTGCCGCCACCCGCCTGAACGCTCCACGAGGGCGCCAGCGCCACCACGTTCCCGTTGATGTCCGTGCCCACGGCGGTGAACTGCTGAGTGGCACCGATCGCCAACGTCTTCGGGTTGGGTGAGACCGTGATGAACGCCAGAGCCCCCGGGCCCACCGTTACGGTCGCAAAGCCCGAGATACTCCCGCTGCCGCAGGCCGCCGTGCTGCACGCCCTGACCGTATTGACGAACGTCCCGGCCAGCGTGCCCGCGGTGAACACGCCCGCGGCACTGATGGTCCCGCCACTCGCCTGTACGCTCCACGTGGGCGTGATCGGGACGACATTACCTCCCGCGTCCTTGCCCACGGCCGTGAATGTCTGCAACGCCCCGACCGCCATGACCGTCGGGTTCGGTGTCACGGTGATGCTCGCCAGCGCCCCCGGGGTCACCGTCACGGTGGCGGACCCCGACATCAAGCCCACGTTCGCCGTGACCCCGTTCGTGTACGTCCCTGCCACGGTCCCCGCCGTGAGCAGTCCCGCGCTGCCGATGCTGCCGACTCCCGGCGCCGCGCTCCAGACCGGCGTGACCGCCAGTACGTTGCCGCTGGCGTCCTTGGCCACTGCCACGAACTGCTGCGTCGCGCCGATCGCCAGCGTGACCGGGTTCGGCGTCACCGTGACCGATGCCACCGGACCAGGCGTCACGACGAACGTCGCCGTGCCCGACAGACTGCCCAGCGTCGCCTTCACGGAGTTGACGAACGTCCCGGGCGTCGTGCCCGCCGTCAGCATCCCCGCGCCGCTGATGCTGCCTCCTCCCGCCGCCACCGACCACGTAGGGTTGTTCACCCCCACCACCGTGCCGTTGGCGTCCTTCCCCGTCGCGATGAACTGTCGGCTCGTGCCGATCGCCAGCGTGTCCGGGTTTCGGATGACCGTGATGCTCGCCAGGACTCCGGGCGCCGCCGGGTTGTGCTCGCACGCCGCGAACACCATCGCGGCGAGCGCCACGGCGCCGAGCCCCATGGTGAATCTCGAAACTACTCGCGCATCCATTTGGACCTCTCTTAAAATGGGCAGAGACACGTCCGTGCAAAAAACGTGACAGCTTAGTTAAGTGGGTTGGCCTATCGCAAGTAAAGCCTGAAATGTACGCCGATGCGGTAACTTAACGAGTTATGCGGCAATGTCTTACAGCAGACTTACCACCCTGGAACAATCAAGACACATACCTATGCACATTTGCCGCCCGACACGTGTAGCTCCGCTATGCCTCGCCGCTTGCTCGGGGACCGCGGCCCGGGGGCGAGGCCTCCCCCGTCCGCGCTTCGCTTCACGCCACGGGCAGCGCCACCGAGAACGTGCTCCCCTGGCCGGGCTCGGATTCGGCCCAGATGCGACCGCCGTGGGCCTCGACGATCAGCCGGGCGATGTAGAGCCCCAGTCCCATCCCCTCGATGCGCGAGCCGGGATCGACGCGGTAGAAGCGCTGGAAGAGGTGGGGGATGCTCTCGGGCGCCAGGCCGGGTCCGCGGTCGCTCACCGACAGGACGATTTCCTTTTCGTGCGCCTGGAGTCGAACCACGACCGGCGCGTCCGGCGGCGAGTACTTGAGGGCATTGGACAGGAGGTTGGTCACCAGGCGCTCGATGCGCTCGGCGTCCACGGGGACCGCCACGGGCTCCGGGGGCGCCTCGAGCCTCACGCGCTCCCGGTCCTCGGGCGTGGGGAGATGCTCCAGGGCCTCGAGGATCACGGTGCGCAGGGCGGTCGGCCGGCGCTGGATCGTGAGGATCCCGGACTCGAGCCGGGTCGACTCGACCAGGTCGTCGATCATGGAGCCCATCTGGTGCGCGGAGTGCTCGATGCGATCGATCCAGGAGGAGCCCTCCCCGAGCGCCCTGCTCTCGAGCAGGCGCAGGAGCTCGGCGTAGCCGAGGATGGCGTTGAGCGGAGAGCGGAGATCGTGCGCGATGAGGGAGATGTAATCCGCCCGGAGGTCATCGAGCCGGCGCTTGGCCGTGACGTCGTAGAAGACCAGGATCCCCAGGCTCATCCCGTCCGCCCTGCTATCCCCGATGGCGCTGCCGTTGAAGGCGAATCGCGCCTCGTCGCCATTGCCGTTGGGCACCCTGAGCTCGAGGTCCGAGAACGGCTCTCCCCTGAGGAGCCGCTCCACGGGGTGATCGGCCGCCGGGACTTCGGAGCCGTCCGCCCGTCGCAGTTCCAGCGTCCGGATCCGGGCGGCGAGGTCGGGGGCGGCCTCATCGGGGAGTCCCAGCATCCGCAGGGCCGGGCCGTTGATCACCAGGACATCGCCCGCCGCGTCGAGAACGAGGACACCGGCGGCCTGGCTGGCGAGCACGTCGTCGATCCGGCGCGCGTGCTGACGCGACAGCTCGGCCAGCTCCAGCTGCCGGATGCCGGCGATGAGGAGTTGCTCGTTGGCGTCGCGGATCTGCTCCACGATCTGCGAGAGATGATTCTGCTCCGCAGCCCCGTCCGTCACCAGGGAGACCTGGACGGAGAGGGCCTCCCCGCCGTCTTCGGCATCGGCCAACGGCCACACCACGCAGTCCCAGGACACGAGACCGTGTTCCGGGTGCAGGTACGGGACATTCGGTGCCCGGCGCGCACTGCCGGACTCCCGCGTAGCGCTCAGCACCGATAACAGCTTCTCGGCACCCGGCGCGGGCAGCAGATCGGGCAGGGGTCGGTGGAGCAGCTTCTCCCGTGGCAGCCCGGTCATTTCATGGAACGCGGTGCTGGCGTCGCGGATGGAGAACGTCTCGGGATCGAGGATCACCAGCGCGAGTGGCGAGCGCGCCATGACGTCGCGCCAGGCAAGCGTGTGTCCCCGCCACTGTGGGGGGGTTGGGCCCGCACCGGTCCTGTCCCGAGAACGCTCTCTGCCCATCCCTGCGCCCCTCTCCGCGCCGTCTGTGCGCGTTGACGTAGCACGACCCGGCCGCCGCCTGTCAGCCGATGCGTTCCTGCATCGCGTCCCTCGGTTGCGCCTGATACTGGTACTGCTTCTCGCCGTCCACGGGGGCCTCGGTGATGTAGCGCATCGCCACCAGGCGAACCAGGATCGACGTCAGGTCCTGCTGTGCGATGCCGGTTTGCCGGTGGAGGTCCTCCCCGGAGGCGTCGTGCAACTCCATGAGGGACTGCAGGACCAGGCTCTCGCGGCCGGTCAGCCCGGGGAAAGCCGGGGGCGCCACCACGCCGCGTTGCACCGGGACGCCGGTGATGATCCCGTCGTAGCCGCGCAGCACCATGTCCATGACCAGGCCCTGAGGCGTGATCTCGTAGAGCTGGAGGGCGCGGCTGTGCCGGCTGCGCCGCATCTTCACCACGCCCATCACGCTATGGATGTACCCGTTCAGCTCCACGAAGCGCTGCATGATGATGTCGTCCGTCAGGAACGCGACGGCGTTCGAGCTGAAGCGCGGCGGCGCGAACGCCTCGGCCACCTCCGCGGTCATGAGCACGGTGACGCCCATTCCGGTGAGAGTGGCGATCATGCGATAGAGCGACTGGCGCATCTCCGAGCCCTCGGTCATGGCCAGACCCACCTCGAAGCCCGAGAGCGAGTCGATGACCACCCTCTTGGCTCCCAGCTCGAGCACCGACTGCTGGAGCTCCTGGAGCACCTCGTCCACGGAAAGGTCCAGCGGCCGGAGACGCAGGAGGTGCAGCTTCTTCTCATCGAGGCTCTTCTGGAGGTCGGCGCCCAGGGTCCGGGCTCGCAGGAGGTACTCCTCCGCGTACTCCTCGAACATGGCGATCACGCCGGCCTCGCCCTGGCTCAGCCCGTCGATGATGAACTGCATGCCGACGAGCGTCTTGCCGGAGCCGGCCGGGCCCGCCACCAGCACCGCGTCCCCCACCGGGATGCCGCCGCCCAGCATCTCGTCGAGCCCGGCGATGCCAGTGGAAAGCCGCCCGGTGCTACGCCGCGCCTCGGGCCGGGCCGGCACCTCGCCGATGCGCGGGAACACCCGGATGCCGTTCGCGCCGATCCGGAAGGGGTGCAGGCCGGGAATGGACGCCCGGCCCCGCATCTTCACCGCCTGCAGCTTGCGCACGCTGGCGTTGCCTTCCGTCTTCTGCATCATCCAGATGATGCCGTCGGCGACGGTGAAGATCGGGTTGCCGTGCACCTCGGCCTCCGAGTATTCCCCGACCAGAAAGGAGGTGACCTGCTGGTTGGTGAGCTCGATGGCCAGCCGCTGCAGGAAGCTCTGGAGGCCCAGCTCGGTCGCGCTGTCGGCCGCGACGGCGCGAAGCACGGTGCGGAAGGAATCCACCACGACGAGGCCGGGCTGCGTCTGCTCGACCTCCCGCACGATGCTGTCGAGCACTCGCTGCAGGTCCTGCTCGAGGGCGAGGTCGCTGAGGTTCACGAAGCGGATCGCCTTCCCCACCGCCTCCACGTCGAAGAACGAGAACTGCTGCTGGTAGCGCAGCATCTTGAGCGTCGGCTCGCCCAGGACCGTGAAGTAGAGGGCCGGGCGCTCGGCCGTGGCGTTGGCGAACAGGATCTGCTGCGCCAGCGTGGTCTTGCCTGTCCCGGGCTCGCCCGCCACCAGATTGAACGAGTATTCGGGAATCCCGTCGCCCAGCACCTGGTCCAGGCCCGGCACGCCGGTGGCGAGTCCGCCGATGGACGCACGCTCTCTCTCGGTCATCGTGTCTCCTTCTTGTCACGATCGGCGGCTTCGCCGGCAAGGTCGGGCCAGGCGAGTCGGATGAACTGCGTCGTCAGGGGCTCCCCCAGGAACGTGACGAGGAGCCCGATCAGATGCCCACACACCGCCAGCAAGGCGTCGCGCGCGTCGTCCGCGTCGCGCCCTGCCAGCGCCGCCCGGGCATCGTCGAGGAAATGCGGGCTGCCGCCGTCGGTCCCCAGGAACGCATAGCGCCGGCGCGCCAGGTCCAGGGCCCGTGCCTCGAGCGCGGAGAACCCCGAAGTGCCCAGCACGCGCGCCAGGTCCTGGCGCAGTCGCAGCAGGACGCGCTCGCCGGCGGCTGCGAGATCCCCGGCCGCGGTGCGGCCGTTCGCCTCGTGCGCCATCAGGCGGCGGGCCAGCGCCTGCGCGGCGGGGGCCGGACCGTTCGGGTCCATGGCTTGCCTCGGGCCAGGCCGGGCGGGAGCGCCGCTCACCGCGGGCTCCCGCCGGCCGACCCGGCGAAACGGGTGGACCCGTCCAACCTCTCGGACCGGGCGGGTCCGATCGACACGCGGCCCGCCGGCACCGGGTGCTCCAGCTGCTTCTGTCGCTCGGGCTCCAGCTGCTCGTCGCGGCCGTAGACGTCGTGCAGGAAGTGCACGGTGCCGTCCTCGTCCACCCAGGCCGTGAAGTAGAGGATGTAGATCGGGACGCCTTCGCGGAACTTGATCGGCGTCTCCGCTCCCGTCGCCAGGATGGCGTCCAGCTCCTGCGGCGGCGTGTTCGTGACGCGCTCCAGCAGGAGGCGGGCCAGCTCCTGCGGCTTCTCCAGGCGGATGCAGCCGTGACTGAACGCGCGATCGGTGAGGGAGAACAGCTGCCCTGCCGGCGTGTCGTGCAGGTAGATGTTGTCGTTGTTGGGCAGCACGAACTTCAGCTGGCCCAGCGCGTTGTCGGGACCCGGCCGCTGCCGGAAGCGGTAGCCGCCCTCCCGCGAAAGGTCCACCGAGGACGCGTCCACCACGCGCTCGCCCTTCACCACGTCCATGTGGTGGGCGACCAGGTATCCCCGGTCCCGCCGCAGCGCCGGCCTCACCTCGTCCTGCGCGATCGACGGCGGCACGTTCCAGGATGGGTTCACGATCAGCGACTCCATGGTGTCCGCGAAGATCGGCGTCTTCCACCCCGTCTTCCCCACCACCACGTGCATGGCCTCCACGGCATGTCCGTCCTCGATCATCTCCAGCTGGAAGCCGGCCACGTTCACGACGATATAGCGCCGCCCCAGCTCCCGCGGCAGCCAGCGCCAGCGGTCGAGGTTCAGCCGCAGGTCGGCGATCCGTTCCGCCACCGTGTAGTTCAGCTCCCGCAGCGTGAGCGTTCCCAGCGCGCTGTCCCCGTCGATGGCGTTCCGGCGCTGGAAATGGCCCAGCGCCTCCTGCAGGCTGTCGTCGAACATGTCGGGCCGGGCCGCGCCGTAGCCCGCCAATCGCGCCTCGCCGCTGTCGTCCGCCGCCAGCAGCCGCTGACGCAGCGCCACCACGCTCGCCCCCCCGGTCCGGCCCGGGCGCAGCGGGCGCGGCGGCGCCGGAACCTGGGTCCAGCCGCCCCGCGCCTCCACCGCCCGGAATTGGGCCAGGGCCTGCACCAGCCGGCCGTAGTACGGCACCGCGGGCCGCAGGCGCGCCACCACCCGTTCCGCCGGCTCGGCGCGCACGGCCTTGAGCACATCCTCCTCCAGCGTGGTGTCGCGCGGGATGCGCCAGCTCAGCCCCGCCTTCTCCGGGTCCACGGTCCCCTGGATCAGGTCGCGGGTATAGCGTCCGAACCCCTCCGTCAGCACCAGGTCCAGCTCCCCCAGCAGCGCCGTCCGCGCCCGGGGGGTCAGCTTCGTGGAGTCGAGGCGCACCCTCATGGCACGCGCCATGTCCAGCCCGTAGGAGCGCGGGTCCAGGCCGTCATCGGCGGCGCGGCCGATGGCCGCGTACAGCTCCGCTCCTTTCGGCAGCAGCACCTCGCCGTCGGTCCAGGCGCTCCGGTACAGGCGCCAGCGGTAGAAGCTGCGCGTGGACGGGCTCACGTGCAACGTCTCGGCCGCCGACAGTCGTACGACGGCCTCTCGCGGCACGCCCGCCAGCAGCGCGGCCACGCGGCGCAGCACCCCGGGGGAGCGCTTCGCCCCGTCCCCGGCCCCGCCCCCGCATGCGGGCAGGACCAGGACCAGGGCCAGGACCAAGCCCAGCCAGCGCGACGTGACCCCGAGTACCAGGCCGCCCTTGTGGGCCCCCCCCCGCTCGGGGGTGCCTCCCGGTCCGCGCCCGCGGCCGGGTCCCGCTCGACCCCTCATGGCGCACCTCATGAGATCGCCCGGGCGATGGCGAAGGCCGCCGCCGCCGCCACGCCTCCGATGAGTCCCGTCTGCAGCGCGCTCCGGATGGGATGCGTGCCCGTGAACCGCCCCTTGACGTAGCCGAAGACCAGCAGCGCGATCAGCGTCATCACCACCGAAACCCGCAGCGCCCCGCTGACTCCCGTGACCAGCAGATAGGGCGCGAGAGGGATCAGGCCGCCCGCGATGTACGCGACGGCGATGGTGAGCCCGCTGCGCAGCGCACGCTGCGGGTCCGGTGCCTCCAGCCCCAGCTCGAAACGCATCATGAAATCGATCCATGCCTCGGGCCGCTCCCGCAGCGCCGCGACCACCGGCCCGACCTGCGCCGCCGGTACGCCGTAGCCGCGAAACACGGCCGCAACCTCCTCCGCTTCCACCTCCGGCACCTCCACGATCTCCCGCTGCTCCCGCACCCGCTCGCTGGCGTAGTGCTCGGCATCGCTGCGGCCGGCAAGGTACCCGCCCAGGCCCATGGCAATGGACCCGGCGGCGATCTCCGCGAATCCCGCCGTCACCACGATCCGCGACGATGACACGGCGCCCGAGAGTCCCGCGGCTAGCGCGAAGGGCACGGTCAGCCCGTCCGACATGCCGATGACGATGTCGCGCACGACCGCGCCGGCGGTGAAGTGCCGCTCAACGTGGGGCGTCACGGGCATGACGACCTTCCCGGTCGATCCGTCACGTAGACGTCCGCTCCAGCGGATCCGCGGCCGGGCGGCCCGGCAGCAGCCGCTCCAGCAGCTCGATCTGCCGCTGCTGCATGACCACCAGCTCGGATCAGCTCCGCTCCCGCAGGTCGTCCAGCTTCTCGTGCAGGCTCCGGATCTCGATCTCCGACTTCAGGTTCACCTCGTAGTCGTGCCCCGCGTCCAGCCGGTCCTTCTCGTTGTGCCGGTTCTGCGACATCAGGATGATCGGCGCCTGTAGCGCGGCCACCATCGAGAGAAACAGGTTCAACAGGATGTACGGGAACGGATCGAAGACCTCCCGCGCGCGCACCAGCAGGAACGAGTTCAGAGCGACCCACACCACCAGGCACGCGATGAAGCCCAGCACGAAACCCCAGGAGCCGCCAAACGACGCGATCGCGTCCGACGCCCGCGCGCCGAACGTGCGGGCGTCCCGATACTCCTTGTTGGTGTCCCGGGTGATCGGCTCGCGCGCCAGCACGTGCTCGAGCACGTGTCGCTCGCTCGCGGTCAGGCGATCCCACTCCCGTCGCAGGACTCGCTTGGCCAGGTCCCGCCGGTCCACGCTCATCGCGCCGTCTGAAAGTGCAGCGGATCCCGCGCGTTCTGCAACGCCCGGTAGAAGAACAGCGCCGTCGGCCGCTTGCCGTTGAACTTCAGCCGCCTCAGGTATTGCATCTCCTCCTCCGTCACGTTGCCGCTGAGGCTCCCGTCCGCGAGGAACTCCTTCAGCCCTTCCTCCAGCACCACCTCCTCCGGCTCCCGCTCCACGAAGCCGAACTGCTTTACGTGACCCCGCGCCACGGGGTGGTTCAGCACGATCGTCAGGTCGAACGTGCTCAGGTCCATGTCCCATGACTCGATCAGCGGCTCCAGGAACCAGACGCTCTCGTCCGCCGAGATCCGGAAGATGTCCGTGTCCAGGAAGGCCACCACCACCTTCCGCGTCTCCTCCTGCGTCCGACCGCTCTGCTGCGCCACCATGCGCAGCCAGTACGCGTTGTCCAGCTCCCCCCGCGCCACCCACTTCGCCACGTCCAGCAGCTTCTGCGTCACCAGCCGCTCCAGCTCCCCGAACGGCTGCTTCTCGAAGATCACCCGCACCGCCCGCACCCGGTCCCGGTTGCATTTGCGCAGGATCAGATCGCGAACCTCCTGGAACAGTGGCGTGGGCCCTTCCCCCAGCGTGCGCCTCAGCTCATCCTTCCGCTGCACGTCCGCGACCCGCGCCAATTCCCCCGCCGCCAGCTTCAGGAACCCCTCCATCTTCCCGTAGATGTCCGTCCGCCCCGGCTCCGGTGGCGCCTTGCGACGGCTCAGGAGCTGCGAGATGTACGACTCGGTCACGTCCGCCGCCCGGGCCAGCTCCTTCTGCCCCAGCCCCAGCTCCTTCAGCCGACGTCGGATCATCAACGCGACATCCACGGCGCCCTCCCTGGGAATTCACCGCCACAAGTTAAGTGCTGGTGGCGTTGCCCGCAATTCCCCCGTGGTTAACTTGACACATTGAGTTAATTACGGGTAGGTTGGTCGCGTTTCAGCGGGCGCGATCCGCGGCCCGCGTGGCCGCGTCGGCGGCTACCGGTGCCCGGCGCGGGCGCGGCGCGTGCGGGAGGGGCCGTGCGGAGCGGAGGCGGAATGGCATGGATGAGGTGACCGGGAGTGCGGCGCGGGCGACGCCGGCCCCGGCGTTGGCCGGACCGTCGGCGGGCGCGCCACAGCCCACGCCGGGGTCGCCGCCAGGGCGCGCACGGGGCGGGCTGCCTGGCCCGCCGGCAGGCGGCGAGCGGCGGGACCGGCTGCACGGCTGGCGCAGCCGGGACGTGCTGCGGGCGACGGC
>JADGQX010000391.1 GCA_017881445.1 Gemmatimonadota bacterium | reverse complement strand
CTGGCTGCGCGCGGCACGCCGGTGCTATCGGCTGCCAGCGGCCGGTTGCTGAGGATGTTCGACAGCAAAGCCGGCGGCCTGATGGTGTACGCCACGGACGCGTCCGAGCGCTTCATCCTGTTCTACGGTCACCTGGACCGGTACGCGGATGGACTCAGGAATGGAATGCCGCTCGCGCGCGGGCAGGTGATCGGCTACGTGGGTACGACCGGCAATGCCCCGCCCGGGACGCCCCATCTCCACTTCGGCATCCTGCGCGGACACCCGGACGTTTCCTGGTGGACCGGTGTGCCCGTGAATCCGTACCCGCTGCTGGTCGCGGCCGGGCGTTCGCCGTGATGCGCGGCGGGTAGGCGCGCCGGGCGCCACGGTCCTCGAGGGCGCCTGACGGGGCGGCGGGGCGCTCACGCCATCCCCGTTGCCCGCCGCGGGTTGGCCCCTCACGTTGCGCCTGGGCCTGGCTCTCGGGCCCGCTCACGACAAGCGCAGGCGTTCCCGGACCGGTCGGCTTCCTGCCGCCCGGCTTCCGGCTGTCGGCATCCACCCGGGAGGAGTGACGGTTTGCGGCGCACCGGCTTACCCCCCAAGCCAGCGCGGGTCCTGGCGCTCGTGCTCCTCTTCTGGGCAGGCTACGCGGCGATCCTGTTTTCCGCAGGGAAGCTCGAGGCGATGCTGCCGCCGCGCTGGCGCGGGTTGGCCTGGGGCTCGGCCTCGGCCGTGGGCGTGCTCGCGCTCAGCCTGCTCTTCCTCCGGCTGGAGCGCCGGAGCGCTACAGGCGTGGGAATGGGCTTGCAGGCGACGTCTCCGCTCCGCTTCCTGGCCGGCGCCCTCCTCGGCGTCGCTCTCTTCGCCATCACCATTGCCGTGACGATCGTGCTGGCGGGACCGGTGCGCTTCGAGGCGCGGGCGCCCGGCGGTCGCGTCGTCGCCGTGACGATCTGCGCCTACCTGGCCCTTGCCTGCATGGAGGAGCTGGGGTTCCGCGGCTATGCGCTGCGCTCGCTGCACCCGGTGCTGGGGCTCTGGCCGGCGCAGGTCGTGGTGGCGCTGGCGTTCGGGCTGAACCACGTCGTCTACGGCTGGAGCCTGGCGGATGTGGTGGCGGGGGTGCTGCCGGGGGCGCTGCTCTTCGGCCTGGCGGCGCTGGCGTCGCGGGGGCTGGCGCTGCCCATCGGGCTGCACGCTGCCTGGAACGCGGCCAGCTGGTCCATCGGCGCGCAGGGGCCCTGGACCATGGTGGTGCGGGCGCAGGAGCGCGGCCGCATGGCCGTGGCCGGCCGCTTCGGCGCCACCGCCGTCCTGCTGCTGGCGGCGGTGGGCGCATGGGTGTGGTACCGGGAGCGGGAGCGGGGGCTGGCCTCGCCCCCGGCTCAGCGGGCGGCGCGCGTCAGCCTGACGTCGCCCGGGATGAGCTGATAGGCCCAGTCCAGGATGGCCAGCTGCTTGCCGCTGCTGTCGTTGCCCAGGATGGCGACGCGCAGCACGCCGTAGTGCTGGCCATCGCCGCCGGGGACGCGGAAGACGTAGCTGAACTCCGGGCGCACGGCGATGGGCGTCGCCTGGTAGCCGCTGGTGGGGGCGCGGGTGGCGGCGCGGCATTCGAGGTCGGCGCCCGGGCCGCAGCTCAGGGCGGTGGTGCGGCCGGGGTATTCCAGCACCTGTGTGCCGTTGAGCGGCACGATGTGCCAGCCGCTGCCGTCCACCGCCCGGCGCCAGTGCGCGGAGGCCGAGGTGCCGGGGACGGTGGGGCTGGCGGCCTCCGAGGCCTGGAACTGGAAGCCGCTCTGCGTCGGGTCGGCCTGGTGGGCGTAGACCAGATCGCCCAGGGCGTCCGGCCGGGGGGCGACCAGGATCTCGCGCGAGAGCGCGCTCACGTGCTCGCTGGTGTCCAGCGCGGCCACGCGGTAGCCGTAGACGTGGCCGTTGCTGGTGCGCGCGTCCAGGAAGGCGGGACTGTCGGTCTCGCCCACCCCCTGCAGGTACGCGGTCGCGTCCACGTGCGTGAGATAGACGACGTACTTCCAGAGCTTCCCGCCATTGCCGCCATCATGCCACTGCAGGTAGGCCGCGCCGTCCAGCGCCACCGCGCTGTCGGGCACGGGCGCGACCGGCGTGCTCGCGGCCGGCACCGTCGCCTTGACGCTGGCGGACGAGCGCGTCTCCAGGTCGGTGTTCTCGTCCAGGGTGGCGACGTAGTAGTCGTAGCTGCTGCCGGCCGACACGCCCCGGTCGCGGTAGACGCAGCCGCTCTCCGTGCAGGAGGTGACGGTGGCGATCAGGTACCAGGGGCTGGTGCCGGAGCGCCGGCTGTAGACGCGGAACACCTCCTGGTCCCAGGTCGTGGGCGGCAGCCAGGTGACGTCGGCCACGGCGTAGCCCAGCGGCTGGCCGGCGCTGGTGAAGTCCTCCAGCACCCAGTGCGCCTGCGCGTCCAGGCTGACGGGGGCATCGGGGAAGTTCTGGTTCTGGTCGCGGTACGTGACGGTCCTGTCGTCGCACGCGGCCAGCAGCGTGGCCGCGGCGATCGCGACGATACCGGGGGAGAGTCGCATGGGAGCCCGTTGGGGGTGCCGCCGGGGTGCTCCCGCCGCCGTCGGCGGGACTCCCTGGCGCAGGTGAACGATACCTGCCGCCGCGGCGGACACGGCCTGCCGCGGCCGTTTGCGATGGGGCGACGGGGCGAGTCGCGACTCTGATACTGCGGGAGGCCGCCGGGAAGTTCCGCCGGTCCCCGCCGCCGGGCGGGCCACGGGCGGGTGAGCGCGCCCCTCCGGGTTGCCGGCCGGGCGCCCAGCCCGCAGTTTGCGGCCGCTCACGCGCTCACGCTCACGCTCACGCCGACACCCGGGGTCCGACCATGCCCACTCGCGCGCTCTCCGTCTTCCATGTCACCGGCTGGGAGGCCACGCCCTATGACGAGGATGCCGGCGA
>JADGQX010000033.1 GCA_017881445.1 Gemmatimonadota bacterium | reverse complement strand
TCGGCGCCGGCCAGGGCAACGGCGGCGCGCTGCCCGGCGGCGGCGGATTCCACCTCGGCGCCGTGCACCTGGACGCCGCGGGCCCGGGCCGTCAGTCCCGAGGGCAGCAGCTGCAGCGCGTCCTCGCGCCGGACGGCGCCGCTCCAGACGGTCCCCGTGACCACGGTGCCGGTGCCGTGCACGGTGAATACGCGATCCACGGGCATGCGGAAGAGGTCGTCGCCCGTGCGGTCCTGGACGCCTTCGGCGGCCTGGGCGAGCGCCTGGCGCAGGTCGTCCAGCCCCGCGGCGGTGACCGCGGACACGGGGACGACGGGCGCGCCGGCGAACGACGTCGCCCGCAGCTGCTCCCGGACGTCGTCCAGCACCAGGGCCAGCCATTCGTCGTCCACCAGGTCGATCTTGCTGAGGGCGACCACCCCGGCGCGCACGCCCAGCAGCTCGATGATGGCCAGGTGCTCGCGGGTCTGGGGCATGACGCCTTCGTCCGCCGCGATGACCAGCAGGGCCAGGTCGAAGCCGGTGGCGCCCGCCAGCATGTTGCGCACGAAGGCCTCGTGGCCGGGGACGTCCACCACGCCCAGCTCCAGCCCCTCGGAGAGCGGCAGGCGCGCGAAGCCCAGGTCGATGGTGATGCCGCGCCGCTTCTCCTCGGGCAGGCGGTCGGTGTCCACGCCGGTCAGCGCGCGCACCAGCGCCGTCTTGCCGTGGTCGATGTGCCCGGCCGTGCCCAGGATCAGCCGCCTCATGCGTCGTCCGGTCCACCGGTGCCGCTCCGCTCCTGCAGTGCCGACTCCAGGAACTCGAGCGAGCGCAGCTCGGAGCCTTCCACCACGTGGTGCAGCAGGAAGCGACGCAGCAGGGCCCAGTGCGCCCCGGTCCGCTCGGGTGCCGGCCAGGCCACGCCCCGCAGGAAGCGCCCGAGCGTGGCCCGGGCGAACGCCGGTAGCGGCCGGCCAGGCGAGGAGGTGCCTCCGGGGGCGCACTTGGCGCAGAGCACGGCGCCGGCGGCGTGGTCCAGGCGCACGTCCTCGTCCTCCCCGATGGCCCGGCCGCAGGCCAGGCACTCGTCCAGGGAAGGGGCGAAGCCCAGGTGGGCGACGAGGTTCCAGCACTCGGCCAGGGCGACGGCCTCGACCTGCTCGTCCGACGCCGCCTCCAGGTGCGCCAGACCCGCGCTGAGCGCGTCGAACAGCGCCGGGTGCGACTCCTCGCTGGCCGTGCGCAGCACCAGCTCGGCCAGCAGCGAGGCGCCGCCGAAGCGGACCAGGTTGCGGCCCAGCGCCTGGTGACTGCGCGTCAGCTCGAAGCCCGAGAGCGTTTGCAGCTCACGGCCCTCCCGCAGGTGGAAGGTGGCCAGGCCCTCCGCGAACGGCTCCAGCAAGCCGTACTTCGACTTCGGCCGCATCGCCCCCCGCGCCAGGGCGGAGCGCACGCCGTGGGTCCGCGTCAGCAGGCGCAGGATCTTGCTCGTCTCGCTGTACGGGAAGGTCTGCAGGACGATCGACTCCAGCAGCAGCACGGGCATCAGAGGACCCCGGCCATGGACGTGGACCCGACGGGGGACGTCGGGCGCCGACGTCTCGCACGGACGTCTGCACCCCCGGCCGCCGGCCTCACTCCGCCAACTGCGCCAGCAGCTCGGCGCGCTCCCGCTCGAGCGCCGTCAGCTCCTCGCGCGCCGCCCCCTGGGCGCGCTCGTCCAGCTCCGCGATGCGGGCCAGGATCTCGCGCCGGCGCGCGTTCCGCCGGTCGCGGCTGGAGCCGAGCAGCCCGTAGCCCGCGGCGCCGGCCGCCACCAGGGCCAGCACCACCACCAGGAACCAGCGACCCGCGTTGGAGTCGCTGGCGGGCACCGGCGCGGCGCCGGCTCCGCCCTCCGCGCCCTGGGCCGCAGCCATGCCGCCCGCGCCCCCGCCCGTGGCGGGTCCCATCTGCACGGGATTCACGCCCACCACCACCTTGTAGGTCTCGCCGGCGGGCGCGGGCGGCTTGAAGGGCTGCCCGATGTAGAGCTGGCCCTGCCAGCGCGTGGCCGCGAAGAAGACGGCACTGGTGTCGGGCTCCGCCGCAATGCGAATGCGGAAGCGACCCTGGGCATCAGTGGTGGCGCTGTCCACCAGCGCGCCGCCCGTCTGGTTGACGCGGTGCAGCGTGAGCCGCTGCCCGGCAACGGGCTTGCCCGCCGAATCGACCACCTGGCCCTGGAGCGTCGAGGCCGCCTGCGCCGCGGCAGCGCGGGCGCCGCCCAGGAGGAGCAGGGCCGCGGCGGCCAGCGAGCAGCCGCGGGCGCGATACGTCGCAAGTAATTGGAATCTCATGGGTTGAAGCGCCCGAAGTCCTCGGGGTTTAGCCGGCGCAGGTGCTCGCGCAGCTCCTCGGCCGTGAGGCCGCCCGTGCTGCCACCGTGGGATTGGGTCTCCTCCGGTGCCTCGATGCCTTCGCCCTCGGCCACCTCCACGGCGTTGACTTCCAGCAGGCTCTCGCTGGTGTAGATCGAGGCGGACATGCGCAGGCCGATGGCGATGGAGTCGGAGGGGCGGGCGTCGATGCTGATCAGCTCGTGGCCGCGCTGGATGATGAGCTCCGCGAAGTAGGTGTTCTCGATGACGCGCGTGATGACCACGCGCTTGAGCGAGCCGCCCAGCCCCAGGATGACGGAGGCGAAGAGGTCGTGGGTGAGCGGCCGGGAGAATTTCATCCCGGCCAGCTCCATGGCGATGGCACTCGCCTCGCCCGGTCCGATCCAGATGGGCAGGACGCGCGAGCCGTCCTTCTCCTGCAGGATCACGACGGGCGTATTGGACGTGCGGTCCAGTCCGAGGCTCTGCACGCGGACCTCGACCAGCTCAGAGTCGGCCATGCCGCTACTCCGTTCGGAGGGGGACCGGTGCGCGCTGCCCGCTCAGATACCCGCGGCCGCGCGCAGCTCGTCCACGCGGTCGGTCTTCTCCCACGTGAAGAAGTCGTAATCCGTGCCGTCCACGCGCTGACGGTAGGGCGCGCGGCCGAAATGGCCGTAGGCGGCGGTGGGACGGTAGATCGGCGCCTGCAGCTTGAGCGCCTCGATGATCGCGCGGGGCCGCAGGTCGAACACCTTCCGCAACGCGCGCTCGATCACCTCGTCCGGCACGACGCCCGTGCCGAAGCTGTCGGCGCGAACGGAGACCGGGTCGGCCACGCCGATGGCGTAGGCCACCTGGATCTCGCAGCGCCGGGCTAACCCCGCGGCCACCACGTTCTTGGCGGCCCAGCGCGCGGCATAGGCGCCCGAGCGGTCCACCTTGGACGGGTCCTTGCCGCTGAAGGCGCCGCCGCCGTGACGGGCGAAGCCGCCGTAGGTGTCCACGATGATCTTGCGGCCCGTGAGGCCGGTGTCCCCGTGGGGCCCGCCCACGACGAAGCGACCCGTCGGGTTGATGTGGATCGCGGCGGTGGACGGGTCGAACAGCTCCGGGGGCAGCGCGGGCACGATGACGTGCTCGAGCACAGCGGAGCGCAGCTCCCCCAGCTCCATGTCGGGCGAGTGCTGCGTGCTCAGGACGACCGCGCTCACACGCACGGGCCGGTCGCCCTCGTATTCCAGCGTGACCTGCGACTTGCCGTCCGGGCGCAGCCAGGGGAGCTGCCCCGTGCTGCGGACCTCGGCCAGGCGGCGCGTGAGCTGGTGGGCCAGCTGGATGGGCGCGGGCATGAGCTCGGGCGTCTCGTCCACGGCGAAGCCGAACATCATGCCCTGGTCGCCCGCCCCGCCCGGGTTCACGCCCTGGGCGATGTCCGGCGACTGCCGGTCGATGGACGCCAGCACCGCGCAGGTCCGGCCATCGATGCCGAACTCCGGGTCGGTGTAGCCCGCGGCCGAGATCGTCCCCCGCACGATCAGCGGGATGTCGACGTAGGTCGAGGTCGTGATCTCGCCGGCGACGAGGGCCAGCCCCGTGGTCACCAGGACCTCGCATGCGACCCGGCCGCACGGATCCTTCTCCAGGATCGCGTCCAGCACGGCATCGCTCAGCTGGTCCGCGAGCTTGTCGGGATGGCCTTCAGTGACCGATTCGGAGGTGAACAATGACCGCGCCACGGGCTGGCTCCTGTCTTTGACGTTGAGTCCCAAAAACGGTTGCTGATGCTACGCCGCTACTCGATCAGCGACAAGTTCCAGCGGCCGGCGAAAAGCGATAGATCGAGCCACTGCGCCAGGCCACGGGTCAGCGTCTCCGTCACGGCATCGGGCGTGCCGAGCTCGAGCGCCTCCTCCACGACCAGGCGCGCCTCCGTCGCCGGCACGCTCCGGATCACCTTCTTGATCTCGGGCAGCGACGCCGTGCCCACGCTGAAGGCCGTGATCCCCAGTCCCAGCAGCATGAACACGCCCAGCGGGTGCGCGGCGGCCTCGCCGCAGACGCTCACCTCGATGCCCGCGGCCCGGCCCGCCTCCGCCACGCCGGCAATCAGCCGGACGATGGCCGGGTGGAACGGCGTGTAGAGGGGGGCCAGGCGCGCATTGCCCCGGTCTACCGCCAGCGTGTACTGCACCAGGTCGTTGGTGCCGACGGAGAAGAAGTCCGCGTGCGGCGCCAGGTCGGCCGCGATGAGGGCGGCGGCCGGCGTCTCGATCATCACGCCCAGCTTGTAGCTCGGGTTGAAGGCGATGCCCGCGCTCTCCAGCTTGGCCGCCTCCTCCTCCAGCAGCCCCCGAGTCGTCAGGATCTCGCGGATCTCGTTGACCATGGGGAGCATGATGCGCACGTCGCCGTGGGCCGTGGCGCGCAGCAGCGCCCGCAGCTGCATCCGGAACAGGTCGGGCGTGTCCAGCGTGACCCGGATCCCCCGCCAGCCCAGGAACGGGTTCTCCTCCTGGGGCATGTGCAGGAATAGCGGGAACTTGTCGCCGCCCAGATCGAAGGTGCGGATGAACACGGCCTGGTGCGGGAACGCCTCCGCCACGCGACGATAGGCCCGGTACTGCTCCTCCTCCTCCGGGGGCGCGGCGCGGCCCACGACCAGGAATTCGGTGCGGTAGAGCCCCACGCCCTGGGCGCCGTTGGCGCGGGCGTGCTCCGCCTCCGAGGGCAGGTCGATGTTCGCCCGCAGCTGCACCTGCTGCCGGTCCGGTGTCACGGCCTCCAGGTGCGCGAGCAGCACCAGCTCCTGCTCCCACTCCCTGACCTTGACGTCGTGCTCGCGGTAGCTCTGCTTCTCCCGCTCGCTGGGGCCCACCACCACGCGCCCCGTCCGCCCGTCCAGCACCATCTCGTCGCCGCTCTGCACCAGCTCCGACAGGTCCGTCAGGCTGACGACCGCCGGCAGGTTCAGCGAGCGGGCCAGGATGGCGGAGTGCGACGTCCGCGTCCCCCCGTCCGTCGCGATCCCCAGGATGCGGGCGGGGTCGAGCTGCACGGTGATGGTGGGCGTCAGGTCGCGCGCCACCAGGATCACCTGCTCGGCGGCGTTGCCCAGGTTGTAGTCGGGGTCCGGCTGCCCGGCCATCCGGTTCAGGATGCGCAGCTCGACGTCCACCAGGTCGTTGAGCCGGTCCATGACCATGGGATGGCCCGAGCGGCTCCACTCCGACTGGTACTCCAGGATTCGCAGCTCGAACGCGCGCGAGGCGGAGAGGTGGTTCTCCTCGATGTAGGAGACCGTGCCCTCGACCAGGTCCGGGTCGTCCACCATGAGCAGCTGCGGTTCGAAGATCTGGGCTTCCACGGGCCCGAGACGTTCCGCCGTCTCCGCCTGGATCTCCAGGATCCGGCGGCGCGCCCAGTCCCGGGCCTCGTGGAAGCGCACCACCTCCGCCGCCACCTGCTCCGGGGCCACGTTGATGTGCGGTACGCGTGGCAACGCCCAGCGCAGCACGTAGGCCGGGCCGATGACGATCCCGGGTGAAGCCGGTATGCCGTCGCGGATCAGCGACACGGCTGCCTCACTCTTCCCCGAACCTGCGGTCGACGAGGTCGCACAGCTCCAGGAGCGCCTGCGGCGCGTCGTCGCCTTCGGCGCGGATGACGATCTCACTGCCGCACTCCGCCGCCAGCATCATGACGCCCATGATGCTCTTGGCGTTGACCTCCAGGTCGCCCTTGCGGACCCAGAGCTCGGACTGGAAGCGGTTGGCCAGCTTCACGAACTCCGCCGCGGGGCGCGCATGCATCCCGAAATGGTTCTGGATCACCACACTACGCTCGAGATTCACGGACTCGGGCATCAGATCACGATTCCAAGGAGCAGGCCCACGAGGGCGAACCCCGCCAGGGCGAAGACGATGGGCCGACGCACGGACTCGCCGTAGCGCGCGCCCAGGAAAGCGGCCAGCGCCGCGGCACCCACCCACGGCCACACCAGCCGCGCGCTGGCAATGCCACCCACCGCCAGCAGCGGCAGCAGCAGCCCCAACAGGAACGCGCCGAAGGTCGAGACCATCCGCTGCAGCCCGGGCACTGTCGAGCGCCGCAGCTGCTCCGCTACGCTCCGGCCCCGCTCCAGCCCCAGCCGGAAACCCCAGGCCCGCAGCAGCAGGTGGCCGGTGTTGTAGAGCACGAGAAAAATGGTCGCGACCACCCACCAGCGCACGCCCGTCAGCAGCAGGCCAATGGAGAACAGCAGGCAGACCGGGCGCCAACCCGCCCAGATCAGACGGTCGCCCAGTGTGCCGAGCGAGCCCCGGATCGCCGACTTGAACCGCTCGATCAGGGCCGCGTCCGCGCCCTCCTGCTCCAGCACCGCCAGGGCGCCCACGGCCATGGGGGTGAGGTACGGATGCCCGTTGAACACCCCCGAATGCCGCCGCACGGCGTCGTCCAGCCGGGCCGGATCGTCCCGGTACAGCTCGCGCAGCGCCGGCAGCAGCGTGAAGGCCAGGCCCGCGCCCAGCAGCGTGCGGTAGTTCCACGAGCCCTGGATCGCGAACGATCGCAGGAACATGCCCCCCCGCACCCCGCGACTGAACGCCATCACGCCAGCAGCAGCAGCAGGGAGCCGCAGATCAGGCCCACGACGAACACCAGCCGCCGGTCGCGGAACCCGCCGAAGAGCGGCAGCGCCGCCGCCACCATGCCGGTCGCCGCCACGGTCAGCACGCCGGCGGCCGTGACCGACCCCAGCGCCCAGAGCGGTCCCAGCGCCCGGAGCAGAAACGCGCCCACCAGCCCGCCGGCGCCGGCGATGAGCGCGCCGCGCAGCAGGTCGATCGCCATGGCGCCCAGGTGGCGGCGCTCCACCTCCTCGGCGCCCGGCGGCTCGCGCGCATCCCGGGCGACCAGGCGCTCATTTTCGCGCCGGAGCAGGATCACGGACACGCCGGCGATCCGCTCCCAGCCCAGGCCGAAGACGACCGCGAGCAGCAGCAGCGCGGGCCGCGGTCCGGCCCCCAGCGCCTGGGCGTAGGCCGCCGCGGCGGCCACGGCGCCGGTCCCCGCCTCGGGGTAGCGCGCGGCGCCGACCGGCAGGATGATGAGGGCGAAGATCTCCAGCGCCGCGCCGGCCATCATGCCGTCGAGCGGGTGCCCGAAGACCAGGCCGGCCAGAGCCCCCGCGATCAGCGGGCGGGAGAACATGGCCTGCGGAAACGCCGTGGAGTCCAGCCCCACCAGGCCGCCCAGCAGCGCAACCGCGAGCCAGCCGATCATTCGGAGCCGAGAAGCTGCGCCAGGTGCGTGGCGCGCGTCGAGGGCAGGTCTCGCGCGCTCACGGAAACGCCTTCGGTCGCCAGCGCCTCCACGTCGTCGCGCTCCTCGTCGCTCAGATAGACGTACGGCAGGACCGCCCGGCGCCCGGGCGCGAAGTGCAGCCCGCCGATGTTGACCTCTACGCCGGGCAGGGCCACCCCCTCGAGCAGGCGGCGCATGGTGCGCACGTTGCGCGTCAGCACCAGCACGCGGGGCCAGCCCGTCTGCCAGCCCGGGAGCTGCTCGCGGGCCTGCGTCACGCTGGCGAAGCGCGCCTCCATCTGCGGTGGCAGACCCAGGCAGTACAGCTCCTGCTCCCACCCGGACTCGGCCAGCTCGTCGTCCACGACCACGAACACGTCCGGGTGGAGCACCGTGCCCCAGCCCACGACAACCTGTCCGTGGATCAGCCGCTCGTCAACGCGAAACAGCACTATGGCCATGGTCCCCGGTCTTCGCTGGAGCGCTGCAGATCGCCGCCCGGCCCTTCTCGACCAGCATGGGAAGCAGTGTCTCCAGCGGCTCCTCCTGGTGCATGACGAAATGGACCAGCAGTGGCAGGTTGACGCCGGATACGACCGAGATCCCGTCCAGCTGCTGGTTGAGCCGGCGGGCCGCGAAGCCGCAGCTGCCCGCCGTCAGGTCCGTGAAGATGATGGCGGGGCCGTCGCCCACCTCGCCCCGGATCGCCGCCGCCATGGTCTCCGGCGACAGACCCCGGTTGCTCAACGGAATCAGCACCCCGTCGGCGACGCCCGTGATGTGCCGGACCGCGTCCACCAGCCCCTCGGCCAGCAGTCCGTGACACACCACGATGCCACGCATCCCGCCCTCACTCATAATCCTCCTCCAGATATTCCTTCACCGGCCGCATCGCCGCCTGGAGTCCCCGATTGAACGCCTGCGCCGTGTTGATGCCGGCATATTTCAGGAGGTGCGCCATGGCGACGACCTCCGAGATGACCGTGATGTTCTTTCCCGGGTTCAGCGGCACGGTCACCTTGGGCAGCTTCACCCCCAGGATCTCGACCTCGTCCGTCTGCAGCCCGGTGCGGTCGTAGTAGGCCGTGTCGCTCCACTCCTCGAGTTGCACCACCACCTCCAGCCGTTTCTGCTGCCGGATCGAGCGGATGCCGAAGAGCGCGGGGATGTCGATGATGCCGATGCCGCGGATCTCCATGTGGTGCCGCTGCAGCTCGTGGCCCTTGCCGATGAGCACATCGGCGCCGCGCCTGGAAACGTGCACCAGGTCGTCCGCCACCAGCCGGTGGCCCCGCTCCACCAGGTCCAGCACGCACTCGCTCTTGCCGATGCCGCTGCGCCCCACGAAGAGCAGCCCCACACCATACACGTCCGCCAGCGACCCGTGCAGCGTGGTGGTGGGCGCGAACTCCTCCTCCAGGTAGGGCTGGATGCGGCGGTAGAAATCGCCCGTCTTCATGGGCGTGCGGAACACGGGCACGCCCCGCAGGCAGGCGATGGCCAGCAGCTCTTCCGGAACCTCCTGTCCCTTGGTGATGAAGACCGCGGGCATGTCCAGCGCCAGAAAGCCCTCGATGCTGTCGCGCATGCGATCCTCGGGGAGGGAGCGCAGGAACCCCACTTCCGTCTCCCCGAGGATCTGGATCCGCCCCCTGGGCGCGCGCTCCCGGTAGCCGGCCAGCACCAGCCCCGGAGACGACACGGTCGGCGACTCGATCACCCGCTGCAGCGCGCAATCCGGCGTCAGCAGCTCCAGCCTGAGACTGTGCTCCTTGCTGGTGAACAGGTCCTCGATCGTGAGCGTCTTCATGGCTTCCGGCGCCGCGCGCCGCTGCAGGTCAGGGGATCACCGTCGGCGGTTGCACTGTAGCCGCCGCGGCCTTGTGGTCGGTCACGCGCTCCCGGTGCCGGCGGAGCTGACGCTCCGCCCGCTCGGCCGCGGACTCGAATGCCGCGTGGAAGCTGTCGGCCGCGGCGCTCGCCTGCAACGAGCTGCCGCGGCAGAGCAGCCGGACCTCGGCCAGTGCGGAGCCGTGATCCGACGCGAAGCGAACGTCGGCGGCCGAAAGCGTCGGCTCGAAGCGCTGAAGCGCCTCCAGCCGCTCGCTCGCCCGCCGGCGGAGCGATTCGGAGATGGAGCAGTGCCGAGATGTGAGTCTCACGTCCATGGTGCCTCCCAGAATGCGGTCCATGGTCACCCTCACGCCACCCCCGCCGGGATTCCACGGAGCACCCGCTCCAGATGGGCCTCCGTCTCGTCGGCCGCGCGGTCCCAGGTGAACCGAGCGGCGAAAGCCCGGGCCCCGGCACCCAGGCGCTGACGCAGTGCGCCGTCCTCCAGAATGGCCCGCAGCCGCTGGGCGAGCGCAACCGCGTCGCCGTGCGGCACCAGGAACCCGGTCTCGCCATCCACGACCGAGTCACGGAGCCCAGGCGAATCGCTCGCCACAGTCGGTGTCCCGCAGGCCGCCGCCTCCAGGTTGCTGATCCCCCAACCCTCCTTCGGTGACGTGAACACGTGCACCCAGGCGCGGCGAAACAGACGGCGCTTCTCCTCCTCGGTCACGAATCCCGGCATGTCCACCCTGTCCTGCAAGCCGAGCTCATCGCGGAGACGCCGCAGCGACCCGGCATGGTCACCCATGCCGCCGATAATCAGGCGGCCGGGGACGCCCTCATCCCGCAGGCGAGCCACCGCCCGCAGGATCACTTCGACCCTCTTGTACTTCTTCAGCCGGCCCAGGTAAAGCATCGTGGGCTCGGGGAAGCGCTCCCCGGCCGGGTCGGGCGTGAAGAAGCCGAGGTCGACGCCGTTCTCGATAATGGTGATGTCCTCGCGGCGGAACCCCCGCTGCGCCAGGTCCTGCGCCGTGCTGGCCGAAACGGCCTCCGTGGGCACGCCCCGGTACGCCCGAGGCAAGGGCCGCTCCAGCAGCCAGGTCGCGCCCGCCAGCACCGGATTCGCTTCCTGGAAGGCCGTGGCGCCGAAGAGGTGGTGCACCAGCAGCACCAGCGGGCCGCGGTACCAGAGCGGCGTGAAGAGCGGGACCTTGTTCAGGTCCTCCACCACGAGATCGAAGCGCTCGCGGCTCAGCACCGAGCGAAAGTAGCGCGGCGCGGCCACACTGAAGTCGTAGCGCCCGCCCGTCCGGTGGACGTGCATGCCATCGAGCTCCGCCCGCGCGGGCGCGCCCCGCCAGCCGGAGACCAGCAGCGTTACGTCGTGGCCGCGCGCGGCCAGGCGGCCGAAAACCTCGTGCAGGTGCGTCTCGGCGCCCCCGCCCCGGGGGTTGAGCCGGTCCTGCCAGTTCGCGACGAGCAGCTTCAGCGCCTGCCTCCTTCCGACCCTTCCCCGCCCCCGCCCCCGCCCTCGGGACCCACGCGCCCGCGGCTGGGGTGCCGCAGCAGCGCGTCCAGCACGCCGTTCACGAAGCGGGGGCTCTCGGCCGTGGAGAACTTCTCCGCCAGCACCAGCGCTTCCTGGATCGAGGCACGCGGCGGCACGTCGGGAATGTGGAGGATCTCGGCCGCGCCGATGCGCAGGATGTTGCGATCCACCATGGAGAGCCGCTCCAGCCGCCAGTTGGTCAGAGCCTCGGTCAGGATGGTGTCGATCTCGCGGCGATGCTCCGCCACGACCGTGAGCAGCTCGTCGAGGTACTCGCGGGCGGCTGGGGCGATCTGCCGGTCCTGCTCGAACTCCCGCAGCATCGCCAGGGGCGAGCCCTGCGCGCCGCGCGACTCCCAGGCATAGAGCACCTGCAGTGCCCGGGCGCGGGCCCGGCTACGCGCCCTCATGACCGCCTCCCAGCTGGGCGTAGAGGTCCGCCATCTCCAGCGCGCTCAGCGCCGCCTCCCATCCCTTGTTGCCCTTGCTGCCGCCGGCGCGGGCGAGCGCCTGCTCGGGGTCCTCGGTCGTCAGCAGGCCGAAGCCCACGGGCACGCCCGTCTCCAGCACCAGCGACGCGAGCCCGCGCGCCGCCTCCCCGGCCACGTAGTCGAAGTGCGGGGTCTCCCCCCGGATGACACAGCCCAGCGCCACGATCCCGGCGAAGCGCCCCGTGTGCGCCGCCACCAGGGCGGCGCCCGGCAGCTCCCAGGCACCCGGCACGGCGATCACCTCCACGTCCGCCTCCGCCACGCCGTGCTGCAGCAGGCACGAGCGGGCGCCGTTCAGCAGCCGCTCCGTGACCAGGTCGTTGTAGCGGCTCACGATGATGGCGAACCGGCGGCCCACTCCTTCCAGCGCCCCCCGGATCTCGTTCATGCCTGCACCCGCTCGGCGGGCTCGGCCGGGGCGGGAGCGGCCGCGTCCGCCACCGGTGTGGGCGCCTCCACTGCGGCAGGCACGTCAGCCGCCGGCGCATCGGCGCCCTCGGCCACATGCTCGGCCGCCGCTCCGTGATCTCCGTTATCTCCGTGTGCTCCGTGCAGTTCCAGGGCCCGGGCGGGGTCGTCGCCCGCCGCCGGGTCCAGCGGCAGGTCGTCCTCCAGGCCGTCCAGCAGGTGGCCGAGCTTGGAGCGCTTGGTGGTCAGGTAGCCCAGGTTGTGCTGGGTGTGCTGCACCTGGATCGGCTCCCGCCCGGTCACCTTCAGGCCGTAGCCCTCCAGGCCCACGATCTTGCGCGGGTTGTTGGTCAGCAGCCGGATGGAGGTGAGTCCCAGGTCGAGCAGGATCTGGGCGCCGATGCCGTAGTCGCGGAGGTCCGGCTTGAAGCCGAGTGACGCGTTGGCCTCCACGGTGTCCTGCCCCTCGTCCTGCAGCGCGTACGCCCGGATCTTGTTGGCCAGGCCGATGCCCCGCCCCTCCTGGCGCAGGTAGACCAGCGCGCCCTCGCCTTTCTGGTGGATGCGGCGCAGCGCCGCGTGCAGCTGCTGGCCGCAGTCGCAGCGCATGGAGTGGAAGACGTCGCCGGTGAGGCATTCCGAGTGCATGCGCACCAGCACGTTCTTCTTCCCCGCCAGCTCGCCCTTCACCAGTGCCACGTGCTCCCGGCCGTCCACGTTGTTCTCGTAGGCAATGACGCGGAAGTCGCCGAAGGGCGTGGGCATGCGGGCATCGGCAACGCGCCGGATCAGGCGCTCGTGCTGCAGCCGGTACGCCACGATCTGCGAGACCGTGATGAAGCGCAGGCCGTGCTCGCGAGCGAAGCGCTCGAGCTGGGGGCGGCGCGCCATGCTGCCATCGGGGTTCATGATCTCGCAGATCACTCCCGCCGCGGGCAACCCCGCCAGCCGCGCCAGGTCCACGGACGCTTCGGTCTGCCCCACCCGCCGCAGCACGCCACCCGCCTTGGCCCGCAGCGGGAAGACGTGGCCGGGCCGGCGCAGGTCGCCCGGCTTCGTCGCGGGATCCACCAGCAGCTGGATGGTGCGCGACCGGTCCGCCGCGCTGATCCCCGTGGTCACGCCGTAGCGGGACTGGCCGTCCACGGACACCGTGAAGGCGGTGCCCATGGAGTCCTCGTTCTGCTCCGACATGGGCCGCAGGCCCAGCTGCTCGGCACGATCGGGCATGAGCGCGCAGCAGATCAACCCCCGGCCGTGCGTGGCCATGAAGTTGATCATCTCCGGCGTCACCTTGGCCGCGCCGCCGACCAGGTCGCCCTCGTTCTCCCGGTCCTCGTCGTCGGCCACGATCACGAGTCCGCCCTCGCGGATCGACTCGATCGCGTCTTCCACCCTGTCGAACGGCATCCCGCCTCCTCGAGGGCGCATCTAGCGCCCCTCGAGGGGTGTTACCCCGCCGGTTCCGCCGCGCTTCACCAGCTGCGCGACGAATTTGCCGATCATGTCCCCCTCCAGATTCACGCCGCCGCCCGGCCGCAGGTCGGACAGGTCCGTGTGCTCCCAGGTGTACGGGATCAGCGCCACCTGGGCGACGTCGCCCGGAAGCAGCCGGTTCACCGTCAGGCTCACGCCGTTCACCGCGATCGAGCCGTGCAGCACCGTCACCTGGGCGACGACGTCCGGCATCTCGAAGTCCAGCAGCACGTGCTCGCCCTCGCGCTCGATGGCCGTGACACGGCCCACCGCGTCCACGTGCCCCTGCACCAGGTGACCGCCCAGGCGGTCGCCCAGGCGCATCGAGCGCTCCAGGTTCACCCGCCTGCCCGGCAACAGCCCGCCCATGGTCGTGCGCGAGAGCGTCGTGCCGATCGCCTCCACAAGGAAGCCGCCAGGGTAGAGCGAGACCACCGTCGTGCACACGCCGTCAATGGCGATGGAGTCGCCGGGGCGCGCGCCTTCCAGCAGCGCGCCCGCGTCGATGGCCAGCCGCCGGCCGGTCTCCAGCTCCTCCACGGAGCGGACCCGGCCCACTTCCTCCACGATTCCCGTGAACATCTATGCGCCTCCGCCGGCCGGCGGCGCCGGGCCGCCGGAGCGGTCCCGCTGCAGCTCGACCAGCACGTCGTCCGCGAAAGCAGCCGTCCGCACGAGCCTCCACGAGCCCCGCGCGGCGACCGGGCCCCGGGGCGAGGATGGGAAGGCGGCCACACCGCCATCCCCCAGCAGCACCGGGGCCAGGAACAGGTCCAGCCGGTCGACGCGGTCGGCATCCAGCAGCGCGCTGCCCAGCCGGCCGCCACCCTCCACGAACAGCGCCCGCAGCCCCGCGTCCCACAATGCGCCCAGGCCGAGCCGCAGGTCCAGCCCCTTGCCGTCCGCCCGCCGCGGCACCGGCAGCAGCCGCACCCCGGCCGCCGCCAGCGACTCCTGCCGCGCCCGCGGCGCATCGGGCGCGCACAGGCACCACACGGGCGCTTCCGCCACCGAGCGCACCAGCGCGCTGCCCAGCGGCAGGCGCGCGTCCGTGTCCAGCACCACCCGGGCCGGCGGCACCCGCGGCGCCACCGGACCGCGCACCGTCAGCAGCGGATCGTCCGCCAGCACGGTGCCGATGCCCACCACGATCGCATCATAGCCCGCCCGCAGCCGGTGCGCCTCCTCCCGGGCCGCAAGCCCCGTGACCTGGGTGGGCCGGCCCGGCTCCGCCGCCAGGCGAGCGTCCAGCGAAAGGGCGTACTTCAGGGCGACGAAGGGCGACCGCATCTCCAGTGCGTGGAAGAACATGGCGTTCTGCAGCCGCGCGGCGGAGCGCTCCACGCCTGCCCTCACGTCCAGCCCCCGCTCGCGCAGCCGCGCGCCGCCGCCCCCCGCCTCCGCGCTCGGGTCCTCGGCCGCATAGACCAGTCGCGCGATGGCGGCGCGCGCCACCGCCTCCGTGCAGGGTGGCGTCTTGCCGTGATGGGCACAGGGCTCGAGCGTCACGTAGAGCGTGGCCCCGCGCGCCGCCTTCCCCGCCCGCTCCAGGGCGCTCACCTCCGCGTGCGCCCGCCCGTATTCCTCGTGCCACCCCTCCCCCACGATGCGCCCGTCCTTCACCACCACGGCGCCCACCAGCGGATTGGGCCAGGTGCGGCCCCAGCCCCGCGCCGCCAGCTCCAGCGCCCGGCGCATGAAGCCCGCATCCCGATCCTGCTGCGCGTCCGTGGGAATGGCGCTCATGTCAGATCGTCAGCCGCAGCGCCAGGGTGCCGAAAACCCCGCCCTTGCGCACGAGCGCTTCCTGCCCCGTGGGCGTGGCCGTCAGCGCGGGCGACCCGCCCTTCTGCCAGCCCAGCTCGGCCGTCGCGTTGAAGACCAGCGAGGTCCAGGTCAGGTCGGCGAAGAAGCTGCCCCGCGTCTGCGTCAGCGGCGCTTTCACCGGGTCGACCTGGCTCAGCGAGCAGGAGCCTCTGCAGAGCCTGGGCGAGATCTGCACGTCGCCGGACGTGCGGTCCAGCCCCGCGCCCACCAGCGTGCCCAGCGAGACCAGCCGCTTGCCCACGGTGGCCCGCAACGACACGTCCCCGATGTGCGCGAACGTGGCGGTCCCGCTGTCGACCGGCGCGGCGTAGCTCAGCCCGCCGATCCGGCGCACCATGGCGGAGATGGAGATGCCGGGCGAGGTGAACGACTCCCGCAGCAGCCCCATGCGGGCGCCGATCGCGGCCGTGGCGGGGAAGCCGCTGAAGCCGTGGCCCCCCCCGCCGACGGCCCCCGCGCTCCCCAGCAGGTCCAGGGAGCCGACACCGCCGATAGTCGGCAGCAGTCGGAGCCCCCCGAACAGCCCGACAGCGGCGTCCGCGGCGATGGAGGGTGCCAGCGACGACCGGCCAGCCGACGCGCCCGGCGCCGGCACGGTCAGTCGCGCCGTGCTCACCCGCAGCTGCACCGCCACGCGCGGCCTCTTGCCCAGGCGCATCCCCACCGTGCTGGCGCTGCCGGCCAGCGGGGCGCCCCCGGCCGCGGCCAGCGCCAGGCGCGGCTGCGCGATAGCCGCGGCCTGCGCCAGCACCAGACAGTTCGCGAATTCCGCCCGCACGGGGCAGGCGCGCGCCAGGGCGTCCTGGGCGTGCCCCGGGCGGGGGGCAAGGGCAAGGGCAAGGGCAAGGGCAAGGGCAAGGAACGTCAACGGCCGCAGGCGCAGGCGCAGGGGCAGGCGTCCACGGGACCCGGGGACAGCCGGCGACGGGCCCGGTCGCTCACGCTCACGGCTGTCTCCGGCGGCGCCCGCGAACGACCGGGCGCGGGCCGGCGCGACGGAAGCCGGGCGTGGCGCGCGGATGTGCAGGCCCCGGGACATGGAGGAGCCGCGTCTACCCGAGAGAATGCTCAGAGCAGCTTCACCGCGGTTTCGCCCGGGTGCCGCGCCTGCACGATGCCCAGTCCCCATGCGTCCTCCCCGGCGGCGCGTAGCCGCTCCACGACGTCCAGCTCGTCTTCCGGTGAGACGACGAGGATCATGCCCACGCCCATGTTGAACGTGCGGTACATCTCGTCCTCGGCGACGTCCCCCAGGCGCATGACGGCCTCGAACTCCCCCGGTATCGCCCAGGTCGAGCGCTGCACGCGGGCCTGCAGCTCGTCCGGGATGACGCGGGCGAGGTTCTCGGGAATGCCGCCGCCGGTGATGTGGGCCAGGGCACGGACCCGGCCCGCTTCCACAAGCGGCAGCAGCGGCCCGAGATAGCTGCGGTGCACCGTGAGCAGCACCTCGCCCAGGGGTTTGCCCACATCGGGCAGCTCGGTGTCCAGCGTCCAGCCGAGGCGGTCGAAGAACAGGTGGCGCAGCAGCGAATAGCCGTTGGTGTGGAACCCGTTCGAGGCCAGGCCCACCAGCACGTCGCCGGAGCGCACGCGGTGCGAGCCGGGGCGCCGCTCCGGCTCCGCGGGCGCGACCCCCACGATGAAGCCGGCCAGGTCGTACTCGTCCGCGCCGTAGAAGTCGGGCATCTGGGCGGTCTCGCCGCCCAGCAGAGCGCAGCCGTTCAGGCGGCAGGCGTCGGCCATGCCCAGCACCAGCGCCTCGATCACGCCGGGCGTGAGCTGGCCCATGCCGATGTAGTCCAGGAAGAACAGTGGCCGGGCGCCCTCCACCAGGATGTCGTCCACGCAGTGGTTGACCAGGTCCTGCCCCACGGTATCGTGGATCCCCGCCATCTGGGCCACGCGCAGCTTGGTGCCCACGCCGTCGGCGCTGGCCACCAGGGCGGCGCCGGCGCCCTCCGCCGGCGCCCGGAAGATGCCGCCGAAGCCGCCTACGCGGGACAGCACCTCCGGTCCGTGCGTCCGGCGCACCACCTCGCCGATGAACCGCTTGGCCGCGAAAGTCGCCTCGCGGTCCACGCCCGCATCGCGGTAGCTGAGGCCGCCCTGCTCCGGGTCAGCCGGCATGGGCCTCCATGCTCTCGTGGCACTGGAACGCGGTCATGTCGCGGAACGCGCTCACGCGCTGCGCGATCTCGGCCGCATCGATGCCCACCAGCCGCTCCACGCTGAAGCGCTCCACGGCGAACGACCCCAGCGCCGAGCCGTAGATCATGGCCCGCCTCATCTCGTCCGGCTCGGTCGAATCCGCGTGCGCCAGCCAGCCCATGAAGCCGCCCGCAAAGGAGTCGCCGGCGCCGGTGGGGTCGAAGACCTCCTCCAGCGGGTAGCCGGGGGCGAAGAAGATCGAGCCCGGCATGAACAGGATGGCGCCGTGCTCGCCCTTCTTGACGATGACGTACTCGGGACCCTGGCGCTGGATCCAGCGCGCGGCGCGCAGCAGGTTGTGCTCGCCCGAGAGCTGACGCGCCTCGGCGTCGTTCACCAGCAAGAGGTTCACCCGCGACAGCAGCTTCAGCAGCGCGTCGCGCTTGATGTCGATCCACAGGTTCATGGTGTCGCAGGCGACGAGGCGCGGCGCGCGCACCTGGTCCAGCACGTGCCACTGCAGTTCGGGATCGATGTTGCCCAGGAACACCCAGCGCGCCTCCCGGAAGGAGGGCGGCAGCTCGGGCTCGAACTCGGCGAATACGCCCAGCCGGGTCTCCAGCGTCTCGCGCGTGTTCAGGTCGTAGCTGTACACGCCCGACCAGCGGAAGCTCTCACCCGGCTTCCGGGCGATGCCCGAGAGGTCCACGCCGCGGGTGCGCAGGAAGTCCAGCCCCTCCAGCGGGTAGTCATCCCCCACCACCGCCACCACCTGCACCGGATGGAAGAGCGACGCCGCCGCCGAGAAGTAGGTGGCCGAGCCCCCCAGCGCGTCCACCGCGCGGCCAAAGGGCGTCTCGACCGTGTCCAGCGCCACGCTCCCTACCACCAGCAAGCTCATGCGGTCTCCTCGCGCTCCATGCGGTCCGGGGCCGTCAGCCCCAGCAGCTCCAGGCCGTTGCGCAGCACCACCTGGATCCCGCGCGCCAGCACCAGGCGCGCGGCCCGCAGCGCCGGGTCGCCAACCAGCACCGCCAGCTCGGGATTCCGGCTGGGGTTCCCGCCGTGGTACCACGAGTTCACCATGCCCGACGTCTCTTCCAGATACTCGCAGACCAGGTGCGGCGACCGGCCCTCCGCAGCGCGGGTCACCACATCCGGGAAGCGGTCCAGCTGCTTGATCAGGTCCTGCTCCACCCGCAACGTCAGCCGCGTGAGATCGGCGTTCTGCGCCTCCAGCGCCGCCGGGTCCAGCCCCGCCTTGCGGAAGATGCTGGCCAGGCGCGCATGGGCGTATTGCACCTTGTAGACCGGGTTCTTCTCCGAATGGTCCAGCGCCAGGTCCAGGTCGAACAACATCTGGGCGTCCCCGCGGCGCATCAGGAAGAAGTAGCGCGCCACGTCCGCGCCCGTCTCCTCGAACAGCTCGCGCAGCGTCACGAAGTCGCCCGCGCGCTTGCTCATCTTCACCTCTTCCCCGCCCCGGACGATCCGCACCATCTGCACGATCTCCACGGTGAGGAACTCCGGGTGCCCCAGCGCCGCCAGCGCCGCCTTCATCCGGGGCACGTAGCCGTGGTGGTCCGCGCCCCAGATGTCGATGCCATGGTCGAAGCCGCGCCCGATCTTGTCCCGGTGGTACGCGATGTCCGGCGCGAAATAGGTGTAGGTGCCGTCGCTCTTCACCAGCACCCGGTCCTTGTCGTCGCCGAAATCCGTGGTGCGCAGCCAGAGCGCGCCTTCGCCCTCGTACGTAAGTCCACGCGCAGCAAGCTCTTGCAAGGTCGTTTCGACCAGCTTCTCCTGGTAGACCCGGCTCTCCGGGTAGTAGCTGTCCATGCGCACGCCGAAGGCCCGCAGCGTCTCGTCCTGCTCCCGCTCCAGCGCCGCGACTCCCCAGTCCTTCAGGAAGGCGACGCGGGCGTCCGCGTCCAGCGACGCCAGCCGCTCGTGCTGCTCGGCGTCCACCTGCCGCGCCAGCTCCGTCACGTACGAGCCGTGGTAGCCGCCATCCGGGATGGACGCAGACTGCCCCTGCAGCTCCCGCCAGCGCGCGTCCAGCGACTCGCCCAGCTTGCCGATCTGTACGCCCGCGTCGTTGACGTAGAACTCGCGCTCCACCTCGTGGCCGCTCCACTGCAGCAGCGACGCGATGGCATCGCCCAGCGCCGCGCCGCGGCCGTGCGCAACGTGCAGCGGACCCGTGGGGTTGGCCGAGACGAACTCCACCTGCCAGCGCTGGCCCGTGGGGGCCGCGGCGCGACCGAAGTCGCGGTCCGCCTTCACGATGTGCAGGAGCTGACCCTGGACCACACCCCCGGCCAGCCGGAAGTTGATGAAGCCCGCGCCCGCCACCTCGGCGGCCGCCACTCCCGCCTCCGCCAGCGAAAGCCGCTCCAGGATCTGGTCGGCGATCAGCCGGGGCGGGCGGCGCAGTCGCCCCGCCAGCGTCATGGCCAGGTTCGTCGCCAGGTCCCCGTGCTCGGGATTGCGCGGCCGCTCGAGCTGCGCCGCAGTCCCCTCCGCGCCCAGCTCCGCCGCCACGCGCTCCAGCTGCGCGCGCAGTCGTTCGATGGGGTTCATTGGTTTCCCGACCCCGAGCCCGAGCCTGAGCCCGAAGAGCCCTCGGATTCCGACGAGCCAGTGGACTTGGACGGCTCGGAGGACTTGGACGGCTCGGAGGACTTGGATGAGTCGGACGACCTGGACGAGTCGGACGACCTGGACGAATCGGATGGCTTGGACGAGCCCGCGGGCTTCGACGAATCCGACGAGCCGGTCGAGCCGGACGACCCGGCATCGCCCTTGTCCGCCGCCGCTGCCTTCTTGTAGCTGTCGCTGCGGTAGTCCGTGATGTAGAAGCCGGAGCCCTTGAACAGCAGCCCGGCCCCCGCCGAAAGCAGGCGCTCCGCGTCCGCGCCGCAATCCGGGCATTTCGCCACGGGCGGCTCGCTCATGCGCTGGAACTGCTCGAACTCGTGCCCGTTCGGGCAACGGTACTCGTACGTCGGCATGGCCTCGTTGCTGGCTGGCGTGAATGCCTATTTTACGACCTTTCCCGGTCCGGGCGCCACCGCGCTTCCAGGCGGACACGGCGACACGGCGGCAGGGCCCCGTGAGCGAGAGCGTGTGCGTGCGCGTGTGCGGCATGCCCGCGCCCCTACCCTCGACCTCTACCCTCCTTCGCCTTCGCCCTCGCCCTCGCCCTTTCAGTTCAAGCGATACTCCCCCCAGACGCCCCGCAGCGCCTCGCTGATCTCGCCCAGCGTGGCCAGCGCCTTCACCGCGTCCACCATGGCTGGCAGCAGATTCTCCGATCCCGCGGCGGCCTGGCGGATCCGCGCCAGCGCCCCCTCCACGGCGGCGGCGGCGCGGCGCGCGCGCACAGCGGCCAGGCGCTCGCGCTGCGAGGCCTCCAGCGCGCCATAGTCGGGCTGGGCGACGACCGTCGGCGCCGCGCCTTCCGTGAAGGCGTTCACGCCCACCAGCGTCTTCTCGCCGTGCTCCACCGCGAGCTGGTGCTCGTAGGCGGCGCGGTGGATCTCCTCCTGGCAGTAGTCGATGGCCCGGGCCGCGCCGCCCCGCGCCGCCACCGCTTCCAGGTACTCGCGAGCCTTCGCCTCCAGCGCGTCGGTCAACGACTCGACGTACCAGCTCCCACCCAGGGGGTCGGCCGTGCGTGCCACGCCCGACTCGTAGCCGATGATCTGCTGCGTGCGCAGCGCCAGCTTGGCGGCCTCCTCCGTCGGCAGCGACAGCGCCTCGTCGTAGCCGTTGGTGTGCAGCGACTGCGTCCCGCCCAGCACCGCGGCCAGCGCCTGCATGGCCACGCGCACCACGTTGTTCAGCGGCTGTTGCGCCGTCAGCGTCACGCCACCCGTCTGGGTGTGGAAGCGCAGGCGACAGGACTCCTCGGAGGCGGCGTAGCGCTCGCGCATGAGGCGGGCCCAGAGCCGCCGGGCCGCGCGGAACTTCGCCACCTCCTCCAGCAAGTCGTTGTGGGACGCGAAGAAGAACGACAGCCGCGGCGCGAAGCTCTCCAGCTCCAGCCCCCGGGCCAGCGCCCGGTCCACGTACTCCAGCGCATCGGCGAAGGTGAACGCCACCTCCATGGCGGCTGTGGCGCCGGCCTCCCGGATGTGGTAGCCGCTGATGGAGATCGTGTTCCAGCGCGGCACCTCCCGCGCGCAGAAGTCGAACACGTCGGTCACCAGGCGCAGGCTCGGCTCCACCGGGTAGATGTACGTGCCCCGGGCGATGTACTCCTTCAGGATGTCGTTCTGCACCGTACCGCTCAGCTTGTCCCGCGGGATCCCCCGCTCGTCCGCCAGCGCCACGTACAGCGCCAGCAGCACCGGCGCCGTGGCGTTGATCGTCATGGAGGTGGACACCTTCTCCAGCGGGATGCCGTCGAAGAGTGTGCGCATGTCGTCTAGCGTGTCGATGGCCACGCCCACCCGCCCCACCTCGCCCAGCGCCATGCTCGCGTCCGAGTCGTAGCCCATCTGCGTCGGCAGGTCGAAGGCCACGCTCAATCCCGTCTGTCCCGCCTCCAGCAGGTAGCGATAGCGCCGGTTGGTCTCCGCCGCCGTGCCGAACCCGGCGTATTGCCGCATGGTCCAGCGCCGGCCCCGGTACATGGTCGGGTAGATCCCCCGCGTGAACGGGTACTCGCCCGGGTCCCCCAGCGTCGCCGCGTAGTCGATCCTCTCGTCCTCCGGCCCGTACACCCGCTGCACCGGAATCCCGTCGGTCGTCTGCACCGGCCGGTCCTCGCCCGCAGGCGTGGGGCGGCCGCTCACCGAGCTAGACACGGCATTGGCTCCAGATCTCAAAATGCGGGCCGTTAAAGCACTTAGCCCACGCGAGGTAAAGTGACGTCTCCATAGCGCAACGACCCCGCGCCTTCTCCTACGAAGCGAACTCCACCAGCACCGCCCCCTTTTCCACGGGCTGACCGGCGCTGACCAGCACCCTGGAGACGACGCCGCCCGCCTCGGCCTTCAGCTCGTTCTCCATCTTCATGGCCTCGATGATGGCCACCCCCTGCCCCGGGCGCACGGTGTCGCCGGGCGCCACCTGGACGCGTGTGACCAGGCCGGGCATCGGGGCCCGCACCGGCCTGGGGCCCTGCGTCTCTGGGCCCCGGCCGGCCAGGGCGCGGATGGCGCGCGTCCGCTCGTCCACCACCTCGGGAAGGAAGCGCTCGCCGGCCAGCTGGATGTCCCAGCTGCCCTTCCCCGCGCCCGGGCGGGCCACCAGCGGGAAGGAGCGGCCGTCCACCAGCAGGTGCTGCACGGGCGTGCCCGGCACGGCCACCAGCTCCGCGACCAGCTCCTGGCCATCCACGCGCGGCCGCTCGCCGCTGAGGTCCACCTCCAGCGTGCGGCCATCGATGGTGACGAAGTAGCGCATGACTCAGTCCCCCCCGGGGCGGACCCGCACCAGGTCGGCGACGGTCTCCACGTGCGCGGTCTGCGGGAACAGGTCGAAGCAGCGGATCGAGCGCAGCTCGAATCCCGCGGCCAGACGGCCCAGGTCCCGCGCCAGCGTGGCCGGGTCGCAGCTCACGTAGACCAGGCGGCCGGGCGGCGCGGCCAGCAGCTGCCCGGGCACGGCCGCGTCCAGACCGGCGCGCGGCGGGTTCAGGATGACCAGCCCGGCGGGCAGCGCCGCCGGCAGGGCGTCCTCCACCCGAGCCTCCACGAACTCGGCCGCGTCACCCGTGGCGGCCCCGCGCCGCGCTTCCGCCACCGCCACCGGGTCCAGCTCGATGCCCGTCACCCGCGCGCCCCGCCGCGCCAGCCGCCGGGCATGCAGGCCGACGCCGCAATAGGCGTCCACGACCTTCTGCCCGGCGACGTCGCCCACCAGCGTGACGACGTGCTCCTCCAGCAGCGCGGCCGCCGCGCGGTTCACCTGCAGGAAGACCGCGCCGCTCAGCGCCACGTCCTCCTCCTGCCAGCTCTCCGGAAGCGATTCCGCGCCGGCCAGCAGCACGGCCGGGCGCTCCGGATCGTCACCGGGCCGATGCCAGATGGACTCCAACCCTTCTACGTCGGCCAGCAGCTCGTCCGGGCGCCCGGGGCCGAAGCCCCCGTCCACCAGCAATGAGACCGGTCCGGCCCCCGTGCCTCGCAGCGTCAGGCGCAGGCGGGCGCCCGCGGGCAGGCGCAAGGCGTCCAGCCCCCACCGCTCCCGCAGCCGGCCCCAGACCGCCGACACCGCCGGCTCCGGCAACAGGCAGTCAGCGCCGATGTCCAGCACCCGGCCGGGGTGCTCCAGCTCGTGGAAGCCCGCCACCACCCGCCCGTGCTCCAGCCGCACCAGCGTGAACGAGACGCGGTTCCGGTAGCGGAACTCGTCAGGCGAGGCCGTCACCTCCGGCAAGGCCGCCTCGACGCCGCCGATCCGGCGCAGCGCCTCCACGACCAGCGACGCCTTGGCCCGCAGCTGCGCGGGGTAGGCCAGGTGCTCCAGCGTGCAGCCGCCGCAGCGGCCGTAGTGGGGACAGGGCGCGACCCGCCGGTCGGGCGAAGGCGTGAGCACGCGCAGCAGCTGCGCCCGCGCCCAGCGCTTCTTCCCCTCCACTACCCGCGCCACGACCCGGTCGCCCGGGGCCGTGCGCTGCACGAAGACCGCCCGCCCGTCCGGCAGTCGCCCCACGCCCGCGCCCCCGGCCGCGATACCGGTGATGCGCACTACGGCGGCATCGCCGGACGGCTGGGGGGATCGTGCCACCCGCGGCTCCTTCCCGTTCGCATCAAAGAAATGGCCCGGGGGCTTGACTCCCGGGCCTCCAGTAAGAAGATAGGGCCTGCGCCGGCGGGCGGCAAAGACGCAGGACCCGTTCGGCCCTCCCGCGCTACAGCGCGGCGCGTGCCGCGTTGATGCGACCGTTGCCGAAGAACGGGTCGTCCCGCGTGCCGTTGACCGGATCGGCGGTGGTTTCGAGTACGCGTTTGACCTGGGCCGGCTTGCCGTGGCCGATGTTGACCACGATGAGCGCCGCGACTCCCGCGGCGTGCGGCGTCGCCTGCCTGGTGCCGATGAAGCCCAGGATGAAGCCGCCGGACTGGCAGCCCGCCAGGATGGGCGTGCCGTTCGACTGGAAGCCGGCGAGCAGCGTCTTGCTGCACAGCGACCAGACCCACGAGAACGAGTCGAGGCCCCAGGGCCAGGTCGAGGTCACGCCGGCGCTGTTGCCGCCGGGCCCCGCCACGTCGATCACCCCGAGGCCGAAGTTGCTGTAGAAGGCGAAGACGTCGGGACTGCCGGTGGGGGTGACCGGTCCGACCGCCGACACGCACACCACGTGCGGTGCCGAGCAGTAGGCGTTGAAGGTGGCGTCCGGGGCCAGGTCGCTGGCCGAGTTCCCGGCGGCCACCACGATGAGCATCCCTTTGCTCTTGGCGTAGTTGAACGTGCGGTTGATGAGGCCGATCGCCTGCCCGTTCCCGGCCCGGGCGAAGCTGGCGCCCAGGCTCATGTTGGCCACATCGGCGCCGTGGTCGGCGGCCCAGAGGATGCCCTCCAGCACGCCCGAGACGCTGCCACTGCCATTCTGGCCCAGCACTTTCACCCCAATGAGCGTCGTGCGCGAGGTCACGCCCGCGAACGCCACGGCCTTGCTGCTGACCTGCGCCGCCACGTTGGTCCCATGGCCGTTGTAGTCGGTGATCAGGTTACGGGTGGGGAAGAAGTGCGCCGTTATCGAATCGTCCGTCGGCACGAACGAGGCGGATCGGGACAGGTCCACCAGCCCGTTCAGGTCCAGATCGTTGTAGTCGATGCCAGTGTCGAGGATGGCCACGGTCACGCCGGCGGACCCCAGCCTGCCCGCCGCCCACGCCTGGTCCGCCTTGATCGCACGCATGTTCCACTGCCAGGAACGCCATTGATTCCACAAGTGGCAGCGGTGCCTGTAGTTATGTGCGATTCGTCTGTCGGATAACGGAAGGCGCTGCAAGATAATGACGAACGCCCGTTCGCAACAGAGCCCTGAACCGTCCGCTGTGCCGGCAAAGCGGCTGCGGCTCAGCGCCAGCCGCGGTCGCGCCAGCCGCCCGGCGATGAGGAGGAGCCATCCACCCGCCGGACCGATCGCGTCCGTCGCTGCTCCTCCTCCAGCAGCGCGGCGGCGAGCGCCGCCACGCGGATGGTCGTTTCGTCCGGCTGGGGGCGCAGTAGCGCCGGGTGGCTCTCGAGGAAGCCGATGTCGAGGCGGCCGGCGCGGAAATCCGGGTCCAGCATCAGGCGACGGTGGAAGGGTGCGCTCGTTTCCAGCCCCACTACCTGCAGCTCGCGCAGTGCCCGCCCCATGCGCTCGATGGCCGCGTCCCGCGTGGGCGCGTGCACGATCAGCTTGGCCAGCATCGGGTCGTAGAAGAGCGAGACCTGGTAACCCTCATCGATGCCGGCGTCCCAGCGCACCCCCGGACCGGCGGGCACGGCCAGCCGCTCGATGCGCCCGGTGGACGGGAGGAAGCCGTTGGCCGGGTCCTCGCTGGTGATGCGGCACTCGATGGCGTGGCCGTCCAGCCGGATGTCCTCCTGGCGCATCGGCAACGCCTCACCCCCGGCGATGCGCAGCTGCCACTGCACCAGGTCCAGCCCGGTGACCAGCTCCGTCACCGGGTGCTCCACCTGGAGGCGCGTGTTCATCTCCAGGAAGAAGAAGCGGCCGTCCTGGAAGAGGAACTCGATGGTGCCCGCGTTGCGGTAGCCCACGGCGGCGGCCGCGGCGACGGCGCCGTCCCCCATCTCCTGGCGCAGCGCGGGCGTGAGGGCGGGCGAGGGCGCTTCCTCGACCAGCTTCTGGTGCCTGCGCTGGATGGAGCACTCGCGCTCGCCCAGCGAGACAATGGTGCCGTGGGCATCCGCGAGGACCTGGATCTCGATGTGGCGGGGGCCCTCGAGGTACTTCTCGACGT
>JADGQX010000390.1 GCA_017881445.1 Gemmatimonadota bacterium | reverse complement strand
GTGGGGCGCCGTCTTCTGCCGGGAGGCTCGCGCGGCCTTCACTTCACTGGCCGGCGCCACGATGGCCACGTGCCCGCCCTTTCCGGCAACGCCCGATGAGACCGTCCGGGGCGTGGTCTTGGCGGTACCGATCTCTCGCGTCTCGATCTTGCCACCTGTCGCTCGCTGGATGGTCGCCACGGGAAGGGCGTCGTTCCTGACGACTCCGCCGGAGACCTCGAATCGGGTCACGGACTTACCCTGGCGAAAGATCTCCGCGTTCCGCCGGGGCTCCACTCGCACCGACGAGATGTTCGAGCCGACGAACCGGTTCGTCGGCACGAAGACGTACTGTGTCTCGTTCACGACGACGGGACTTCCGGAATAGCCGGCGCTGCCGAAGGTCACCGTCGGCGGCATGGGCGCCCAGCCCACGTAGCTGTCGCTGTAGCGCCACGTCACCCAGGCCGGGGCCCAGATGGTTCCGGGTACCCATACCCAGCCGTACCTGCCGATGAAGGCCCACGTGCCGTAATGGTAGGGGTCGCCCCCCCAAGGGTCATTCGAGACCCAGGTCCATCCGTACCGCGTGTAGATCCATTCACCGTTCGTGTATGGCTGCCAACCAGCAGCCACCCCGCGGGGAACCCAGCATTCACCGTAGGGGCAGTCGACCCACTCCCCATGCGGGGACAGCTCGTCGTAGAAGTCCCCGATGCTCACGGTCACGCTCACCTGCGCCCGCGCCTGCTGCGCGGGGAAGATCATCCCGAGCGCTCCGAGGAGAAGGGTTGCCACCGCGATTCTCTTCATGGTCAATCTCCTTCTGTGTGGGCCAAGGGCATCGCCCCAAGGTGGAGTTCCGCCACGCGGCTCGCCGAGGAGGTTCCTTCCGCGGGGCCCTCCCTCGACCTCCAGCAACGACGGCGCAATTCCCCTGCCACAGGCCCGAGGGGCCTAGCCGGGCCTCCGGGGGCGCCGGGCCCCGTTGAAGGGCGTCCCCCCGCCCGCCCTGGTTGCAGCCCTTTCCGCCCCTGTTGCAAGAACTACATCCCCGGTGGGTGGGCCGACGCGGTCATCGGGAGACCCAGAACTCAGGACGGGGTATCTGACGGGGGATGTGGGCCGGCGAAGCAATCTCTTCGTGGCGCAGTCCTTGCTGTTCTACCGACCATGACTCCGATTGACCCCGTCATCGACGGAGGCGGTTCTCCTCCTGAAACGGGTCGTCCGAGCCCGCGAGCTCGACGTCATCCGTTCAGCGAACGGCTCCGATGCTAGTGGGGCCGGCGCCGAAGTTCCCCCGTGAGATCGAGGAGGGAATCGACAAGTACCTGGCGCTGCAGGTGAAGGGCGACACCTAGCCAATGGACGGTGGATCGCCGACTCTGAAGGCGAGGCCCGCGAAGGCACCCCCGCTGATCGCTACGATGGCCGACTCCACGGTGCTCCGCAGGCTCGCCGACCAGGTCTTCTCGCGGGTTGTTGGCGCGCCGCTCGTACGGGGGAACACGGTGCGTCTCCTGCGTGACGCCGCGGCGAACTACCCGGCGTGGCTGACCGCGATTGGCTCGGCCCGGCGCATGGTCCACTTCGAGAACTACATCGTCCATGACGACGAGGTGGGACAGCGCTTTGCCGACGCGTTACGGGAAAAGGCGCGAGACGGTGTGCCGGTGCGGGTGGTCTACGACTGGTTCGGCTGCCTGGGCAAGGCCTCGGCCCGCTTCTGGCGCCACTTGACAGAGGGCGGAGTGGACGTCAGGTGCTACAACCCGCCGCGGCCGAGCCAGCCTCTGGGGTGGATCGGGCGCGACCACCGCAAGTGCCTCGTGGTGGACGGTCGGGTCGCGTTCGTCACCGGACTCTGCGTGGGGACGATGTGGGAAGGCGCGGTGGAGCGCGGCCTGCCGGGGTGGCGCGACACGGGCGTGGAGGTCCGCGGCCCCGCGGTGGCCGACGTGGCACACGCCTTTGCAGACACCTGGGCGGCCACGGGGCCGCCGCTACCTCCCGACGAGATTCCGGCGCCCGGCCTGCTTGCGGAGGGTGATGTGGACCTGCGCGTGGTCGCGTCGATGCCGGGCACCGGTGGTCTCTACCGCCTCGACCCGCTCGTCGCGTCCCTCGCCCGCCGCACGCTGTGGCTGACCGACGCGTACTTCGCCGGCACGTCGAGCTATGTCCAGGCGCTCAGGGCCGCGGCGCACGACGGCGTCGACGTGCGCCTGCTCGTCCCCGGCCCGGGCAGCGACATCCCCTTCACGCAGGCCGTGTCCCGCGCTGGGTATCGCGCCTTGCTGGAGGCCGGCGTCCGCGTCTTCGAGTGGAACGGCTCGATGCTGCATGCCAAAACCGCGGTGGCCGATGCGCGCTGGGCGCGGGTGGGCTCCACCAACCTCAACCTGGCGAGCTGGATCGGGAACCGCGAGCTGGACGTGGTGGTCGAGAACGAGGCCTTTGGTCGCCAGATGGAGGAGATGTTCCGGGAGGATCTCAGCCATTCCACCGAGATCATTCTCCACCGCTGGGCGCGGGTGCGCCCTGTGGGAAATGTCCGCCAGCCCCGGGTCCGCGGCGCCGGAGGGAGCACGACGCGGGCCGCGGCTGGCGCGCTGCGCGTCGGCAACGCCCTCGGGTCCGTCCTGGCGGCGCGCCGGCTCCACGGTCCAGCGGAGAGATGGCTCATGGCCGAGGGCGGATTCCTGCTCGCCGTCGTGGCCGCCCTCGGATTCCTGTGGCCGCGCCTCGTGGCCTGGCCGCTCGCCGCATTCAGCCTGTGGCTGGGACTGGCGCTCCTCGCCCGCTCCGTGAGGCGAAAGACGGACATCCCGCCAGAAGGCAAAGAACCCAGCGCCGCAAGGGTGCAGAGGGACTGATGCGTTTCCGGGTGATGACCTACAACATCCACCGCGCGATCGGTGTCGACCGTCGCTTTCGTCCCGAGCGGATGATCCGCATCA
>JADGQX010000389.1 GCA_017881445.1 Gemmatimonadota bacterium | reverse complement strand
TGTACCCTCCCACGCTAGCTCCGCCAAAGCGGACATCTGGTGCCATGCCTTCCCACATTTCGTGAGCGTGGCGCTCTCCTTCTCGTTCGGCCCTTCCCGGGGTCCGGCCTCGGCCGTTTAGGTCCACCCTTGGCTGTGTCCGCCGTTTCCGGCTTCGTGCCCGTTTAGGGCTTCCCCTGCGTCCGCTCCTCCCGACCATCGCCCATGCTGGGCACACCACGAGTAAAGGGGCGGCGCGACCGTGGTCGCGCCGCCCCCGAAGGCCCGCTCCGGCGCCCGGCTCAGGCGCCTTCCTTCTCCACCACCCGCAGATGTCGAGCGTCCGGGGCGACGGCGGCAGGCACCGCCTCGGCCGCCGACTGCGCCTCCGGCCGGTCCGGCAGGAGCTGGTCGGCCAGGCGCGCGAGCGCCATGTAGTAGGCCACCTCGGCCACGGAGTCGCGCACGTCCAGCGCCTCGAGATAGAGCTCCACCGCTTCGGTGAAGGGCATGTCCTTCTCCAGCAGCTCCACGAACCCCAGGGCGTTGTCCACGTGGGCGCTCAGCACCGCCACCTCGGTGCGCGCCGCCGACAGCTCCACCCACCGGCGCAGGTCGTCGTTCACGCGCCCACGCAGCCGCATGCGGATCTGCTTCACGAAGGAACGGCTCCCCTTTTCCTGGGCCTGGTCCACCTCCGCCTGCGTCACCAGCTCCGGCCACGCCTCGGTGGCCGTGGCCCGCTCGCCCAGGGTCGCCAGCGCCCGGGTCGTGATGTTGCGCGCCTCGTCCTCGCTCAGACGCAGCAGCCGGGTGTACATGTTCAGGGCCGTCTCGAAGGGCACCTGCTCCCCTACCAGGCGGATCAACCGCAGCACGTAGCCCACATGCGTGGACAGCAGGCGCTCCTGCGCCACGGCAACGGCCAGCTCGACCCGCCGGCGCATGGCGTCGGACAGATCCTTCGATGCGAACGGGTTTTTCACGGGAACGGCTCCGGTTCAGCGTGGGCGCGCCCTTGCTGCGACGTGGGCGCGTCTGGGCTGTCGGGGTGCAATTTTCGTTCCGGGTACCGCTTTTCCCGGCTCAGCGCCAGGCGCTGTCGCCACCCCCAAACGAACGACGCCGACGCCCTCCAAAGGGGCGCCGGCGTCCGGTGGTTCCGTCGCCGGGGGCTCAGCCGCCATGGCCGCCCGAGGCCAGGGCTGCGCGGGCGGCGGCGAGCTGCGCCTCCACGGCACCCCGGGCGGTGCCGCCCGGCACCGCCCGCGACTCCACGGAGGCCTCGGGCGAGGGATGCGGCCGTCCGCCCGCCAGGAATTTCGGGTGCGCCTGCGACCACGCCTCGTCGGGCAGCTCCGCCAGGCGCACGCGCCGCTCGTCCGCCAGCCGCAGTAGCCGCCCCACTGCGCCGTGGGCTTCCCGGAAGGGCACGCCCCGCCGCACCAGCTCGTCCGCCAGGTCAGTGGCCAGCAGGCCGTCGTCGTCCACGGCGCGCGCCAGCGCGCTCTCGTCGAAGGCCAGTCCCGCCACCGTCTCGCGCGTGGCGGGGATCACGTTGAAGAGTGTGTCCAGCGCGCCGAAGAGCAGCTCCTTGTCCTCCTGCATGTCCTTGTTGTAGCCGGAGGGCAGCCCCTTGAGCAGAGTGAGCGCGGCCGCGACGTCGCCGATGAGACGGGCGGCCTTGCCGCGGGCCAGCTCCAGGCCATCGGGGTTGCGCTTCTGCGGCATGAGCGAAGAGCCGGTCGTGTACGCCTCCGGCAGGCGCACGAAGCCGAATTCCTCCGACGAGTAGACGATCAGGTCCTCCGCCAGCCGGGAGAGGTGCGTGCCGATCAGGGCGGCGACGAAGACCAGCTCCACCACCCAGTCGCGGTCGCCGACCGCGTCCATGGAATTCTCGGAGATGCGCTCGAAGCCCAGGACGTCCTTGAGCAGGGTGCGATCGATGCCGAAGGCGCAGCCGGCGATCGCGCCGGAGCCCAGGGGGAGTGTGGCGACGCGCTGGAGCGCGTCGCCCAGGCGCGCGCGGTCACGGTCCAGCGCCCAGAAATGCGCGAGCAGCCAGTGCGCCACGCGCACGGGCTGGGCCCGGCGCAGGTGCGTATAGGCCGGGATCAGCAGGTCGATGACCGTCTCGGCGCGATCGGCCAGGGCGGCGCAGAGCGCGCGCAGCTCGGCCTGCAGCCTGGCACCGGCCTGCATCGCCCAGAGGCGCGCGTCGGTGGCCACCTGGTCGTTGCGCGAGCGACCGGTGTGGAGCTTGCCGGCCACCTCCCCGACCTCGTCGTAAAGCAGCCGTTCGACCAGGGTGTGGATGTCCTCGTCGGCGGCGCCCTCGGCCGCGCCCGCCTCGATGCGGTCGGCCACGCGCATGAGCCCGGCGTCGAGTACGCGGGCCTCGGCCTGGCTGAGCACCTCCGCCCGGGCCAGCGCCAGTACCCAGGCGCGGCTCCCCTGGATGTCCTCGCGCCAGAGGCGCCGGTCCACGGGCAGGGAGCGGTTCAGCTCCTCCAGCGCAGGCGCGGGTGGCACACTGAAGCGCCCGCCCCAGAGGCGGTGGCCGTCGCCCGGCGCCGGCTGCGCTCCCGTGTCCGTCGGCATGGCGTCGTCGCCTACAGCTGCGCGGGCTCGGCGGCCGGCTGCGGTGCCGCGCCCGGAGCGGTCGAGGCGGCCCTGCCGTTGGTCCTGGGCAGTGCCGCCAGGTCGGCGGCGCGCTGCGCCTCGGTCCGGGTGGGCAGGGCGAAGAGACGGATGAAGCCGGCGGCGTCGCTCTGGTCGTAGGTGCCTTCGTCGCTGAACGACGCCAGCGCCTGGTTGTAGAGCGAGTACGGGCTCTTCCGCCCCGCGATGATGGCGTTGCCCTTATACAGCTTGAGCCGCACCGTGCCGGTGACGAACTGCTGCGTGCGATCGACCAGCGCGTCCAGCGACTCGCGCTCCGTGCCCCACCAGCGGCCCTCGTAGACCAGGTC
>JADGQX010000156.1 GCA_017881445.1 Gemmatimonadota bacterium | reverse complement strand
CGCTCGGTCCGGTTCGACGCCAACCGCGGCTTGTTCCTGAACGGCCAGCGGGTGGAGCTGAAGGGGACGTGCAACCACCAGGACCACGCGGGGGTGGGCGCGGCGCTGCCAGACCGGCTGCAGGCATACCGGATCGAGCGGCTGAAGGCGATGGGCTCGAACGCGTATCGCACATCGCACAACCCGCCCACGCCCGAGCTGCTGGACGCGTGCGACAGGCTGGGCATGCTGGTGCTGGATGAGACGCGCATGTTCGGTAGCTCGGCCGAAGCGCTCTCGCAGCTCGAGCGCATGGTCCGACGGGACAGGAACCACCCGTGCGTCTTCTGCTGGTCGCTGGGCAACGAGGAGTGGGTGGAACAGGGGACCGAGCGGGGACTGCGGGTGACGGCCACCATGAAGGGGCTGGTGCGCCAGCTCGACCCGACGCGGCCGGTGACGCTGGCCATGAACGGCGAGTGGGGCAAGGGCGCGACGGCGGCGGTGGACGTCTTCGGCTTCAACTACTTCCACGGCGACATCGAGGCGATCCACCGGGATTTCCCGCGGCTGCCGCTCATGGGCACGGAGGTGGGCAGCACGGTGTCCACGCGCGGCATCTACGCCAACGACGCCGTGCGGGGCTACGTCGGCGCCTACGACGTCAACAAGCCGAGCTGGGGCGACCTGGCGCGGGAGTGGTGGAGCTATTACGACGCGCGGCCGTGGCTGGCGGGCGGCTTCGTCTGGACGGGCTTCGACTACCGGGGCGAGCCGACACCCTACGACTGGCCCTGCATCAACTCGCACTTCGGCATCCTGGACACGTGCGGCTTCCCCAAGGACAACTTCTACTACTACCTGGCGCGCTGGGGCGCGGAGCCGGTGCTGCACCTGTTCCCGCACTGGAACTGGGCGGGGCGGGAGGGCGAGCCGATCGACGTCTGGGCGCACAGCAACCTGGAGCGCGTCGAGCTGCTGTTGAACGGCAAGTCGCTGGGCGCGCAGGCGGTGCCGAAGAACGGCTACGCCACCTGGAAGGTGCCGTACGCGCCGGGCGCCATCGAGGCACGCGGGTTCTCGCAGGCGACGTCGTCCACCCCGGCGCTCGTCGCCCGGCGCGAGACCACCGGCCCGGCCGCGGGCATCGTGCTGCGCCCCGACCGGGCGCGCATCGCGGCAGACGGCCAGGACGTGTCCGTGGTGGAGGTGTCGGTGGTCGATGCGTCCGGGCGGGTGGTGCCGACGGCTGCCAACGAAGTGGCGTTCCGGGTGAGCGGGACGGGTAAGCTGCTGGGCGTCGGCAACGGCGACCCCAGCAGCCACGAGAGCGACAAGGGGAGCACGCGCAGGGCGTTCAACGGGCTGTGCTGCGCGATAGTCCAGGGCGGCAAGGCGCCGGGCGCCATCGTGCTGGAGGCGAGCTCGGAGGGGTTGGCGCCGGCGCGTGTCCAGATTGAGGCTGGGGCTGGGGCTGAGGCTGGGGAACGGCAACAGCAGGGCTAAGGCTAGGGCGAGGGTTTTCGGGCCCGGGCCCGGCCCGAACGTCAACAGCGGGGAGGGCATGGCGAGGGAGAGCGATTGGCGCGGGCTGTTTCGCACGGCGGTGCTGGCGGCCATGGTGGTCCTGGGCGCCTGCGGGGGCGGGGGCGGGAGCAAGCAGGGGAAGGTCCGGGCGGCGCCGGCCGACTCGGCGCGGGCGGCGCCTCCAGTGGAGGCGCAGGCGTGCCAGCTGGTCCCGCTGGCGGAGGTTGCGGCCATCACGGGGCTGGAGCTGAAGCTGGGGGAGAAGACGGCCGATTACCTGGGCTACTCGCGCTGCCAGTGGGACCCGACGGCGGGGAAGCCGACGGGCATCCTGCTGGTCACGAACGAGAGCGGGCAGTTCTCGGACTACTCGAACGTGCCCGGCGCCACGCCCGTGCAGGGGCTGGGGCTGGAGGCGGTGTGGAACCCCAGGGTGCGTCAGCTGGCGGTGCGGCGCGAGAAGGGCACGCTCAGCGTGAGCTTCCTCTCCGACCCGGCGCAGAGGCCGTGGGCGGAGAAGATCGCGCGCGCGGCCCTGGGCGCGGGCCGCTAGTCGTACAGGCGGTACTTCGCGCTGCGCTGGCGGAACGCCTGCAGCTCCGGTCCCCAGGCGGCGAAGATCTCCTCCGGCCGCTTCCCCTCCTCGATCATGGTCTTCAGCCGCGTGGTGCCGGCCAGGCGACGGATGGCGTCGTCGCTCCAGGCCAGGCTGTCCGGGTGGAGCCGGTGCACGGCCCAGAGCATGGCCACGCCGGCGCGGAACGGCTGGAAGGCGTCGCGGTCGGTGACGCGCAGGCGGATGCCGTTCAGGCGCTGGCCGGCGCGCCTGGGCGGGCGGGAGAGGAACGGCCTGCGCTCGGGGGTGAAGGCGACGGGCTCGAAGACGACGCCGGGCAGCCCGAGGGCGTTCAGGAGCGACGTCGCCCGCTCGCTGTCCAGCCAGGGAGCACCCACGAGCTGGAAGGGCGTGTCGCTGCCGCGGCCCTCGGAGAGGTTCGTCGCCTCGAAGAGGCAGGTGCCGGGGTAGTCCAGCACCGACTCGAAGGACACCAGGTTGGGCGACGGCTTGCGCCAGGGCAGGCCGGTCCGGTCGAGCCACATCCCGCGTCTCCACCCCTTCATGGGCACCACGTGCAAGCGGGCGCCGCCGCCGCCGCGCAGCAGCTTCTCGCCGTCGTAGAAGCGCGCCAGCTCGCCCATGGTCAGGCCGTGGACCACGGGCACGGGCCCGTAGGAGCCGAAGCCGAAAAAGTCGGCGGCGTCGGCCACGAAGCCATCCGGGCGCGTCGGCCCGATCGGGTTGGGACGGTCCAGGACGACGACGTCGATGCCGTTCTCGGCGGCGGCCTCCATGACGAAGCCGAGGACGTTGATGTGCTCGTAGAAGCGGGCACCCACGTCCTGCAGGTCCACCACGATGGTCTGGACATCGCCCAGCATCTGGCGCGTGGGCTTGTGGGTGCGGCCGTAGTAGAGGTCGTACTTCACCAGCCCGGTGGGGCCGTCGATGACGGAGTCCGGGTCCTGCGGCAGCGAGTAGTCGTTGGTGCGGATGTCGTACTCCATGCCGAAGAGCACTTCCAGCTTCGCGTCCGGATACGCGTGCAGCGCGTCGGCCAGGTGCGTGCCGTCCGCCAGGCGGGAGCTGTGGTTGGCCATCAGCGCAAGGCGCCTGCCTCGGATGAGGTGCGCGTACTCGGTGAAGAGCCGGTCCGCGCCGGCCAGCACGCGTACCTCGCCCGCGGGGGCCGGGACCGCCGGGGCGGCGTGAGCGCAGGCACCGAGGAGAAGCGGCGTCAGCACCGCGAGGAACGTCTTCATTGCCTACCTGTGGCCGGGATGGGGTACGGTCGGAGCCTCGACATCCTGCGAACGGGATAGTAGGTATCGCCCGGGGGGGCGGGCAAACCGGGCGGTCGCGCGGGAGGCGCCGATGGGAGGTCTCGAGGTTTGCCGGGCCGGAGGGCGGGCGAAGCTGGCCGCGCTGGCGGCGCTGCTGCTGGCGGGCTGCTGGGCGGGGCACGGGCGGCCCGCGGGGGCAGGGGCAGGGGCAGGGGCGGGGCAATTGCGCCTGCCGCCGGAGGCGGTCAGCGGCATGAGGGCGCGGTTCGAGGCGGCCCGCGGCGCGCGCTACATGGAGAAGGTCTGCGCGTCGGCGGCGTACTCCGGCTGGGCGGGCCTGCCCACCGTGCGCTGCCGCTACGCGGAACGGAACCGGGACGGCACTCTGGCGGTAGCGGAGGTGGTGCTGCTGGATGCGTCGCCCGCGCAGCTGGCGCGCTGGGTCGTCGCCACCTGCGTGCTGGTGAAGGGCGGCGCCGCGCCGGAGTGCACGGACGCGATCTTCCAGCGGATCATCGGCCAGTCGGGGGCGCAGTACCCGGTGGCCGGAGTGGTGCTGGAGGACATCCTGCCGGCGGACGGCGTCATGGAGGCGTACTGCTTCCGGGACGGGGTGACGGTGCGGGTGGAGGGCTTCGTCCACCGCGACACCCTGCCGCTGAGCCCGGCGGCCATCGAGCGCTGCATCACGGGTCCGGTGGTCGAGGTGTTCCGCTACGCGCGCATCCAGAGCACGACCCGCGAGGACTACCGGGCCAACGGCGGGACGGTGGACGTGGGCACGTCCGAGGATCGCAAGGCGACGTGGCTGGACGTGAGCCGCTCCGCCTACCAGGCGGCCTGGGGCCACGACCGGAACGAGCTGATGATCGCCTGGGCCCGGGCGCACCTGTGACGTCGGATTCGGGGTCGGGGTCGGGGTCGGTGTCGAGTTCGGAGGAGGGCGAGGTGGATGCAGGACAGGCCGAGGCCATGGGTCCGCACGGGGCGGCGCTGCTGGCCTACGTCCGGGGCGACGCGGCGGCGGAGCTGCGGATCCGGCGCGACGACGGGCTTGTGGGCGTGCTGCCGGCGGCGCAGTACTTCCGCGAGCCGGCGGCGTTCACGGCCAGCGAGCGCTCGGCGCTGGAGGCGTGCCGGGGGCAGGTGCTGGACGTGGGAGCGGGCACCGGGCTGCATTCGCTGGAGCTGCAGGCCCGGGGGTTTCGCGTCACCGCCATCGACATCAGCGCCGTGGCGGTGGAAATCATGCGCGAGCGGGGTGTGGCCGAGGCGCGCTGCGCCGACGTGTGGGAGCTGGAGGACGAGGGCTTCGACACGCTGCTGATGCTCGGCCACGGCATCGGCATGGTGGAGACGCTGGCGGGGCTGGACCGGTACCTGGCGCACGCGCGCGGGCTGACGCGGCCGGGCGGGCAGGTGCTGCTGGACTCGACGGACGTGACCCGGACGTCCGAACCGCTGCACCTGGCCTATCACGAGGCCAACCGGCGGGCTGGCCGCTACGTGGGCGAGACCCGCATGCAGCTGGAGTACGCGGGCTCGCGCGGTCCGTTTTGCGGCTGGCTGCACGTGGACCCGGCCACGCTGGGCGAGCACGCGCGCCGCGCGGGCTGGAGTCCCGAGGTGCTGCTCGAGGGAGACACGGGCGAATACCTGGCACGGCTGCAGCGCTGACCGTGGGCGGTGCGCCGCTGAGCCGCGGAGGATGCCATGGCGGAAACGGGCGGGGGCGGGGGCGGGGGCGGAACGGTGCGCGTGAGCGTGGACGTGGGCATGGAGCCAGCGGCGGCCTTCGCCGCTCTCCTGGAGGGGCTTGCCGACGGCCTCGCCCGGCGCGGCATCCGCTTCGAGGGCGGGCCGCAGGGCCGGGTGCTGCAGGGGGAGGCGGAGGTCGGGCGGGTAGTGGCCTGGCAGCCCGGCGAGCGCGCCGCGCTGGAGTGGCGGCCGGCGCCCTGGCGGCCGGGCGACGCGGCTCAGCTGGAGCTGCGGGCCGAGCCCGCCGGGGGCGGGGGCGGGGGCGGGGGCGAGGGCGAGGGCGGGGCGCGGCTGACGGTGGAGCTGCGCGGATTGGATGCGGTCGTCGGTGACGCGGGCGAGCTGACGGGCTGGTTCGCCTCGGAGGTGGCGTCGGCGCTGGTGACGGCGACGTCGCCCGCCGCGCTGGGGGACTGGGTGACGGACCGGCAGGCCCGCCGGCCGTCGGGGGCCCGCTCCCGGGCGGTGTACCAGGACCCGGTCTACCACCGGCCCAACTTCGCCGTGATCCTGCAGGAGCTGGCGCTGACCCCAGCGGACTACCTGGTGGAGGTGGGCTGCGGCGGCGGCGCGCTGCTGCACGACGCGCTGGCGAGCGGGTGCAGGGCGGCGGCCGTGGACCACAGTCCGGACATGGTGCGACTGGCACGGGAGAGGAACGCGGCGGCCGTGGCGGCCGGGCGGCTGGAGATCCAGGAAGCCAGTGCCGAGCGCCTGCCGTTCCCCGACGACAGCTTCAGCTGCGCCGCCATGACGGGCGTGCTGGGCTTCCTGCCGGACCCGGTGGCGGTCCTGGCGGAGATGCGAAGGGTCCTGCGCCACGGCGGGCGACTGGTCGTCCTGGGCTCGGACCCGGAGCTGCGCGACACGCCTGCGGCGCCCGAGCCCATGGCGTCCCGGCTGCGCTTCTACGACGACCAGGAGCTGGAGGCACTGGGACGGGCGGCCGGGCTCGGTTCGGTGCGCGTGGTCCGACGCGACCTGGCGCCGTACGCCCGGGGCGTGGGCATTCCCGAGGAGCACCTGGTGCTCTTCGAAGGAGCGGGGTCGCGCTTCCTGCTCGCGCGGAAGGACTGACGGGGGGACGGGCGAGCCACGCGAATGGGGACGGACGAGGCACGCGAGCTTTGCCCCTGGTGCCCGGCTGCTGCTATCCTGTGAGCGTGACGGTCGGGCGGACACCTGACGAAGGGGGCACCGTGGAGTGGAGCATCGTAGGTATCAACTTCCTCTACGCAGCGCTGGGCGTGGTGCTGATGTTCGTCAGCTACCGCGTGATCGACCTGCTCACGCCCCAGGTGGACTTTCCCGCCGAGCTGAAGAAGGGGAACGTGGCGGTGGCCATCTTCATCGCGGCGCTCTTCGTCTCCATCGCGCTGATCGTCGGCAAGGCGCTGAATTGAGGACACGGCCCACGCCGGCGCTGGCCGCGGCCCTGCTGGCGGGCCTCCTCGCCCTCGCGGCGCCGGCGCACGACGCCGCCGCCCAGCGGGCACGGGGCGACCGGGGCGGCCGGGGCGGCCGGGGCCTGCACGCCGGCCCGGTCGTCCGGGACCAGGCGCGCTACGACCCGGTCTTCCGCAAGTACAGCAAGCGCTTCTTCGGCCCGACCTTCGACTGGCAGTACTTCAAGGCGCAGGGCCAGGCCGAGAGCGACCTGGTCCCGACGGCGCGCAGCCGGGTGGGCGCCCGGGGCGTGATGCAGCTCATGCCCGGGACGTACAACCTGATCAAGCGCAATCGCCGGGAGTGGATGGGCTCGATCGAGGACCCGGAGTGGAACATCGCCGCGGCCATCATGCACGAACGCTCGCTCTGGCTCTCGCTGGACAACCACCCGGACGACGAGGACCGGCTCCGCTTCATGTTCGGCAGCTACAACGCGGGCGAGGGGCCGATCCTGCGGGCGCGCAACGTGGCGCGGGCCGAACGGCTGGACGACCGCGCCTGGAGCAACATCGAGCGCGTCGCCCCCAAGGTGAGCGGCTGGCGCTACACGGAGACGCTGCCTTACGTGCGCAAGATCGAGGACAACCACCGGCAGCTCGCCAGCGAGCCGCGCAAGGTGAACGCGGCGGCGGCGAAGCGACGCGGCGGCAGCTAGGGGGCTTTCCTCTACTCCGTTGTCGCCGCCAGCCCATCGAGAATCCCCGCCCACCCCTCCCGGGCGCGCTCCGCCCACTCGGCGGGGAGCGGCCCGTTGGTCAGGGTGATGTCGGCGCCGGCGCCGGCCGGCACGATGTCGATGGCCACGCGGGAAACCTGGTCGTGGAAGCCGCTGACCCAGAAGCTGAACACCAGCCGGCGCGGCCGGTCCAGGGCCAGGTACTCCCCGCGGTGCTCGACGTCGGTGCCCTCGCGCCGGTCCACCAGGCAGTAGCGCCCGCGCAGCCGGGGGTCGATCTCGGCGCGCACCATCTCGCCCGTGGGGGTGGCGAAGAGGAAGCGGCGGGCACGCTCGGGATCGAGCCAGGCGTCGAATACGCGCTCGGGCGAGGCGTCGATGCGCCGGGCGACGCGGACGTCCACGAGTAGCTGCTCCATCGGTGCGCGTCCCCTGGAGGGTGTCTTCGCTCCCCGGCGCCTTCGCGGCCACGACGAACGGGCCGCCGCCGGAACCGGATCCGCTCAGGGATTGAATGGCGGCGGGCCGCGGGGGTGTCAAGGCGCGGGGGGCGGTCGGGCCGGGGCGGGCGCCACGGTCCGTTGGCGCGCGACACGGCCGACACACGTTGCATTTTGCGGGGTCGCCGCCGAATGTTACAGGGCTGGCATCGGGTGTACGGGTGCCGCCCGGCTACGGGCGGCGTGACCTCCGGGCGGGGGCATGGCGGAGCAGCTCGATCGCATCGTGGCGGAGCTCCGGTCGGCGCAGGAGCGCCTGCATCGACTGGCGCAGGCGCTGCCCGAGGAAGCGTGGCGGCGCCGGCCGGCGCCCGGGCACTGGTCCGCGGCGGAGTGCGTCGAGCACCTGAACCGGACGGCCGATGCGTTCATCCCGCTACTGCACGAGGTGCTGGAGCTCGGGCGCCACGTGCCGGCGGAGGCGCCGCGACGCTTCCGGCGCGACGCGCTCGGCTGGCTGCTGGCGGCGATCATGTCGGCGCCCTCCTCGCTGGCGCACACCCGGACCACAGCGCCCTTCGACCCCTCCTCCGCGCCCATCGCCGAGCCGGCGGAGCTGCTGCGCCGTTTCGACGAGCGGCAGCAGGAGCTCATCGCCTGCGTCGAGGCCGGCGCGGGCCTGCCGCTGGACCGCCTGCGCGTCCATTCGCCCTTCGACCCCCGCATCCGCTACTCGTTGTATTCGGCGCTGGTGCTGCTGCCGCGCCACCAGGCCCGGCACATCGCGCAGGCGGAGCGGGCCGCGGTACGCGCCGGCGCGTCCTGAGCGCGGCCGCCGGGGGGGGGACCGGAGCCGGGGGCGCTGTCGCGCAGTATCTTCCATCCCGATCTTCTATCGGAACGTGCGTCTCACGACGAAGGGGACGAGAACGATGAAAGGCTCGAAGCTGGCCCTCGTGCTCTGCCTGCTGCTGCCCTGCGCGCTGGCGGCGCAGGCGGGGTCGGGCGCTACGGCAAGGGCGAAGGCCGCGGCGACGGTCTCGAAGGCGCCGGTCTCGAAGGACGGCTGGAAGCTCGTGTGGCACGACGAGTTCGACGGCGGCAAGCTGGACACGACCAGGTGGAACGTGCTGCTGCGGGAGGAGTCCAAGCACGGCGAGCTGCAGTACTACCTCCCGGACGAGGCCTACCTCGAGAACGGCTGCCTGCGCCTGCGCAGCCAGGTGCGGTCCTACGGCTCCATGAAGTACACCAGCGGGCGCGTGGACACCAACGGCAAGTTCGCGCCCACCTACGGGCGCTACGAGATCCGGGCGCGGCTGCCGGTGGGCAAAGGGCTCTGGCCCGCACACTGGCTCTACCCCCAGAACCGCGACTGGGCCATGGAGTGGGTCATGGCCCAGGCGGTGGCCGCCGGCAAGGAGACGTCGATCCCCGAGTACCGGCCGTGGTACAGCGAGATCGACATCATGGAGTACCTGGGCCACGAGCCCAAGGTGCTCTACGGCACGCTCCACTACCGCACGTTCCACGGCGAGGGCAAGAGCAGCTCCGGCACCTGGAAGGGTGACGTGGACTACTCGAAGGACTTCCACGTCTACGCGCTGGAGTGGGAGCCAGACTCCATGCGCTGGTTCATCGACGGCCAGCGCATCCACGCCACGGCCGAGGGCATCCCGCACACGCCGCACTTCATCATCCTGAACACGGCCGTGGGCGGCAGCTGGCCGGGCAACCCCGACTCGACCACCACCTTCCCCCAGTACCACGACATCGACTACGTGCGCGTCTACCAGCGGGCCGCCTACCGGGGCGTGGGCGCGCCCCCGCCGGCGCAGCGCGGGCCGGCGCCCCGCGCCGCATCCACCATGCGCTGAACAGGCATTCCGGGCGTCGACAAGCAGTTGGTTATGTTAGCGGCAACAACATCAATGGATTGAACGATCGAGGCAGGGGGTTCGCCGCGCGGTCCTGCGGCGAGCCGATGCCTCCCATGCCTCTTTGCACTCTGTGGTGAATGGATGAGCGTTGCCGCGCGATGAACTGTCGCACCGGCACGGTTGGACGAGGGGTTTCCGCATGGAGCTGACGCGGATCACGGTGGGCGACGACGTCGTGGCCGAGGTCGTGGGCGACGGCGTGAGCGTGGCCTCGGCCGGCGACGCCGTCGAGCTGTTCCTGAACGCGGGCATTGACGCGGTGATTTTGCGGGAGGGGCAGCTGGCGCCCGAGTTCTACCGGCTTACGAGTGGCGCGGGCTGAACGCGCCTCACCCGCCTCGCTTTTCCGCCTGCTTCACCTCATCCCAGATCGCGTCCAGCTCCGCCAGCGAGGCGGAGCCGAGCAGGACGCCGCGCTCGCGCGCCAGCCGCTCCAGCGCCTCGAAGCGGCGGGTGAACTTCTGGTTGGCGCGCTGGAGCGCGCCCATGCTGTGGCTGCCGGCCAGGCGGGTCAGGTTGACCACGGCGAAGAGCAGATCGCCCAGCTCCTCCTCCAGCGCGGGGGAGGGTTCCTGCTCCAGGGCGACGCGCACCTCCTCCAGCTCCTCGGCCACCTTCTCGAAGGCGCCCCGGGCGTCCGCCCAGTCGAAGCCCACGCCGCTGACTTTCTCCTGGATGCGATGGGCCTTCGAGAGGGGGTCCAGCCCCTTGGGCAGCCCGGTCAGCACGGAGCGGTCCGCCTCGGCGCCGGCGGCAAACTTCTCGCGGGCCTTGAGCTCCTCCCAGGGCACGGCCGGGCCGTCGCCGTAGAGGTGGGGATGGCGACGTCGCATCTTCGACTCCAACGTGGCCACCACGGCCTCGGCATCGAA